>JBDTLC010000017.1:0-84296 GCA_039935015.1 Paralcaligenes sp. | reverse complement strand
GCAGTTTGAGTCCTTTTCGATGATGTTTCTCGTGTTTTGCGCATCGCTGGCGATTTCGGCGGTGGTTGGAATGCTGATCACGACCTGGATGACAGGTCGGATTGCCAAAATGAACGCAACAGCCGTTTTCATCGCGCTCCTGTTTGGCGGATGGCTCTGGGGGGTGTGGGGCATGTTGCTTTGCGTTCCGCTTGTTGTCGTTATAAAGGTTATTTCGGAGCATATTGAAGGTATGCAACCGATAGCGGAATTGCTGGGCGAATGATTTGCTTTTCATAGCTGGGCACGTGACTTGCTGGTGGTGAAAGACAGCAATTCAACACCACGGAGATTAATTATGAAACAAAAGCTTTCGACATCCCGCAGTAAAGGCCTTGCCGTTGTGGCCGTAGCATTAGCCAGCTTGGCATTTTCCGGGTGTACGACGACTGCGCCCAAAGACCAAGCAACTGCCGCTCAGCAGCGCAGCGATATCAATACGAATGCAAATACGACCCTGTCGAGGCTTTATAAGTCGACGCCTGACGCGCGTTCGCTGGTTGAACGGGCCAAGGGAGTTCTGGTGTTCCCCACTGTTTTAAGCGCTGGATTTGTGATCGCCGCCGAACATGGTAACGGAGTCTTGCGTGTGAATGGTCGCAACGAAGGTTATTACAGCACGTCTGCCGGTTCTATCGGCTTTCAGGCGGGCGCCCAGTCTAAAGCAATTGTGCTGTTGTTCATGACGCAAGAGGCTTTGAACAAGTTTCGCAACAGCAACGGCTGGACGGTTGGCGCTGACGCGACAGTGGCCCTTGCCAATGTCGGCGCTAATGGCAAGATAGACACTAATACCGCACAGCAATCAGTCGTCGGTTTCGTACTGACCAATGCAGGCCTCATGGCTGGCGTCTCGCTTGAAGGTGCCAAAATACAAAAGGTCCAGCTTTAAGGTTTAGGCACTGTGATAGGTAATTGCGGCATGGGCAAGTAGAAATACTTGCCCATGCCGTTTTTTGCTAGTATTGATTTACTATTTTTGCGAAATGTTGGCCACGTTATAAGTGCCGGCCTGGCTTACAGTAGCCGTTTGGTTCCAGCCGGTTTGACTGACATTGGCGTAGTTGCCGTAGCCTGACTGACCCACCGTTGACATCAGGTGACTGCCATTAAATTGATTAACTTTGGCGACGTTGTATGTACCGTCTTGAGAGACCGTTGAGTTGGCCGACCAATTATTGGTTTGGCTGACGCTGGCCGAATTGTTGTACCCCTTTTGAGTAATTTTGCTGATCGCACTGTCGTTGTTTTGCTGGTTGGACGTGGCAACGTTATAGGTACCGGTTTGGCCAATCGAAGACATCCCGGAATCGTTGTACGCTTGAGTAATGCCGGCGTCATTGTTATAGCCGGATTGCGTAACGGTTGCGGTATTGGCTGCCATGGCCGGAGCCCCAAACGCGACAGCAACGCCTAAAGCTAATATAGATAGACCGATTTTCATTGTAATTCCCCAAAATTAAGACCTGAAACGTGTTGTCCAACCCAGCGGTCTTTAGTACTGGATAACTTTTGCATAGGTCCCGTTGCCATACTGGTTAAGTTTGACCGGCGGAGCCGCGGCAGAAAGGGTGATGACGGTGGCGGAATTCAAATTCCCGTCCTGGGCGATGCGGGCATCGCCCAAATTGTTATATTGCGCGACAGCCGCGTTGTTGGCGTAACCGGATTGCGTCGCTGTCGCGTAGTTAGTTTTCCCGTACTGGGAGACATTGATCAGGTTGTCTGTGCCCGCCTGGGATAGCAGCGCCGAGTTGCCATTGCCTTGTTGTGTGGCACTGATTCCGTTGTCGGAACCCGCCTGGCTGAGTCGAGCCGTATTCGACGCCCCTTGCTGTTGCACGGCGGAGGTATTTTTTCGGCCGGACTGGGCCACGCTGACCGTAGAATTGCCCAGAATCAGTTCAGGCGGTGCGCCCAAATCGGAGTCGAAGCAGTACCCCGTCTGGACTCCCATCGCTGTTAGAGCCAGCGCCATCAACAGGGCTTGGCCGTGTCGGCGCAGCGGTTTGCCACCGTATCGCGAGCGTATTAGTTCAGTCATTGCGTTCTCCCAAAGTAAAAATCGATACATTCGATATGCTGATGTCGACCGGAACACGGCATTGCACGTTTGCGCTGAGCGATTTTCAACGACACCATCGCGCGCCACAGCGGCCGCCATCAGATGCGAACACTGGAGTCCATACTAGGGATACTCAACGGTAAAAATAATGGGCTAGATGACGTAGATCGTTGCGCTAGCCATATGCCCTAAGCTCTTTGTATCAGCGGCGCGCTAAGCGTAAATATCGCATCGAGTGTCTATTTTTATTTTGGGCACGGTACTTGCTGGCAATTATTCGTCATAGCGCTACTGCCAAATCATTGCTTATGACGAATTGGCAAGAGCAAGAATTGCACCACCTAGTTTCCAGTGATCGTTGCAGATGCTGGACAATTTCAACCGTAAAACGGTGCGCTGAATGAATAACTCTATGTCTATCTGGGATCCTGCGATCCAGCACATTTATTACACCTATCCAGCCCGTCGCATGGCTACTTCGGACGACTCGGACAAATTGCGCGGCATTAAACAATGGAGCGTTTTATGTGAACGAGCCGCCAGCCTTGGTTACACCAGTATTTTGACCCCTCCACTTTGGTCGACTCTTGAAAACAGGCTTCACGGTGCGCCCGACGATCCGGATCGTCCCCAAAGCTCTTGGTTCGAGCTGGGTTCAATGTCTGAGACGCTTGCTATTTTGTCGGAGACCTGCGCCCGACATAAATTATTTCTATTCATGGATTTGGTTCTGGATATTGCCGTGGCCAACGGCACTTTGGCGCACAGTAATCCTGACTGGTATGGCGATGCAAACGGCCCAAGCGATATCGGAAAAAAAGAAATGCATGCGGAAATCGTCCAGCTACATCTTCGCGGTGGTCACACCCCGGCAGGATGGGTAGATGAGTGGGCCGCACGACTTGGTACGTGGACTAGTGTTGGTGTGACAGGTTTCCGCCCTCGCAACCCTACCGCGTTTCCGGCCTGCGACTGGACTCAATTAATAGAACAGGCATGCGATAAGCAGCCCAACTGCCGCTTTTTGGCATTTGCCCCAGATTTAACGCAGAGTCAGCTAAAGGTTTTAGGTGGTGCCGGATTCGTTACGCCGCTGTGGCCAGCCACCTTGCAGGCTTATCGCGCGCTTTGGCTGGCGCAAAACTACGATCGTCTGCTGGCATTAGGCACGAGCGCGCCGCCTTGCCCGCGTGTGGTGCCGCCAACAATGGGCACGGTCGAGGATCGGATCGGGGCAGGTGGGCGGCGGATGGAGTTTCTGGATAACCGGGCTTGCGGAAGATGGCATGTCGCGACGGACGGAATTAGACGTTTTCGTCGCTACGAAAACGCGACCTTGGCTGAATTGGATGATGCCGAGGCTTAAGAATTAATAGGAAACGGCAGCCAGAACGGCTGCCGCTACCAAAACGTACTCGTCAATCATACAATTTACCCGAGATTGCGGTCGCCTGGATGCCCGACCAACCTGGCAAATAGCGCGCCTCTTTGCTATGGGCCAATTTCAGGGCGGTGGCGAGCGCCTTGGAAAAGTGCTGGGCCAAACGTTCGGAAGCAATTCGGGTCCGAAAGAAATCTGCCCATAAAAATTCGCTATAGGGCGTCACATCTTTGGCATATCCGCCGGCGCTACGCAATCGGCCGGCCAAACTACGGTAAGGATCATCGCGCATTTGTTCCAAGTGTGTGGGTATCAGATCAAAACTGCGTCGCATGCCGATACTATCGTAAGGGTGAACCCATTGATGATGCTCCATGACAAGCCAGAAGCTGGCTGGCGTGAGCCACGACAGGTCTTTCAACACCATCAGGCTTACGGTTTTGACGTCTTCCTCTAACAAGGCCACGCCGAAATGATGATGATCGACAATGTAATGACGGCCGTCCGCACCCAAAACGCTGGGAAACCAATGGGAGGCCAACGCGACACTGCGGGCCTTCTTCCCAAGCTTAGCCCATTCCTTGCGTTTGATGGCCACTTCGATTTTGCCCACCGTCATTTGTGTAGGCATTAATGTGTCGAGCTTGGCACGGATCAATTGAGGTTGGGAACGCATCATACTTGTTCTCCCGCGGCTACAGTCTGAAATAACAAGTCTACACAGTTTTGAAGATGGCACCCACGAGGAGTGCCGCTACAAAAACGTGCAAAGGCGGTCACAAGTGTGCCGCTACAAAAATGCGCTCGTGAATGTTGTAGTGGCAGCCCTTGTGGCTGCCAGAACTTGATCTTCAAATCGGCGATCTTAGCGCGCCCGACGCGGCGCAAGCAGTGCGCATTAGCCGCCCATGTAGGCCTGGATCACGCGAGGATTGCGCAGCAGGTTTTCGCCACTATCGGCGAGCACGATCTTGCCGGTTTCCAGTACATAGCCGCGCTGCGCGATGCGAAGGGCTTGGCGCACATTTTGCTCGACCAAGAAAATAGTGAGCCCGGTACGATTGATTTCTTTAAGCACCCGAAAAATTTCTCGCACCAATAGTGGCGCCAGACCCATCGACGGTTCATCGAGCAGCAGTACCCTGGGCCTTGCCATCAAGGCGCGTGCAATAGCCAGCATCTGTTGTTCGCCACCCGATAAATTGCCAGCCAGCCCGCTAGCGCGTTCCTTAAGCACCGGAAAGAGCGAATACACCCAGTCCAGATCCTGTGCAATCTGTGCGTTGTCGCGGCGGGTATATGCGCCGAGCTCCAGATTTTCGCGGATCGTCAGTGTTGTCAGAATCGCTCGGCCTTCGGCCACTTGCACCACTCCGTTACGCACAATTTTGTGCGGCGATAGTTGGCTAAGCTCGACGTCGTCAAGCCACACTTGGCCCCGTGTCGGTTTCAACAAACCCGAGATCGCCAGCAATGTCGTGCTTTTACCTGCTCCGTTGGCGCCCACTAGAGCCGTTATTTCGCCTTCCTTCAATGTCAGGCTGATGCCCTTTACCGCTTCAATATGGCCGTAGGAGACCGCAAGATCGGCAATGCGCAAAATCTCGCTCATTCGTCTTCTTCCTTGCCCAGATAAGCCTCGATCACATCCGGATTATTGCGGATTTCATCGGGTGGCCCTTGTGCAATAATGCGCCCGAAATTAAGCACGGCGATGCGATCACACAAACCCATGACAAAACGCATATCGTGCTCTATCAGGAAAATACTGTAGCCTCGTTGCCTGATACTAAGAATTTGTGTCATGAGTTCAGATTTTTCGGCCGAGTTCATACCCGCAACCGGCTCATCGAGCAGTAGCAGTTTGGGTTGGGTAGCCAGTGCACGAGCAAATTCCAGTTTGCGTTGCTCCCCGTAAGAAAGGCTGTCGGCCAGCATATCTGCTTTATGATCGAGCTTGACCCAAGACAGTATTTCGAGTGCACGTTCACGCGCCGCCGCTTCGATGTGCCGAAAAGAGCTCGAATTAAAGAGCAAGCCAGCAAAGCCATAGTCCAGGTGACCATGCATCCCAATCACCACGTTTTCCAGCAGGCTGGTGTCTTTGAATATGCGAATGTTCTGGAACGTACGGGCAATTCCCAGCCTCGTAATTTGATGCGGCGCCAGCTTGTCCAGAACTTGACCGCTGAAGTCGATATGGCCGCTCGACGCATGCAGCAGGCCTGTAGCCAGATTGAATACCGTCGTTTTACCTGCACCATTGGGGCCGATAAGGCCAAAAATGCTGCCTTCGGGTACTTCGAAAGTGACGTTGTCGAGCACTCTTAGCCCGCCGAATTCTTTGCTGATTTGATTAAATTGCAGCATCAAAGCCCCTTGCGTGCTTTACGACGCCGCCAAAACGCATGGATGCGCCGAGGATCCCAGATGCCATTGGGTAAATATAGAACCACAAGAATCAGGATTAGCCCATTGATTGCAAGACGATAGTCTCTGAAAGGACGCAGTATTTCGGGAAGCACCGTCAGGATGGTTGCGCCCACCGTCGGCCCGATCAGATTGCTGATGCCGCCAAATACAGCCATGGTGAGGATATCCACAGCGCTCTCAAATGCGTAATTGCCAGGCCCGATGGTAAATGTGTAATGGGCGTTAAGGCCGCCCGCCAGGCCCGCAATGGCACCGCCCAGCACAAATGCAAACAACTTGTGGCCCGAAACATTAATTCCCATCAACTGCGCGGCCACTTCATCAGCCTTGATGGCCTCGAAGGCCCGTCCAATTTTCGATCGCCGTAGACGTCCCAAAATATATAAGACTATTGCCAACAAAAGGACAATCTGCCAGAACTCGGTTTTTAACGGTATGCCATTGAGCCCCATCGGGCCACCAGTAATCGTCATATTGAGCAGGACAATCCGCACCACCTCGCCAAATCCCAGAGTAGCCATAGCCAGATAAACGCCGGACAATCGCAGTGTCGGTATCCCGATGATAAGAGCCACAAACGCAGGTAGAGCGGTCCCCGCAGCTAACGCTACTGGAAACGACAGCCCGGTTTCCAGACTGATGATGGCGGCCGCGTAGGCGCCGATGCCCATAAACGCTGCGTTGGCCAACGATAGTAGCCCGCATGCCAGGGTGACGTAAATAGACAACGCCAGCAAAGCGTTGACGCCTATGCTGAAAATAACCGTGTTATAGGTCGCCCAAAATGCATCCCACCAATCAAGCATATCAGGCCTTTCTTTCCAGTATTTTGCCGAACATGCCCGAAGGTCTGACCAGTAAAATTAAAAACAATAAACCAAACGCCACGGCATCGCGAAAATCGCTGGAAATATAGGCCACTGTCAGCACTTCGGCAAAACCTAGAAACAGCCCGCCGATCAGCGCGCCGCGAATGTCTCCCATGCCACCAAGGATAATGACCGCAATCCCTTTGAGCAGCATTGGTTGTCCCATGTAGGGTGAAATTGCGTTAAATGACAGGCCCACCAGCACGCCCGCTGCGCCGCCCAATGCTGCAGCCGCAAAGGAAGTCAGGTAAAAAAGCCCATTGACGTTGATGCCAAGTAGATAAGCCGCCCTGGGTGATTCGGCAATTGCGCGCAACGCTCGTCCCAACTGCGTTTTGCGCATGATGGACAGCAACACCAGCATCAACACGAACGAAATTCCGATGATTCCGATCTGTACCGCTGTAACGTGTAAATGACCCAAATTAAAACTTCCTTCCGGTATGGTGCCGAAAGGGAAGCGCTTGTTGTCTGTGCCGAATAATCCTTGCGTTAGATTGGTGAGCATGATGGCCACGCCTATGGTGGCGATCATCGGCACTAGGTGCGGCACGTTGCGCGCGCGTAATGGCCGCAGTATCAAATAATCGACTACCAATCCAATTAAGCCGGTGACCAGCATTGCGGCCAATAAGGCCAGCGGCAGCGACAGCGACAGCTTCTCTACCAATAGCAGCGCCACATAGCTGCCCAGCATGAAAATTGCGCCGTGCGATAAATTGATAACGCCGAGCACGCCAAAGACCAGCGTAAAGCCAAGTGCGAAAAGGGCATAGACACTGCCCAGTGAAAGTGCATTGAAAAGCTGTTGTTCGAGCATGATGTGCTTACAAGTAAGAGCAAAGGCATTTTCGGTGGATAACCGAGAATGCCTTTGCTGCAGATGGACGACTACCGCTGCACGGCTTCGCTAAGCGCTGCAGCCAGCTTACTTAAGCACTATAAACTTACTGTGCTGGGCAATATTGACGATGGCGTCTTGTTGAGCATCATAACCGACCGCCTTACCTGTCTTGGATGCCGGGGCTGGGCGGAACGCGAATTTGCCGGTAGCGCCGTCCCATTTGGTATGAGGCAATGCGACACGCAAGGCTTCACGATCTTTGGCCAGATTGCCGCTTAGCTTGATGGTCTTGAGTGTTGCGGCCACGATATTCATCGCGTCGTAGGCCTGAGCTGCAAACTGGTCGGGGGCCATATTGAATTTGGCCTGATATGCCTTGATGAATGCCTGATTGGCCGGCGCAGTGTTTTCCGAAGACCATGGGCTACCCATGATAGAGTTATCGGCCGCATCTTTGGCAATGTCGAACAGTTTGGGCGAATTAAGGCCATTGCCGCCTATGAAAGGCTGCTTCATGCCCAGTGACCTGGCTTGTAAAATGATGTTGCCGGCTTCTTCGGCCAGGCAGGAGCAGACGATGGCATCAGGATTGCCAGCCTTCATTTTGGTAAGCTGCGCCTTGAAGTCGACATCGCCTTTAGCATAGGCTTCGGTGTCAGTAACCGGAATTTTCTGCGCCGCAAGAGTGGCCTTGAAGACGTTGTAGCCGTCTTTGGTAAACGCGTCGTCATTGCCATAGATGACCGCCACTTTCTTAATATGGAAATGCTTGACGGCCGCGCGTGTGCTAACTGGCAAAACGTCGGCCTCCATGACGGAATTGCGGAAGGTATACGGCCCCATCTGGGTGATGCCATCAGCCGTATTGCTGGTGCCGAACACGACGACCTTGGCTGAATTGGCGATGGGGTCGGCTGCGAACGCGGAGTTCGACAGGGTAGGGCCGAACACCATGAGTACTTTGTCCTGGAAAATCAGTTTTTTAAAGACGTTGATGGCTTCTTCTTTTTTGCCTTGTTCATCTTCAACAATAAGCGCGAGCTTGTCGCCGTTTACGCCGCCTTTGGCGTTGATTTCGTCGGCAGCCAGCGTAAAACCGTTCTTTATGGCGACGCCGTACTTGCCTGCCGGTCCGGTCAATGCTTCGGCAATACCAATTTTGATATCGGCGGCGTAGACGGTGCTAGCCAGGCTTGCGCCGATTAGCAGTGCAGGCAGGACTTTCAATAAATGACGGATTTGCATATCTTTTCTTCCATGGTAATTGGAATCAGTAAGTGTGCTGCTGTTACACAATACGGGATTATTGTTGCGACGCAACAAACCTGTTGCTCTAGGTTGAAGGCCAAAAACTGGGCGGATACGCGGCATATTATGCACCCGCGCGGGCACTGTTTCAAAGCGCTATGTAATAGGTGTTTGTATCTATTGCAACGAATTGCTTGGACGTTGGCTTAGGGTAAGCGCTCGTCGCCACGCCATTGCCCCGTGCGAGAACCCGGTAATGTGTGAGTGCCTGCTGCGCAAACTGCGTAGGATCACGACGGTCTGACTGAAAATAATTGTGCTTGAACCGGAATAAAAGGACAGGCTCAAACGTTTATAAGCGAGTTCACACTTAATGTGCTCCCTGAAGACTATGATGAACATGACTAGGCCTTTGTCGATATTTCTAGTTGTTGTAGCGGCGCTTGTGTCGGGATGTTCGACAGATGGCGGAACGTACCGCAGTGGTGCGGCACCGATGTCGAGCGATACCGGCGGTGGGGGCGGCGGTGGGTACTCATATGCGGCATGGCTTATAGTGAGTATACAAGCCCGAAATGGGTCGGAGATCCGTGCATGAAAAAGGGAAATCCAATATGTTCGTCAACGGGCTAGGCACAGCCGTCCCTGCACAACGTTATTCCAAAGCGCAGTGTTGGAGCGCGTTTCAGGCATCGGACTGGTTCGCGCGCCTAGGGCCCAGGGCTCACTGGGTTACTAACGCAGTCCTTACACGCGATAACGGCATCGAGACACGGTATTTGGCGATTGAGGCGCTTGAGGACGTTTTCCGAATCGATCCCGATACTTTGCATCAACGCTTTACAGAAAATGCGCCGTCGCTGGCACAAAATGCAGCACTGAAAGCATTAGATCAGGCGCGTCTCGCGCCGCATCAAATTGATGCGATTGTGATCAGCACGTGCACAGGGTATTTATGTCCCGGATTAAGCGGGTATGTGGCCCAATATTTGGGATTGCGCAGCAATGTGCAAGCCTTCGATCTGGTCGGCCAAGGTTGCGCTGCGGCTTTGCCCAACTTTAATTTGTCGCACGCTTTGCTGGCTTCAGGACAGTGCCAGCATGTTTTATCGGTGTGCGTTGAGGTGTGCAGCGCGGCGATATATCTGGATGACGATCCGGGCGTCCTTATTAGCGCATGCCTGTTCGGCGATGGTGCTGGGGCAGCAGTGCTTTCGCAAATACCACAAGAGTCGGTGCGCCGTATCGAGTGGCAGGACAGCGAATCGCTCTTGGATCCCGCGCAACGCAACGCATTGAAGTTTGAATCCCGGCAGGGCCTGTTGCGCAATATATTGACCCGACAGGTACCGACTCTGGCGGCTGACTATGCGCATCGTGTGCTGGAAACGGTGATGCAACGAGTGGGGCGGGATGCCGCCGATATCACGGCTTGGATTATGCATGCCGGCGGCCGCGATGTACTGCTTGCCATCGAGAAAAAGTTTGGGCTCGATGCGCAAGATCTCCGTTATAGTGCCCGTGTATTGCGCGACTACGGCAATTTGAGTAGTGCTTTTGTATACTTTGTGCTGGAAGCAGCATTGGTCGACCGAGCTCCCGCGGGCGCATGGTGGCTGTCATCATTTGGAGCAGGTTTCTGTTGCCACGGTGCGCTCCTATCAGTTGAATAACCAGAGGTTGATTCGAATGTGAGCGCTTCTCTTCCCAGACGCCTGTCGTCCGAAAGACTGGATCAGTTGCCTTGCGATGATCCTCTGGCGATACGCGCACGTCTCGATTTGCGGCGAGTCAATCGCCTTATGGGCTCGGCGAGCCTGATTTCACGCGCCTTTCAGCGTCACATTAAACTGGCCTCGCATAGTCGGGGTCGACGGCCCCTGCGAATTATCGAGATCGGTGCGGGTGACGGCACACTGATGCTGCGTTTGGCGCAGCGGTTTGCAGCCTGTTGGCCGGCTGTGCATCTTAGCTTGCTCGACCGCCAGAATGTAGTTTCTATGGCCACCCAAAACGGATTCGAACGTCTAGGATGGCAGGTCGACGTGTTACGCGTCGATCTGCATGACTGGATGGCCTCGCCCGTCCCCAAACAGTGGGATATCGCGCTTGCCAACTTATTTGTGCACCATTTCGATTCGTCGCAAATTGCCGCTCTGTTTGGAACGCTTGCACAATGTACTGACTGGTTTATGGCGTGCGAGCCGCGCCGTGGGCCCGGGCCGCTATTCGCCAGCCGTCTGCTCGGTTTGTTGGGTGCCTGCGCGGTGACCCGTGAAGACGCGGTGCTGAGTGTGAAAGCGGGTTTCTCGGGCACCGAACTGTCTGAACTGTGGCCGCGCCCATTATCGCAATGGGTTGTGCAAGAGGGCGCCGCAGGATTGTTCAGTCATACATTCATTGCCTCTCGGCAATCGGGATAAGGCGTGGACGATCAATACGATGTCCTCGTCATTGGGGCTGGGCCCGCCGGTAGCAGCACCGCTATTTTGCTGGCGCGCAAGGGCTGGCGTGTTGCGTTAATCGAGAAGGCTGATTTCCCCAGAAGAAAAGTATGCGGCGAATGCATAGCGGCCAGCAATATGCCCTTGCTCGACGCACTGGGCATAGGCCAGGCGGCACGAGATTTGGCCGGTCCTCCGTTGCGTCATGTCGCGCTAATTTTTCGGGATCGGATGGTTCGGGCCGAATTACCCAGTTTTAACGATCGACGGCACCCGTGGGGCTATGCCTTGGGGCGAGAGGGCTTAGATGCGTTACTGCTGGAACAAGCCGGGAACGCTGGCGCCGTCGTTTTTTGTCCGTGGACCGTGCTGACGATGGAAGGCGCGCCAGGACATATGTCCTGTACCATACAGGAGGTCCAGTCGCGAGAGACCCGGATTCTTGCCGCGCCGATCATCATCTCTGCCTGCGGGTCATGGGAGACCCATCGAGGCACCAACTACACCTCTTCGCGCGAGTCTGCGATGGCCGCCGCGAAGGCTGGAACGCGACCCAGCATTCATCATGACTCTGACCTGTTCGCCTTCAAGGCTAATTTCAGTTCAACCGGGCTACCAAACGGCTTGTTGCCGGTACTGTCGTTTCGAGGAGGCTATGGAGGCATGGTCTTAGAGGGGCGATCGCTCGCCACTTTGGCATTTTGCATACGCCGCGATACCCTGGCCGCATGCCGGCACGCCAAATATGGAGCGACAGCCGCTCAAGCAGCACTTGCCTATGTTAGGCAGGCTTGCCGTGAAGCGGATTTGATGCTTGCCGGCAGCGAGCGATGTGGATCGTGGTTAAGTATTGGGCCGATTCGACCCGGCGTCAGGCTGGCGCAGGGAAACGGATCATTATTTTTGGTAGGTAATGCAGCAGGAGAGGCGCATCCTATCATTGGCGAGGGTATCAGCATGGCGCTACAAGGCGCTTGGTTATTGGCCGAAGCTCTGCTCGCCCAAGGGCCGCACGCACGGACGTCAAAAGAACATCAGGATAGGGCTCAAAGAGGGTACATGGCCGCCTGGCGTCGGGCTTTTGTTCCGCGAATCCGATTCGCTGCGGCATTCGCGCATATCGCTATGCGGCCGACACTTATGGGAACTGTGTTTCCTGTTTTGCAGCGCTACCCATGGCTGCTTACCCATGCTGCGGCATGGAGCGGAAAGGTGGATGGCTCATTTTGGCCGCGAAATCAAGCTCGTTACAATGCCGGAAGCTAGTTCCATTTAGCGACTTGGCAAGGGGATGTACATGTCAACTTATGAACGCTTACAGCAAATATTGGCGGCAGACTATCCGCTACTCCCCGAGCAGTTGAGACCGCAGGCCCGGCTCGAAGAGCTTGGAATCGACTCGCTTGGCGTCATGGAACTACTGTTTCAAATTGAAGACGCGTTCCAGATTCAAGTGCCGTCCCATCAGGTCTCGTTGCTGACCGTACAAGACGTCGTCAACTACATCGACGAGCTCTTGGCGGTTCAAAAGGAGGAGCCTGGCGCAAATAACCTGATTCCTGCAATGGTTCCCCGCAAGTCCTGATGAAACGCGTCGCCATTACCGGTCTGGGGGTGATTTCTCCACTGGGGACTTCCATCACCGACGCGTTCGCCGCTGCCTGTGCAGGTCGCTCGGGTATCCGTCGTTTGGACAGTAGCTTTTGCCCGCGGCTGGTCACGCGCATTGCGGCATCGGCGGATTTTGCGGGCGAGCGCTACTTCGACGCACCGCGGCTGCGCATGCTCGATCGAAGCAGCCAGTTTGCGCTGGTGGCCGTGCGGCAGGCGCTAGAAGACGCCAGGCTTGACCTTGCCGATACGAACCCTTTACGTACAGGTGTATTTCTAGGCACCGGCATGGGAGGGGCGCAATCGACCGACGAAGCGTATAGAATTCTTTATGGCGAGCAGTCCGACCGCATCAAGCCATTCAGTGTTTTGCTGGCCATGAATAATGCAGCCGCTTCGTGGATCGGTATAGATCATCAAATCACCGGGCCTATCCTCACTTTCACTACAGCCTGTTCATCCTCGGCGGTCGCAATCGGCGAAGCCGCGAAGCGCATTCAAACTGGCGAGGTCGACATTATGATTGCGGGCGGGACCGAGGCGCCGCTGTCGCTAGGCCCGATGAAGGCCTGGGAAGCCTTGCGTACACTTGCGACGGAAGATCCCATCAATCCTGCCGCTTCTTGTAAACCATTTTCCAGAAACCGGACCGGAATGGTATTGGGCGAGGGGTCGGCCATTTTGGTGCTTGAGGAGTTGGGCAAGGCGCTTAAGCGCAAGGCGCCTGTTTATGGGGAACTAATCGGTTATGGATTGAGCACCGATGTGCAGCATCTGACTCGTCCAAGCATTAATGGCCAGGCGCAGGCCATGCGTCTGGCCATTGATTCATCCGGGTTGCCAGGTTCTTCAATCGATTATCTGAACGCCCATGGTACGGGCACTTTGGCCAATGACCGGGTTGAAACAGCCGCGATCAAAGCCGCGTTCGGCGCCCATGCGGTCAGGCTGCTCATCAGTTCCACCAAGGCTATGCATGGGCATCTGCTTGGCGCCTCGGCCGCGCTGGAGTTTGCCATCGCACTGCTTGCGATGCGCGCGAATATCATTCCACCGACCATCAATCTGGATGAGCCCGACCCGGAATGCGACCTGGATTATGTTCCGGGTCAAGCCCGGACAAATTGCGATATCAATGTTGTCATGTCGAATTCATTTGCGTTTGGCGGCACCAATGCCGTGTTGATCGCTAAAAAGATGGGCGATCCGCGATAAGTAGGCGCGATGATTGTTGACGGGACCATCCCTAGAGGTCAGCGACTGATCATGAACTGTTCGCGACCCCCTTAACGCGGCGGGGTAAATCGCGTATGCGGCAGGCACCACCAGAATACGCCAGCGGCGACGAAGCCGAACAATCCGGTGACGACCACGGCAAGAGCCAGAGAGGCCGCCGCAGTAATGGCTGAGAGCAACACCGGTGCGCCGCTGGCGCCCATGTCGGCGATCAATCGCCAAATGCCCAGAAACTCTGTGCGCCCAACGCGGGGCGAGGCATCGGCGCCCAAGGTCATGATAATTCCAGATCCAATACCGTTACCCAAACCCATCAGCATTGAGACGATCAGAAAACTGATCAAACCGACCGTCACTGGCATCAATACGAGAGAAGTCCCCATCAGGACCACCGAGGGCAATGCCACCCAAAGCCTGCCGCGTTGATCCATTGCTTTACCGGCAGGGTAAAAGGCCAGCATATCAATAGCGGCCACCAGCCCGTAAATAATCGACGTTGTCGTCGGACTAATGGAAAGGTGGTCCGCCCATAGCGGGATAACAATCTGGCGGGAGGCCCGTAGCGCGCTGACCAGCAAAATTCCGAAGCCCAAGGTTAAAAAGATCTTTAGATGGCCACGCGCAACGTGAATCAATTTTGGCGCCGCGCTGGAGTCGGTGCTTGATGCCTGGCGAACTTCCAGTTCAGGTATCGTAAATGAAAGCAGCCCAGTGGCTAGCATCGCGACCGCCGCGACCCAGTAGGCGCCAGGCAGGCCCATGAAATGCATTAACGCCGCACCCAGAAATGGGCCGATGAAGATGCCGATCCGCATGGTGCCGCCAAGCGATGACATTGCGCGCGCACGCATATAGACGGGTACCACCTCGATCAGGTAGGTTAGTCTGGCCAGCATGAACACCGACGACGACATGCCGATCATTAGTACGCCTAGCGCCAGCAACCATATCTGGTCCGGTATCAGGCAAAAAACCAGCGCCAGCACGCTGAATAACGCGGCGCCCACCATGGAAAGCCTTTCGCCATAACGGGCGATAATCAACGCGGCTGGAATATTACTAAAAAGCGATCCGATGCCGATCAGGCCGACGATAAGTCCCGAAATGGCCACGGACGCGTTGAGCTCCCGCGCACTCAGAGCAATGACTGGCAGTATCGCACCTTCGCCAATCCCGAAAAGCAACGACGGGCCAAAGGCCGGGATGGCTATGTCTTTAAAACTGAAGGGGGTGTCGCTCATTGAAACATCAGACACGAGAAAACGTGCTCTTAGTGCATTGACCAGAAAGTCCCCGGTTCGCGAGGCCTGTTTGGAAGGATGACTATTTTGGCACTTACGCGGACTTGCCGCAATTATGCCAATTAAAAGCCCAGCTTCTGGAAATATCCAGTCAGTTCCAGATAGCCTCGTCCGACCCGGTTTTCAGCGTGTAGCGCGGTGACCGCACCTTCCCAATAGATCGCGCCAGTGCTGGCGCGACTGTCGAGTTCCTGGTCGTCCATCAAAGGGACAAGGTCGAGCGTGAGGTCTGCGGCCTGTATATGCATCGACACCGGATATTCAGTGCCGGTATGGGGCGAACGCCAACGGCGACGAGGCGAGAAGCTTACAGACGTAGGAGGCAGGGTGGTTACGCTGCCATCGGAGCGGCGCAGCGTGCCGCCAGCCCAAAGTTTGCGGCCAGCTTTGTCACGAATCTGGAAGGCCATCAGTGCGCCGCCATCATCAAGATTAATGCCGATCCAGTCCCAGCCGACGGCTTGTTCGTCTAGCATGGCGGAAGACCATTCATGATCTAGCCACGCCGTGCCCTGGACTAGCACTTGTGCTCCATGGCGACTAAGGGTGCCACTCACCTTGAGCTGTGGCTGGCTATAGTAATAGCTGGCCTGCGTGGCAAGAGGCCCCTTTCGGCTATAGCCTCGTTCGCCTTGCAATAGCAGTGGTTGAGTGGGCGCCAACGCAAGTTCCAATACCAACTCGCGGCCTTTAACCAAAGCGTGGTAAATGCCACCGGGGTCTCGCTGCAAAGACCATGCACCAATGTGCACGTTGGTGTCGCTCGTGGCCGCCTCGGCCAGCCCAAAGCCGGCGCGTGCTGCTCGCTGTTCATCCTGCAGTTTGCCAAGTGCGGGATCAGATACGGCGGCATGGGCGAACAGTAGTTCTTTGGGCGCGAAGCGGCTGGGGTTGGTTTGGTCCAGCGGCGGGCGTGAGCGAAAAAAAGTCACCTGAAACCCAAGCGGGGATCCTTCGGGCGTTTGCAACCATCCTGTGACATACCACCACTCGGTGCGGAATTTTGGGTGGGCGCCATGGTCTCTGGGGAAATGCAGCGCGTGACCACGCAAAACAGAGGGGTAGGTCGGCAGATGGCTCTGCGACTGTGCCGAGACCGCCGTCAACAGCATACAAAACAAGGAAAAAATCGCAAGCCTGGACCTAATCACCAGTCCTCCTTTACGGCACGTATTGCGCCCGCCGACATGGCCCGTCTGGCACTGGCAAGCGCAGCCAGCGAAGCGCTGGCCACCAGTGCAGGCGCAACGGCAGCCAGGAGAAGCCAGGGCATATGCAGGCTCATGGTCCAATGGAATGATTGCGGGTTGATCACGTAAATCAAGATCAGTGCTATGCCTAACCCGAGTACCAAGCCAGCGGCCATTCCAAGAAGCCCCAACCCTGCGCCTTCGAGCGCCAGCATCGCGCCAATCTGACTGCGTGTCGCGCCTAAATGCCTTAATACGCCAAATTCACGTGAGCGCGCCAACGCCTGCATGCTGAAGCTGACTCCGACGCCGAACAGGCCGATGACGATGGCAATGCCTTCGAGCAGGTAGGTTACGGCGAAACTACGGTCAAAGACGTGCAAGGCGGTACTACGTATTTCACCAGAGTCCTTGATCTCGATATGACTGGCGCCAGGCAAGCGTTGGCGCAGGTTTTGCACGAACTGCGTCGCACGGACGTTGGGCGCCAGCCACAGAGCGGCACCTGTAATGCGGCGGTCGTTGCTCAGGCGACGGTAATCGTCCAGGTCAATCGCGATAGCGCCAAATTGGCGAGCATAGTCGCGCCAGATGCCTGCAACCGTGAACGCAACGAGGTGTCCTGCAAGCGGCAAGCTGACACGCTCGCCTGAATGCATTCCGTATAGATCTTTCATCGCTTCGCTAACCCATATCGGCGGCGGTTCGTCTGCACGTGGCACCCTAGGAGTGCCGACCAACGCCAGACGCGCCTCCGGATGGTGCTTGTCGATCGGCCTGGCGATCCACGCCACCGGCGGCAGTTGTGGGTCGAGCAATATCTCATCCGTACGCGTGAATTCAGCACGGGCGATACCGGGTGTGGCAGCGATTATTTGCTGGTCGGTGCTGGAAAAATAGCCCGTGTCGCCGCTTGCTGACGCGCGTACGTAGAGTTGAGCCGGCAGCACTGTGTCCAGCCATTGCTCGAAAGAGACGCGAAAGCTCGTAACCATGATCGCCATGGCGGCCATCAGGCTAAAACTGGCCAGGATGCCGGCCAGGCCAATAGCTGCTCGCCCCGGTGCGCGAGCTAGCTGCGCCAGCGCCAGATAAGGCACGGGCCCTCTACCCGGAGGCAGAATGCTGAAGGCCCAGCGGGCAAGGCGCGGCATGCACAGAATAGCGCCGACCAATAACAGACCGATCGAGGCGTAGCCGAATATCGGCAGGCCAGCCACCGGCCCAGCCTGGCTCATTGCGACGCCGGCAACAATGACACCGACCGCCGGCCACGGGGAGCGCAAGCGTCCTGGCAAGGTTTCCTCGTCGCCCGCCTTAAGCGCTTGCGCCGGCTGTGCGCGCGAGGCTTCCCAAGCGGGCGCGAGGCTGCCCAGCAACGCAGCCGCCACACCCAGCATGGCGAAGGCGAGTGCGATTCCGGCGTCAAAGTGCACTGTCGGGCGTATGCCAGGGAAGTATCCGCCGCCCAGATCGCCTCCGGCATAATGCAGCAGCCCAGTGGCGATGACCAAGCCCAGCGCAAGGCCGAGCAGGGCGCCTGCCAAACCCTGGATACCGCCTTCAGCGAGCACCATTCGCAACAGGCTGCCACGAGTCATGCCTAGGGCACGCAGTAGCGCAAGTTGTGCGCGCCTGCGAATAATCGACAGCGCTTGCGTGGAAAACACCAGGAAGGCGCCGGTAAAAAGTGCCACCAATGCCAACACGTCCAGATTGACACGATAGGCCCGCGACAGGTTAGAGGTAACACGCCGGCTATCTTCGGTCGTCACGGCCTCCACTCCTGGTGGCAGTATCGAAGCCAGCGTTCGCCGAAATGCCTTTACATCTACGCCGGGCTGGAGTTTAAGGTTAATGCTTTGCAGCAAGCCAAGACGCTTGAAATGCCATTGTGCCGCTCCAATATCCATCACACCCACGCGCAATGCTTCAGTCGTAACAGGTAGCGTGCCTGCGATTTGCAGGGTAAGCGTATCCAGACCGACTTGCACGGTAAGTGTGTCGCCAGGCTTGAGCTTGAGCCACGTTAGTGCTGCAGGAGAAAGAAACACGGAGGTGGGGTTCAGGTATACAAGCTGGCTTTTTTGGCCTGGCGCGGGCTGCCCTATCAGGCCAGGGTTCACTGCTAGTGCGCGGAATGCGTCGATGCCAAGCAGTTTGAGCGCTGCATGGCGCCCTGGCAGATGTGCATCTATTTCAACCATGGGGCTGGTTGCCGCCACCTGCGGCAAACTTGCCAGGCGCGCATAAAGAGCTTCGTCAAAGCCCTTTTGCGGGCCACGAATGTCTAGATCGCTTTGGCCCAGAAGTGAGCGTGTCGCCTGCGAGAACTCGGTCAGAGCGGCCTGATTGGTCAGATATACCGCATAGCCCATCGCCACGCCAATGGCGATAGCGATGACGTTGATCAGTACGCGGCCCGCATGCGCGCGCAGCTCCGCCGTGAGCAGCACCGTCAAGAGCGGGGGTAAGATCTGCACCGTTCAATCCTCAGGTCGCATTACGGACGGGGGCGACACTGGCTGGTATGGCGTCAACCCAGTGGAGGTCAGCAACAAAATGCGGTCGGCGGTCGCTGCTGCGCGCGCTGAATGCGTGACCAGCAGCCCCGCCGTATTCGATGCAAGGTTCGCCTTGACCCGTGCGCGCAACAGGTACAGGATCTGAGACGCTGTGTCGGCGTCGAGATTGCCGGTAGGCTCGTCGGCCAACAACAGCGCAGGCTTATGAACCAAGGCTCGCGCGATAGCGACCCGTTGCAGTTCGCCCCCTGAGAGTTCGTGCGGCATACTCTCATCGCGTCCAGCCAACCCTACTTCCGCGAGGATGGCGCGGGCGCAGGCCTGCGCCTCGCGCTGCCGGACGCCGTTGAGCAGAAGAGGAAGGGCGACATTCTGTACGACGCTTAAATGCGGCAGTACGTGAAAGGCCTGAAAGACGAAGCCCATCTGACGTCGCCTCAATCGCGTTGTCTGGTCATCGCTGAGCGCACCCAACTCCTGGCCGGCAAACATAACCTGACCGCTGTCCGGCCGATCGAGGCCGGCAATCAAGTTCAGCAACGTCGATTTCCCGACGCCCGATTCTCCCATGATGGCCACATATTCGCCGGCTCCAATCGTGAGACAAATGTCACGCAAGACAACACGCCGCTGCGTGTCGCCAAAGGCTTTAGTAACCGAGTTAAGCGCCAGCACGTTTTTTTCCAAGGAAGCCTCAGGCAGCATTATGACCACTGTAGTCCAAACGGCATTGACGGGTCAGAAACAATCAATTTCCAATCAGGCGAATCCGGCTTATCTCAGAGCGCGCGCCAAGCCGCATTGGCGGCCCCCAATAGCCGGTGCCGCGGCTGACATACACCGCCATGGGGCCGTGGCGATGCAGGCCATATACAAAGGGTTGTTGCAGGGGGACTATATACTTCCAAGGCCAGAATTGTCCGCCGTGGGTGTGCCCCGATAGCTGCAGATCAAAACCCGCAGCGGCGGCGGCCGGTGCGCTGCGCGGCTGATGTGCCAATAGAATTCTGAGGGTCACCCCGGTTGGCGCGCCAGCCAGAGCCAGGACAGGGTCGCTGGCCTGTGAAGCATCGAAGCGCTGGGCACTGAAATCTGTGACGCCCGCCACCACAAGTCGGGCGCCCTGGTGTGTCAGCACGCGATGCTGGTTCGTAAGGACATCAAGCCCAAGCCGCCTGAATTCAGCCACCCATTGTGCCGCGCCGCAATAGTATTCGTGATTGCCGGTGACGGCATACACGCCATATCGTGCCTTCAGCCTGGCTAGCGGTCGGATATCTTCGGCTAGCCTCGCCACGCCACCATCGACGAGATCTCCAGTCAAAGCAATAATGTCGGGCGACAGCCTGTTAACGGCATCAACCACTGCATCGACGTAGCCGCGCTTGATGGTTGGGCCGACGTGCAGGTCAGACACCTGAACGATGGTAAGCCCTTGCAAAGACGGCGCAAGGGCAGCTAGTTTTATTTCAACGTCCACGACCCGTGCCAATCGCCGAGCGTTCAGAAGGCCCAGCAAAACCGCCGCCACGCTTAACACCGGTACGGCCATGGCGCTGGTCGCATGTATCAGGTGAGAGGCGGAATCGCTAAGGATTTCGCGGTGTATGGCTGTTGCGGCCACCATCGACAACAGTAATATATCGCGCAGGAAGGTTAAAACAAACAACCATGAAAACAGACCAAGCGCCAAAAAACCCGCCCACGCAATGACATCGCCGATCGAGCTACCTACCGATCGGCGCGTGTAAAACCCCGCCAGGATCAGCAAATAGATTAGCGCCATTGCTGCTACGGTTAGCCACCGTGCAGTCCCGGCAGGCGCCGCTGCCGCGAGCCGTATTGCCGTATAGACGTGAGCCAGAAATAAAATAACCGGCAGACGAAGAAAAAAAGAAAAGCGACGCGTCATGGCTGCTTTGCAGGTGATGTTTTTGCTATTGTAGGCGGCAGGGTATAAATAGGTGATCCGCACACCCGATCTGAGCTCTACTTTTAGAGCAATTATGACGCGTTCGATAACTGGCTGCGTTTAGCCTATAGCCTGAGCAATTTTTAATGCTCGATCCGTCAGAATAACTCGTACGCGACGGGCTATATTACGCGTCATGTCGCCACGCTTTTATACCTTTTGGGGTAAGGCGGATCCTGCCACTTTCGTCTGCCGGTTCAGTGAGCCACTCATTGGATGCCCATTCGAGTATTTGAGCTCTCGTGTTGTTATCTAGGCTCATCGGAGCCCGGAAATCGAGCAAATCTACTCTTGAAACGGTGGCATGCTCATACTCGAAGGCACGAGCTAACATACCCCATGCTGCTTTGCGGTCAGTGACAGGTTGATTTTCCAGAATCGGCTTTGAGTTCATGGCATTTTCCAGAATTGTTATGTAGCGAGAAACCATTAGTAATACTGCAATGCTATATGAGGCCCATCAACCACAGCACGATCACGAGCACAATCACCAACCCGATGCCACCGCTGGGACCATAACCCCATTGACGGCTGTGGGGCCAGCTTGGAATCGCACCGATCAGCAATAGAACTAGAACGATTAACAGAATTGTTCCTAATGTCATTTTGTGCCGCCTAATAGTGAGTCGTGAAAGTTTGGGTGTCCAAATAACTGTCGTGCAACGGGAAAGTACGCGCCATTGGCCATGATGGTTATCGCTAAGTTCTTACGGCTAGTTTCATATAAAACCTGACGCCCGTCTGTGCGCTATCGAACTCACCGTGCAGTATTCGCTAAAGTTGACCCGCAGCGCGAGAGTATTTAGAGAGTTATATGTGCGATAACGTACAGACGGTATGCTGATTCTTGTTCATTCTTATCCGAGCAGACGTCGAAAAGCTTCTATCGCGTCAATACATCGTCATACGATTTATCAGGAGATAGTCAATGGACTACCAAAACCAAGACACGGACGGTCATGACGGAGTAAATAACGACGTCAGCGGCGAACGCGGCCAGATGAGCGCGAGTTCCTTGATTGGCGCCTCTGTATGCAATCATATAGGAGAAGATTTAGGCGAAGTCGCGGAAATCGTGCTGGATATACAGTCTGGCAAAGTGATCTATGCGGTCCTGTCTTTCGGCGGGTTTCTCGGCATGTGGAAGAAGCTTATTGCAGTGCCCTGGGATGCATTGCTATTAGATACGAAGCAAGGTGTCGTAGTGTTGCAAGTAGAGATGGATCGCCTTAAACATGCCCCCGTATTCAATAAAAACGAATGGCCAACTACGGTGGACTCATTTTGGTGGCAGGGAAGTCGCTCATACTCTCGAGCTAATCATTAAAAAAGGGCTCGACGTCACGAAAAAGTTAGATCGATCGACTGACTGTATCTTGCGCTGTGCAATTCATGATTCGCTCTGAACAGCCGCATAAAGATACTGCTTACGACACGCGAGCATAAACACGAATGGGAAAAGAAGTAAGCTCGCAAGAGCATGCTGGCGCGCAATCTCCTCATTTGGACTCTGCCGAGCGAGATCAGGCGGCAGACCACTCTACGCCGCGAGCGCTAGTTATTCATGAAATTATCCGTGAGGAAGGTGAGATTGCTCTACAGCGCTCTGTGGGCACTTTGGCTTGGTCTGCACTCGCAGCAGGGCTGTCCATGGGCTTCTCGTTTCTCACGCAGGCCGTGCTCCAGGCGAGCCTGCCTGAGACACCATGGCGGCACCTAGTAAGCGGATTTGGATACTGCACTGGCTTTGTTATCGTAATTTTGGGTCGTCAGCAATTGTTTACCGAGAGCACGCTGACGGCATTGCTGCCCGTTCTTACGAGGCCGAGTTGGGAGACGTTCCTGCTTGCGATGCGCTTGTGGGCAATCGTTTTGTTAGCGAATATCATTGGCACATTCGGTTTTGCGGCTCTTTTGACTGTTCCGGGGGTTTTCGACGCCGCAGTCATGCAGGCATTTGCAGAACTGTCGCTGCAACCTGCCTACAGAGACTTCGTACCCACATTAATGCGCGCGCTGTTTGCGGGATGGCTTATCGCGTTGATGGTGTGGCTGCTTCCAAATGCTCGATCTGGCCGACTCTTGACCGTTGTACTTATCACGTATGTAGTGGCTGTTTGCCAGCTCTCACATATTATTGCCGGATCTGTGGAAGGCGCATACTCTGTGCTTATAGCGCACACTTCTGCCGCCGATTATCTGCTCCGCTTTATGGCTCCGACCTTGCTGGGCAACGTTATCGGGGGTGTATCGTTGGTAGGCTTGCTTAATCATGCGGCGGTCGCTTCTGAAATTGCAGAGCCCATAAAGTTTGAACAGAACGTCGCGAAAGGTGGCAGATCTCGAAGAAAGGCTACTCATGATGTTTAGCTTTTCTCGGGTACGCGGGGAGAGCAGTACGAGGGTTGTAGACCTATATTTTCGACACAAGATACTAGAACCACGTCTGGCCGAAAAAAGGAAATTCATTGGTTAATTTCGAGATTTAAACGCCTAGAGCGAATAGCATCAGAAAGGTGGCAAAAAGTACAAAATGTGTCATGCCTTCAATGGCGTTTGTTTGGCCGTCATTAAGGTTGATTGCTACAACAACCAGGGTGAGAAGCATCATGACTGTCTGAACCGGCGTCATGGCCATCTGGAAAGGCTGACCTCTATACAGCGCTAACGCTTCCATTGCTGGAACTGTCAAAACCACCGTGGAAAGTGATGCGCCCATCGCAATATTGACTGCCGGTTGCATACGATTTTCCAGTGCGGCGCGCAAGGCGGTGAGTATTTCTGGCGTGGCTGAAATAACCGCGACGATCAGCGCTATCGACCCTTGCGGTGCTCGAATTCCCTGGAGGCCCAATTCCAATGACTTCGGCAACAATTCGGCCAACGCACCCACTACGACAATTCCCCCCACCATCACCGCTATTGAATGTACACGACCTATGTTGGCTGCCGCGATCGGCGATTTGCGTCCCTTTTTGTCGGGATAGCTGTAACTAAAGAAATAGCTGTGCGGCCCTGCCTGCATGCGCAGGAATACACCGTATAACAATAACATCGTGACAATAGTAAAGGTGGAATAGGCCTGCCAGGCACCTTTGGCGACGAACTCAGGAACGATCATTGAAATTCCCACAGCCGTCATAATCATGGCACTGTAAGTTCTTGCGGAATCGTCGTTGTACGATTGTTCGCCGTGTTTGATTCCGCCAATCAGAGCGGCTATGCCCAATATCCCGTTGATATCCAGCATTACCGCCGAATAGATGCTGTCACGTACTAGCGTGTTAGAAGCAATGCTGATGGTCATTATGCCTAAGACGAGGACTTCGACCAGGACAGATGATAGAGTCAGCAGCATGGTGCCGTATGGCTCACCAACCTTTTGCGCCGTAATCTCTGCGTGATAGGCAATGCTTAGTGACGCACATAGAATCGCCGCTATCAGGATCACCACCTCCGCGATCGCGAGCATTTTTCCTTCAATTGGAAAAAATACCTTCGAAGCATAGCCGATAACGACCGTTACGATAGCAATAAGCAGAAACGTCTCGTGCTTTAACAAACTTTGCATGAACGCTTAATTGTCTCGTTTTCGCCAGGTATGTTGAACTTAAACTAAGTTCCGTCTTACCAATCATTGAACTAATAAGTCTTGTGCCTAGCGGAGGCCAAAGTACGCAGCTTTGCAAATATGGCTCAGAGCGCCGGCAGCAAATGCGCTTGTCGGGGCGGAAAGCGCAGCATGGAGAAATTCTTTATAAAGTTACCTTATATATTTAAATTCCGGCATAGACTTCAATTGACTTTTGGTATATCCCTGCAGTACCAGCTTATCGCCTGCCGACGTGACAGCGCTAAAGGGTATGGCTACTGCATGATCGCCCATGCCGAGGAAGCCGCCCACACTTACTATGAAAAAGGTGCTTTTCCCGTCGGGGGCGATAATAATGTCATTAATCTCTCCGACTTTCTCCTTGTTCTCGTTGTACATGGTCTTGCCCATGACCTTGTCTTTAACGCTCCAGCCGGTAACGATACCGTCCACGCGAGTATTGGTCGTTCCTGCAACGGTAGAGTTCATTTTGGCAGTTGCGGAAGGAGCGACACCTGGGTTTGCGTTTATCTCGGGAGTACTGGATTTGACACTTTGATCCGTAGGGGCGCTTGTTTGTGCGAGTACATTCTGCGCGATCAGCAGGGGTAACGAGAGAATGGTGGAAGCAAGTATTTTTTTCATTAAGTACCTCGTTTATTGTTGATGCTGAGGGTGGCTTCCTAGCAGAACTGCGACCCCAAAGCGATTTGGTGTAAAAATACTGAAGCAAGAACCTTAACAGTCCAGACGCCTCTCAACGCTTACTGTTGCTCCACGCATGGGCGCAGGTGACCCAGACAAACCAAGCCCCTTTCCCTTCCAACCGAGAGTGGCTCCGCGGGAAACCGCCGCATAAACGGCCGCGTTTCTAGTATGCACTTGCAGACGCTGGTATAGCGTTACCGTATGGGTCTTGGCAGTGGCTACCGAAATATTCAATTGACGACTGACCGTTTTCATCGGGTAACCGCGTGCTAAAAGGACCAATACTTCATATTGGCGTGGCGTGAGCTTCAGCATGGCCGCTTCGGAGGCTACCAGCGATGAACGGGAAGAATTCTGTTCACTTGGGTATGGCGTCTGATCGGGTTCGCATTCGATGACTTTTGGCTCGCACGCAACTGTTTCTGTTAGCAACCCTACGTGCTCTTGAACAGCGTCAATTGGCGAAACATCCACCGGAGGCGGGAGGTTCTTGTCGTACCAGCGGCGACGAGGAGTGTCGCCATCCGCCAAAGCAGCTACATAGGAGCTACCTGAGACGGGTGTTGCGGCGGAAAAACGCAAAGCTGGTGTTTGAGGTGGCAGTGTTGCGGGCTGGAAGCATTTGCCTCCGGCCAGTATGAGCCTCACTGCTGCCACCAGCATGTCGGACGACGAGTTTTTGGCCATGCATCCGGACAAGATGGAAGACATGTCGGGTACCATATAGGTTAACGCAGAGACATCAGACAACAACAGAATAGATTTTGGCGCAAAAGCGCGCTCCGCAGCATTGACCAGTTCAATCGTTCTTTCCTTTTTGTTGGGAACTGACAGCACTATAAGATCAGTGCTGCCAATCTTAGGCTCGTCCCGAAACAGGTGAGAGTAGTCCATCGCTTCACTCAGTATGGTGGGCGCTAGAACGTCCAGAGACCGTAATATACCCAGACGCAGAAGCGAGTACGGCTCAACCACAATAATCGTCGTCATTATCTTTTTCCTTTCAGAACGGCACTCTGTCGTATTCGTTTGTTGAGATTGATGTGATTCCCCGTAGTCGGCTAAATTCAGCGTTAACAAAACGCTCGCCATTTCGTCGTCAAGAACGCATACACTTTCAAATTACTGGCCCCATTCGCTATTGTCTTTCGACCTGCTGGTGGTGTCGGTTCGATACCGTACATAGCGCAATAAACACCTTGCACTTTGCCCAGATCAGTAGCGTCAGACAGGCGCGAGCCGTCATTTCTGTTGCGGCCACTTACAAATTAGTGCAGATATTGACAAAGCGGGGCGGAAGCGGAAAATAAATACACTAAGTAGTGGTGTGTCATGCGGTCACGGGATCCAAACATGAAGATTGGAGACGGTATGGGTATAACGCATGAGCCGAAACGAAATCAACTTTTAGCGGCTCTGCCACATGAAACCAGGGATCGTTTGCTTGCGCACTTGATCCCGGTCGAGTTGCCTCAGGGACACGTTATTTATGAATCGGGAGGCTTGCTTGACCACGTCTATTTTCCGATCAATTCTATCGTGTCGCTGCTCTATGTCACGGCGGGAGGCTCCTCAACGGAGATCGGGGTAGTGGGCAATGAAGGCGTCGTCGGCGTGGCCTTGTTCATGGGGGGGGGCACTACCCCTAGCGGGGCGGTTGTGCAAAGCACAGGCTGGGCCTATCGGCTGCGCGTCGATATCTTGAAGTGCGAATTCGACCTAGGCGGAGCCACGCAGCACGTGCTGTTGCGCTATACGCAGGCATTAATAACTCAGATGGCGCAAACAGTGGTGTGCAACCGATACCACTCGATCGACCAGCAGCTATGTCGCTGGCTGCTGCATAGACTGGATCGCCTGGAGTCAAACGATTTAATAATGACACAGGAACGGATCGCGGACATGCTCGGCGTGCGTCGGCCCAGTGTTTCGGAGGCAGCCTCGAAGCTCCAGGACGCAGGCCTAATTAGCTACGCCCACGGTCACATTCAGATACTGGATCGGACGGGCCTAGAAAAGCGCGTATGCGAATGTTATAGGGTCGTAAAGCGGGAAAGCCACCGATTGTTGCTCGGCTGATTATTTCCTTGTCGAATAGTGCAAAGTTATAGACCATTGACTTGAAGGATTGTCGGGGCTCTCGCCCGCAAGGATCGGACTTCTGTACAGTTTGCAAGGAAATCGCGTTAGGGCAGTATTGGAAGCGCCATCCGGGTCGCTAGGCTAGCCATGATCCAGATGGTACCCGCCACCATAATGAACAACAGCAGAGCGGAGAACAATATTAGCTGCAGATCTTCGCGTTTGCGTCGGAAAGTAATGTGCAGGAAGAATCGGAAGTGGACGATCATCTGGATCAGAGCGAACGCCCCTATTGTGACGAACAGGCTTGAACGGGCCATGACATTCCAATGCACAAGCGCGAACGGTATTAAGGTCAACAACAGTGCGAAACCGGCTCCCCGGGCATACAAGAGAAATTCGTGACGTTCATCCTGGCTGCGCTCTGCCTGAGCCATATCAGCGTGCGTGGGCGCGGTCATGCCAGTCCTCCCAGATATACCACGGTGAAAATTGCGATCCAGACAATGTCCAGAAAATGCCAGAAGAGTGCCAGCCGCAGGATGCCCAGTTTGGTTGGAGTATCGAGGCCATAGCGCGCGATCTGACCGAAGATGCACAGCATCCAGATGCAGCCCGCAGTCACGTGCAGGCCATGCAGTGGCACCAGGTCGAAGAAGGCGGACAGAAATCCGCTGCGCTGAGGTACGCCGCCTTTGGCGATCATCGTCAGAAAATCGTGCACCTCGAAGCTCAGAAACGTGGCGCCTAACAGCAGCGTCACCAGCAACCACCCGATCAGCCGCGGCATACTGTGCTTGTATTTCATTGCCAGCGAAGCCATACCGAAGGTAAAACTGCTGGCTAGCAGCAGCAGGGTTTCGATGAACACGCTCTTAATATCGTACAGCTCGTGCGGACCCGGTCCGCCGGCGGTGGCGTGGACTGATATTACGTACGTTGAAAACACCAATCCGAACAGGATGGCATCGCTCATCAGGAACACCCAGAAACCGAACACCATGGTTTCTGCCGCGTTGTGTGCCTCGGAGTGAGTGTTACCCAGATTCAGTCCCGGGTATTTGAAGACTTGATAGCTCATGGCGTGGCCTCTGCGGCCCACGGCTCGACTTCGGCCAGGCCACGATTGGTGCACTTGCGTTCATCATCCCGCGTGATGGCGGTCGCAGTGCGTGCAGTGTCCAGCCATTGCCTGTGTTCTTGCTCGACTGTGCCGGCGGTAATTACTTTGGTGATGTCGCGCGCGAACCCGTGGAGAATCATCGTTGTGATCACGGACAGCGTGCCTATAATTACCAGCCACCAAATATGCCAGACCAGTCC
Organism: Paralcaligenes sp.; assembly: GCA_039935015.1. Classification (GTDB taxonomy): domain Bacteria; phylum Pseudomonadota; class Gammaproteobacteria; order Burkholderiales; family Burkholderiaceae_B; genus Paralcaligenes. Next base: position 55,433 of record JBDTLC010000017.1, on the reverse strand, counting down.
GAACGCGGTGGCAAAACCGAGCGCGCCAAGCACTGGGCCCATCGCGGTGTTGCGGGGCATCTGGATGTCCACATACTCGTCCGGCACCTGGTAACCCTTGCCGAATTCTTTGGCGGCCGTGAACGCATCGCGATCATTGACGACCGGAATGACAGCGAAGTTGTACTCTGGTGGCGGCGCCGAAACCGCCCATTCCAGACTGCGCCCGTCCCACGGGTCGCCTATCGGAACGAGGTTTTGTTCACGATCCCTGATCGATACATAGAGTTGGGTAACCAGCGCCAGCAGCGCGACACCAAGCAGCAGCGCACCCGCGAATGCCACCATTTCCAGCGGAACGTATGTCGACTGACTGTACGCTACTGTGCGACGCGGAAATCCCATTATGCCTAAAGCGTACAGTGGGAAGAACGCTAATATAAAGCCGAAGATCCAGCACAGCGCCGAGAAGATGCCCCAGCGCTCGCTGAGGCGAAAACCGAATGCCTTGGGAAACCAGAAATGGTAACCGGCCAACATTCCGAACAATACCCCGGGGACCGCGACGTTGTGAAAATGCGCTACCAGGAACACCGTGTTATGCACTTGATAGTCGATGCTTGGGTTGGCCAGCAGGATTCCAGTCATGCCGCCGAGCACGAACAAAACGATGAAGCCAAGCGCGTATACCATGGGGGTGGTGTATCGCACTCGGCCGCGAAACATTGTCCAGAGCCAGTCGTAGATTTTGACACCAGTGGGGATGCCGATCAGCATCGAGGCGATGCCGAATACCGCATTAATATTGGCACTCTGACCCATCGTGAAAAAGTGATGTAACCATACGGTGAAGGACAGAATGGCTATGCACATGGTCGCCATCACCAGCGACCGATAGCCGAACAGTGCCTTGCCCGAAAATGTCGAGATGACTTCAGAGTAAACGCCGAAGGCCGGTAGGATCAAGATGTAAACCTCCGGATGACCAAACAACCAAAAAAGGTTGGCGAATTGCATCTGGTTGCCGCCCAGCGAATTGGTGAAATAATGGAAACCGAGATAGCGGTCCAGCGCCAGCTGCCCCATGGCCACGGTCAGCGGCGGCATCGCGAAAATCATCAGAATCGCGGTACACAGCGCGGTCCAGGTGAATAGCGGCATCCGCAGCAGCGTCATGCCGGGCGCGCGTTCCTTGTAAATAGTCACTGCGAAATTGATGCCGGTGAAGGTCGATCCAAGCCCTGTTACGGTTAGCGCCCAAATCCAGTAATCCGGCCCTACGCCGGGGCTGAAAGTGGCCTCCGTATAGGGCGGGTAGCCGAACCAGCCGCCCGTTGAGAATTGCCCCAAAACCAGCGAAACCATCACCAGTGTTGCGCCAGCCGCAGTCAGCCATAAACTGACTGAATTGAGTACCGGAAAGGACACGTCGCGCGCGCCGATCTGCAGCGGCATTACGTAATTGATGAGGCCGGTGAGAAACGGCATCGCCATGAAGAAGATCATGATCGTGCCGTGGGTGCTGAACAATTGCGCAAAATGGTCGGGCGACAGAAAGCCGCCGTCCAGCCCCCACGCCTGTTGAGCGCGCATCAACATCGCCTCAATCAGCGCCCGCGCCAGCATCACGAGGGCCAACACCACGTACATAATGCCAATCTTCTTGTGGTCGACGCTGGTCAGCCATTCCGACCACAGCACGCGCCACTTGCCATAGTAGGTGATCAGTGCAATGGTAACGATGGCTCCGATCACGACTAGGCTTGCGGCAAATCCCCCGATGCTGCCGTTGATCAGATTTGCTTTGGTGGGGTCTTGCAGCATCTGATAGAACGGCAGCGATGTCAAGTGCAAACGCCCGAGCGGGTGCTCGATGATGGCAGCGGCATTCATCGGGCTTCCTTTACAACCGTTGCGGAGTGTTTGGGAGGCATGTCATTGGAGACCTTCGCGGGTGGGTCGCCCGCACGGTTCAGTTCGACTGGAGTGCCGTCCATGACTGCTTTGACAACGGCAGGGAACAGCGCGTTGCTTACGTCGGTGAAGTACACATTGCCATCCATGGGCTTGGCTTCGGGGAGCGCGGCGACCAACTGGCTACGTGTGCTACGTTGCGAGATGGTTTTCAAGGTATGCGCGTCGAGGGAAATGCCGGTTGTGCGCACGTTGGCTACCCACGCCTTGAACTGGGCGGGTGTCATCGCAACTGCAGTGAACTTCTGTTCAGAGAAGCCGTCGCCGTTGTACATGGTGTTCTCTCCCAGAGAGCGCCCAGTTTTGCTGGCTTGCAGATTAAGTTGCGTGACCATACCGCCCATCGCGTAGATTTGGCCGCCCAGCGCCGGGATGAAAAACGACTGCATTACTGTCGCCGAGGTCAGGTGCATCGACACCGGACGGCCCATCGGTATGGCCATCATTCCGATCGTGGCGATGCCTTGGTCGGGGTAAATGAACAACCATTTCCAGTCGTAGCCGATCACCTGCATGTGTAGCACTGGCAGGTTCGAAGCCATGGACTTGTATGGATCCAGCTTATGCGAATCACGCCACACAAAAACGGACAGTACCACCACGATGACGATGGGACCGCCCCACGACAGGATTTCCAGTAGCCGCGAAAACTCCCATTTTGGTGTGTAACGCGCCGACTTGTTGCCGTAACGATAGCGCCAGGCAAAAAAGGGTAGTACCAAAAAGATTGGCAGGGCCACCAAGACCGCCAAGATTGCGAGTACCCAATAAAAGTGCCAGCGTTGAGCATCGGCCACTGGGCCCTGCGGGTCGAGGAAACTTATGTGAGTGCTGGCGGTACAAGCGACGAGCAATTGCAGGACAATGCACAGGACAAGCCAGCGACCTACCGACATTGTCTGCCGGCACTTCGCGTTTGCCGAAGGTTGCGGACTCCCTTGGCGATGGTGCCACGCAGAATCCCGTTGACTGCTATCACTATTCACGATGAGGCGTCCCTCGTTTCATTTTCCACCACTACCAATGCGACTTTAATTTCGATATTGACACTTTTTTTCTCTCGGCTATGTACGTTGGCGCACACATACTATTAAAAATGTTGTCGCCGTCCACCGTGTGGAGGCTTTTCTGGAGAGCAATCGACATCATCTTCCATTAGTTTCTTGTTATATTTTGAGCTATTCGATCAGAACCAACCAATGCCCATCTGGATCGGACAGCCATGCAATTTGCGGAATTTTGGTCGAAACTATCAGGCTGGTCGTGACGTGGCTCGCATTCTCATCGCCTAATTTGTCAAGTAACACCGGCAGGCTTCGCGTTTTCAGTGCCACCCGGTCCGCGCTAATAGCGCAGGCGCCCACGTTCGGGAATTTTCGGCCATACGGGATCCGGTACCCGAGCAGTTCGAGATGCGGTGTCTCTGCCATGCCAGGTTGCAGCGCTATGACGTCCACCTCGACCTGCGCAAGGCCATCCAGGCGTTGCTGCTCAGCGCCGCGATTCACGCTGCGCGAAGAGATCTCGAAACCAAGCAGTCGATAGAACGTGATGCTTCGTTCGACATTGCTCACGCTGATTGCTATGTGGTCAATGCCAAGCGTCGGGCCACCAGCATGCTGCTGCCAGACCCGGTCTCCGCTCCCCAGCGGAAACGAAATCAGCTCCAACGGATGGCCATCCGCATCGCGAAATTTGAACGCTGTTACACTTCCGCTCGTCGGTGGCAGGCGTTGCGGGCCTTCGGTGCTAATAGCCGTCCCGCCGCCGTGCTGTAACAGGCGTGCATAGGCAGCATCCATGTCATTGACCACGACCGCGCAATGCTGAAAACAGAGATCAGCGCTAGTGGCCCCGGGCGGATATGGGATAGCATCCGGAAATTCGCTCAGCTCGATGCGCTGAGAGCCGAGCGACAGCCGCGCGCTGCGCGTGGGCGGTTTGACTATACCTTGCAGGCTTGGCCAAGTCAGCGGCGCCACTTCCGCACTTTGCTCGACCCGAAAGCCCAGGGCATCGCAGTAAAAGGCGACTGCACGATCTAGGTCGGCGACATTTCGGCCAATCCACAGCAGCCGTTGTACGCCCGCGTTCACGGATTCTGCGCGCCACGTCGATTGACGTACTGCGCGAACAATGTTTGCGAACCACAGATGAATAGACGGCTACGGTTGCGGCCACCGAAAGTCAGATTGGAAACCACGAAAGGCACCTTGAGCTTTCCCATTAAATTGCCGGCCGGATCAATGCAGTGCACACCGTCGGCGGCGCTTGTCCAGATGTTGCCTTCTGTGTCGCAGCGAAAGCCGTCCGCCACGCCGGGTTCAACCTTATGGAACACTCGTGCATTGATTACTGTCTTGCCATCGTCTGCCACATCGTATACGCGGATGTGTTGTTCGGGGTTCTGCGCGAACGGCGGCCCGCACTCGGCCACGTAAAGCCGCTTTTCGTCAGGCGAGAAACATAGACCGTTCGGGCCCTTGAAATCATCGGCGATAACCGTCAGCGAGCCATCGCCAGGATCGAAACGGTACAGATTAGGCTGCAACTCGGATTCCTGCTTGCCACCCTCATAATCCCGGGTGATGCCGAACGTCGGGTCACTGAACCATATCGTGCCATCACTTTTGACTACGATGTCGTTGGGCGAATTGAGGCGCTTGCCCTGGTAGCGATCAACAAGGGTCGTGAGGGTGCCATCGAATTCAGTGCGTGTGATGCACCGCCCATGGTGCGAGCAGCCAACCAGCCTGCCTTGGTGGTCCCTGGTGTGGCCATTGGCAAAGTTAGAGGGCTCGCGAAATACCGATACGCCACCGGATTCGGTCCAGCGCATGATCCGGTTATTGGGGATGTCGCTGACCAGCAGGCACTGCATGTCTGCGAACCACACTGGGCCCTCCAGCCAGCGGAAGCCTTCACCCAGTTTCTCCAGCGGCGCATTGGGCAACACGCAGGACTTGAAGCGCTTGTCGATAATTTCGATGTTGTCCATGCCGGTGTCCATAACTCTTTCCTCACTTGATGTGGCAGGCTTCGCGCACGGGTGTCACGTGACATTGCACGCACAGCAGCACACACGGCGCGTCTTCCAGCGTGCCCGAACGGTGGCCTTTGTTGCCTTGTTTGTTGGGGATGCAGTTTTGGTCCTCGCCTCGCGATAGCTCGCCCGCACCCATCTCGACCCGGGTGCCGTCCATTGATTCGACGAACCAACGCCCCGATAGCGGCAAAATCCATTGCGGACTCGGGTTCTCGTGCCATTCGCCAACCCATCCAACCGGGAGCACAGTGAACACGACGGTAGCTTCGGTTCGTTTCTGCTTATTGTTCCATTGCGGGTCAGCGTTACCGACGCTTGCGAGCTCAAAGTGCTCCAGCATGCAACGGGTTTGATGGCTGACGCCGTCCGCGTCAGTCCAGATGTGCCAATAGGGCACTGTAGGTTTCTCTGTGTACTTCACGTCTTCTTGATGACTAGTCATTGCTGTATGGCTCCGTTTGCGTGTGTATCTTTGTTTGACGGGTCAGATCTTAGTATTGACGGCGTAGGCGGCGTCAATGGCGCGTTCCGTGAGTAAAGTGGGTCCGAAGGCAATAAATGGGAGGCCACCCGGTCGGCAGGAACGAGCGCTGTGCCAAAAGTGACGAGCAGCAGGCCGCCGACCAGCCCGAAGTTCTTGAGAAAATCCCAAAAATGACTGCGTGCCTTGCTGTCGCCCTTGATCCAGAAGTCTGGATATCTCCAGAAGTTGTGATAGAGCAGTGCCGTCGCGACGCAGAAGCCCGCAAGCACAAGCGCAGCTAGGCGATCATGCCAGCCGGTCACAATGCAGAACGGCGCCACGAATTCGACGACGATCGCGAGCACCAGCAACCCCGGAGCGATGCCGGTAGGTACAAAGCTGGATTGGGCCTGCTTCAGGGCATCATCCCAGTCCAAAATCTTGTCAAGTGCGCTGAAAGGAAACAGGACGACAAGACAGATACGGGCTATGAGCGGAACCAGAAAGACGTACAGCCAAGTCATGCGTCGCTTCTCCTGCAAATGTTGGCTACGGCAGTCGGAACGGATGCACCGAGTCGGTCCTTAATATGGTCGGCGACGCGCAACGCATTGGCAATGATGGTCAGAGTGGGATTCACCGCGCCGATCGAGGGGAAGAAGCTCGCGTCGGCGACGTACAAGTTGTCTAATTCGTGAGCCTTGCAATCGAGGTCGAGCACCGAGGTATTCGGATCTGTACCGAAGCGAGCGGTGCCGGCTTGGTGGGCGGTGCCGCCGATCGGAATGTCCTTGCCAAAATAGAGCTTGCGTTCCCACAGGTGCGGAAGCGCACCATTGCGGCTCATCAATTTTTCCAGCTTGTCCTTCAAGCGACGGTGCGCCTCTAAGTTGTTTTCGGTGAGATCCAGCACCACCCGGTCGCTATCGTAGCGGATGCGGTTCTCCTGACGCGGCAAATCCTCGCTGGACAACCAGAAATTCATGGAATATTTTGCTATTTTTTCAAATGGCATCTCTGGCAACCACTCCAGCCACGATGGAAGTGCTTCGCCGCGAATCTGATCGGCGTGCGTGACCGCGCACATCTGAATCAGGCCGAGCGGATACTCCCAGTCATCGGCGCCGAAATAAAAATCGCTCAGGGCAAGGGTCTTCTGAAAAATTGTCTCATTGGGTTCGCGTAGCATGGCCATCAATATGGACTGATTGTGACGCATGTAGTTGCGTCCAACCTGGCCCGAGCCATTGGCCAAGCCGTTGGGGTGTTTATCGGTGGCTGAACGCAGCAGCAGCAGCGCCGAACTTAGTGCACCACAGGCTACCACCACGATATCGGCCGAATAGGTTTCTTTTGTGCCATCGCGTTCGACCTGCACCGCGTTGATGATGCGACCGGAGGCGTCGGTGTCGAGCCTGGACACATAGGCATTGGTGAGCAGAGTGACGTTGTTGTGAGCCGCAAGCATTGGATCGATACACATTACTTGCGCGTCGGCCTTGCCGTTTAGCGGGCTGGGAAAGCCATCGAAGTACGGGTTGCGAAAACAGATGCTGGCAGGCGTCGGCTTGCCGTCCTTTTCGTCGAGTAGAACGCCCAGCGGCAGATGAAATGGATGCAGGCCGTCTGCTGCAAAACTATCGCTCAGTGTCTGGATGCGGGGTTCATGCGCGATCGCCGAAAATGGGTACGGCCCACTGGAATGAGGTTCGTTCGGGTCCTCGCCCCGTTCTCCGTGCACGTGAAACAGCCGCTCGGCTTGCGCGTAATACGGCTCGAACATGTCGTATTTCAGCGGCCACGCGGGAGATAAGCCATCGACGTGGCGAATCTCGTCGAAGTCACGCTCGCGCAGGCGAAATAAGGCTGCGCCGTATACCTTGGAATTACCGCCTACGTAATAGTGCAGGCCCGGATGGAACGTCTCACCGTCCTTACCGTACCAGGTGTCAGGCGCTTGATAAATGCCTTCCACAAAGACCTTGTGAGGATTCCAATTGTCCATACACCGTGGCAAATAATCGCCACGTTCGAAGATCATTATCTTTTTGCCGGTGGGAGCCAACCGGTGGGCCAATGCCGCGCCGCCCGGACCGGTGCCTATTACTATAAGATCGTAATGCTGGACAGCCATACTCGGTTCCTGATGTGTTTCGCCTGCGAAGTGCTCGCCAGACGGCGACGTGCCTTTGCTCTACCGCGCTTCCTTGCCAGTATGGTGCCGCAGGTTACGGGTTTTCGGTACGGTAGCGAACATACAGATATGAGTATGGCTCCTTATACTGATCGCAAACATGGCAATTTTGTAAAAAATTGCCGCCTTGCCGCGACATGACTGGGAAGATGCGCCAGACAAACGAAAAAGAAGGTTTCACATGACACAATTTGATTGCAATCTTCACGAACCTGGCGTTGCACTCGAGCATGTCTGGTCGCACACGATCGGCAGCGGCCGCGCTCATCTTGCGCTACGCGCCGATTGGCAGACCCAGATGCGCCGGGCGAGAGCCGAACTCGGCTGCCGTCATGTGCGATTTCACGCGATCTTGTCGGACGATATGGGGACGGTGCTCATCGAACAGGGCAAGTTGTTGTACGGCTTTTTCAACTGCGACCAAATATTCGATTTTCTTGTGGGCATCGGCATGAGGCCGTTTGTCGAGCTGAGCTTTATGCCAACCGCACTTGCCTCCGGCGACAAGACGGTATTTAGTTTTCGTGGCGACATCACACCGCCCAATGATTACGAACAATGGGCAACCATGATCCATACGCTGGTCAGTCATTGGGTCGAACGCTATGGCATAGACGAGGTGCGCCAATGGTTTTTTGAGGTCTGGAACGAGCCCAATCTGGACGCGTTCTGGACGGGCGGCCAAGACGGCTATTTTATGCTGTACCGGTACACGGTCAAGGCCATCAAGGCGGTTGATGCGGAACTCCAGGTGGGTGGTCCCGCAACCGCTAGCAACGGATGGATAAAAGATTTCGTGGACTTCTGCGAACATAACAATTTGCCTGCAGATTTCATCTCAACACACCATTACCCGACCGATGCGCTGGGCAAACCTGGCGACGATACCAGGAAGCAGCTATCTCTGGCAGTGCGCGGCGTGTTGCGGGCGCATGTTCAGGACACTGTGGGGGCGGCACGTGGAAAACCAGTCTATTACACCGAATGGAGTAGTTCTTCGAACCCCTTCTTTCACTTGCACGACGAGTCGTACGCTGCCGCCTTCATTCTGAAAAACTTCCTCGATGTTGCTGGCCTGGTAAAGGGGTATAGCTATTGGACGTTTTCCGATATTTTTGCGGAGAACTATTTTTCATCCGTTCCGTTCCACGGGGGGTTCGGCTTGCTCACGATTCACGGCATTGCAAAGCCAAGTTATCGTGCCTTCCAGTTGTTGCATCGTTTGGGCCACGAGCGACTCGCTGTCGAAGGCAGCCATGCGACTGTCGACGCGTGGGTCGTGCGTAATCGCGCGCAGATTGTCGTGTTGCTTGTCAATCGGGCCTTTCCAGGCCATCCAATACAAAGCGAATCGGTCAGCATGCGTCTCCACGGCGCTTCCCGGCCGAGCGTCGCCTGGATCGAGCGTATCGACGAGGGTCACTGCAACCCGCGCCGCCTCTGGGAGAAACTTGGTAGCTCGCCCTATCCGAACCGGCCCGAACTCGAAGCGTTGCACTCAGCCTCCGAATTGCGGCGCGAGATCATTTCCGTGCAAGATACGAACGATGGTGTTATTTTCCACCTGGACGTGCCACCGAACGGCATAGCGAGCATCACGCTGGAGTCTGTTGCGTGAACAAGAACTCACTTTCACCATCGCTAGACAACACGCTGGATGCTTGCAGCGACGAAGATCTTTTGGAGAAAATTCAATATGATTCGTTCCATTTTTTTCATATTTTCGCGTGTCGCGAGAACGGTTTAGTTCCCGATTCCAACAAGGAGGGCAGCGCTTGCAGCACCGCTGCGGTAGGCTTCGCCTTGTCCTCCTACCCGGTTGCCGTTGAGCGCGGCTGGATCAGTCGCGGTGAGGCACTGGCACTTACGCTTGCCGCCTTGCGTTTTTTCGACACGACCGAGAAGGGCGACACACCGCGTCGCATTGGCCACAAAGGGTTCTTCTTCCATTTCTTGGACATGGTCAGCGGCGAGCGGGTGAACGATTGCGAGCTTTCAGTCATCGACACGGCACTTCTTCTTGCAGGGATACTGTTTTCCGCGCGTTATTTCGACGGTGTCGACGCGAAGGAAGAAGAGGTCAGGCGACGGGCCTTGGCAATATACAGCCGCGTCGACTGGCGCTGGATGCAGAATGGAGGAGCAGCGCTGGCGCTGGCTTGGACGCCCGAGAAGGGCTTTTCACGCTATCGATGGATCGGCTATTGCGAGGCGTTGGTGCTGTATGTGCTGGCACTGGGTTCACCCACTCATGCGGTCGATCCGCACGCGTATTCTGCGTGGTTGTCGGGGTATCGCTGGAAAAAGGTTTACGGCTATTCATACGTTTACGCCGGGCCGCTTTTCATTCACCAGTTTTCACATATATGGATTGATTTCCGTGACCTACGTGATGCTTATATGGCAGAGAAAGGTCTGGATTATTTCGAGAATAGTCGACGCGCGACTTGCGTACACCGGGAGTACGCACGACGCAATCCGCATCATTTTGACAGTTACCACGGCAGTTGCTGGGGGTTGACGGCCAGTAACGGTCCAGGACCTTTGGTTCGGCGAATACACGGGCGGGAGCGGAAATTCTTCGGCTATCGTGCTCGCGGCGCACCGTATGGCCCCGACGACGGCACGGTTTCTCCATGGGCCGCTATTGCTTCACTGCCGTTCGCGCCCGAACTGGTATTGCCTACAACGCGGTATCTGGCGACCAGAACCTACGACACAAACAGTTCATTCGGATTTTATTCGTCGTTCAACCCGACGCTAAAAAAAGACGGAAAAGGGGTGGGCTGGTTGTCGTCGTCGCGTTACAGCCTGAATCAGGGTCCGATCGTCTTGATGATAGAGAACTATCGCAGCGAATTTGTCTGGCGTCTTATGCGCGAATGCCCATTTATCCGCCAAGGCCTCCTGCGCGCGGGATTCAGTGGAGGCTGGCTGAAATGAACGTGCCAGGGCATAGGACGTTCTATCGTCCGGCCGCCGTGCTTGGCGCTGGCCGTTCAAATTGACATTCTGTTTCCGAAGAACTCATGGTCTTCGCTGTAGCCGCCTTGGCCGGCGCCCAATTGCTTGTAGTCATGCACGAACTCGATCGCCTGAATCCACTTGACCATTTTGAAGCCCAATTCGTTTTCGCAGCGTAATCGAAGAGGCGCCCCGTGTATCAGCGGCAGGGGCGAGCCATTCATTTCGTAGGCGAGGATGGTCAGCTTGTGTCGCATGTTGCGCATGTTGTGGACGTCGTAGTAGATGCCCTTATCGAGGCCCTCTCCAAACGAATAAAAGACCACGTATCGGGCCTCCGAGGTCGGTTTGACAGTGTCGAGAATGTGGCGCATTGGGACTCCACCCCATTTGGCGACGCCCGACCATCCCTGTATGCAGAAGTGCTCAGTGATCTGCTCTTGTTTGGGCATTGCCTTCAGCTCAGCGTAGGAAAACTCCTGCGGGGTCTCGACCAGGCCGTCGACGCGCAACTTGTAGTTCACGAACCCGTCTTGCTCGAGCGTCTTGAACTCGTCGGAGGCCGGCAACGTGCCGTTGACCCAGTGATGCGGCGAGATATCCTTTTCGGTGTACAGAACTGTTGGGTTCCACATTTCCGCCGTACTCTTGAGGCCGCCGACCATGATCTTTCCGACGTTTTGGACTACGCGCGCGAACCTGATGGTCAAAGGCGATGCGAGGAGCCAGGTCGCAATCAGCACCGCCGCCACGAGGGCGAAGATCCACGGCCCGTCCCAGGAGCTGTTATGCACTCCGGCGAACATCTGGTTCAGGTTCGAGCGCGCAGCGGTTATGAATACGAACGTTCCGTGGACCAAGATGAAGAACACGAACCACAGAAGTCCAAAGAAATGAATCGTTCTGGCCCGCTGTCGGTTAAACGGTCGTCCCAGCCAGCCGAACTTGTTCGAGATCGCGGGGCTCTGCATTAACCCTGTGAATATCTGGATCGGCGCGGCGATGAACACCGTGATGAAATAGGTGAGAAGTTGCAGGTCGTTAAATTGTGTCCAGCTATGATCCGCCGGAAAGTGCAGTGACCAGTACTGAACGAGCACCGTCAGCGCGTTGGGAAAGACCGCCCACGTCGTGGGCACCAGCCGTTGCCATTGGTCGGTGGCGAAGAGCAGCCCGTAAAACGCCACGCCATTCAGCACCCACAGCAGATTGACCGAGAAATGCCACCATCGCGCGGGCCCGACCGTGTGGCGAATTCCTGGGATGCCCAACCATTTTGGAATAGTTACTGCGTCGCTTTTGGACGTCCACACCTGTTCGGCGGGAACGAGTACGTTTAAAGTCCTGACAGGATGGCCGTGGCCATCGTCGTGGCGTGTCCACACCCGATCCTTGGGCACCGAGTGCAGGAAACGGAACCAGTCTGTATCTGGCGTGCAATTTCGATTCCAATAAAGCCGTGGATGATCGGCAAGTATCTGAATGCCTGAGCGGATGATGAAAAACATGAAGAACATGTTAAGGAAATGACCCACCCGCAGCCACAACGGGTAGCCGCTGTGAACCTCTGGCATCGACCGGGAAATACCGGGATAATGCGCCACGAATTGATGAAACCACAGACTGTTGTACAAACCCTGGCAGACGGCGATGCCCAGCACCAGGACGACGAACGCAATGGGCAGTATCCACAAAACGTTGATCCAGCGCTTGCCGATGCGGATTTGTGGAATCTGAGCCCGTTGTGGCGGCAACCAGTTGCTCTGATCAATGCTGTCACTTGCCGTGCTGATGCGCGCCTCAAGCGGTTCGCGCGGCTGCAGGTTCCGGTGAAAATTGATCATGATGTTTTCCGCTCAAGATTTTGCGTAGCAACCGATTCAGCCAGGTGATGCGGGCGCGCACTCGGTAGTGCTAGCGATAACATGCTCGAACGCGACTTCCGCTCGCAAACCCGCAAGGTCGCGGTGAATCACGGCGACCGCCAGTTGCTTGCCATCACGCGAGTAGCTGATCTTGCAGTCGCGCTTCTCGAGATCGCCGTCGATCTGCACTTGGTCGAAGGGTGATGCGTGCCCCACATACGCCAGGCCAAAATCGTATTGTTCTGTCCAGAAGAATGGCACCGCGTCGAAACGTTCGTGCTGCCCGAGCATATTACGTGCGGCCGTCTGGCCCTGGCGCTGGGCCACAGCCCAGTGCTCGACGCGGATGCAGTCGCCGGTCAAGCGGTCTGGCCAGCGCGCGATATCGCCAACCGCGTATATGTCGGGAAGGCTGGTTTGTAGGTACTCGTTTACATTGACGCCGTCGTTGATCGCGAGGCCAGCCTTCTGCGCCAGACTGATGTTCGGTTTAACGCCTACGCCGATCACGACAAGATCGGCGCCGAGACGTTTACCGTTATCTAAAGTTACTCCCTCCGCGTCAATCGACACGGGAGATACACCTAAATGAAAGGTCACGCCGTGTTGCTCGTGTAACTGTCGGATGAAACTGCCAACTTTTGCGCCGAGTATCTTTTCCATCGGAATTGCTTCACGCCCGACCACGTCAACGTCAAGTTTACGCGCCCGCAGCGATGCGGCGACTTCCAGCCCAATGAAGCTCGCGCCGATCACCACGACGCGTTTGGCCTTCTTCGCGTCCGCGATCAAGGCATCACAATCGGCCTGAGTGCGCAAATAATGTACGTGCGGTAGATTGGCGCCGGGCAAGTCAATATGTACAGGGTCAGAGCCCGTGGCGAGCAGCAGGGCGTCGTAATCGCATACCCTGCCGTCATCGAGCTCAATCCGCCTTTGCGCGGTATCTATGCGGGTAACGCGGACATTCAGACGCAGGTCGATGCCACAATCTCGGTAAAACGCAAGTGTGTACGGCGCGGTGACCACTGCGTCACCGGTGCCAGCAAGTGTTCCCTTGGAGAGGTTGGGCCGATCATAAGGTGGGCACGAGTCGGCGCTAAGCATCGTGATCGCACCTGTGTATCCCTCTTGTTTCAGCATTAGTGCCGCCGCGTTTCCCGCGCCGCCACTGCCGACAATCACGATCGAGTGCGGTGCGTTGTGTGCGTTGGTGGTACGTGTGGTATCGGGACGTTCAGGTTTCAGCCTTTCGCGCACGTACAAGGCAGTTCCATTTTGTTGGGCCGAAGTGGAAGGGAGCGTCACCCCGCTCACTACTTCGACGCGCCACACAGGTGCCGCACACAGTGCTGGTGCGCATTCCACCTCGCCGGTGTCGAGGCAGAAGCTGGCGTGGTGCCAAGGGCAACGAATGGTGTTGTCGACCAACAATCCATCCACCAACGGAGCGCCATAGTGTGTGCAAATAGCGCCGATGGCGGAAAACGTCTCACCACGTCGGACTAGCAATACAGGCTCGCCTTGTGCATGACCGAGCAACATGCCGCTATCGGGAACGGTCGCAGTGTCGACACCTTGGGTGAAGTCAGGGCCGCTCAGTTTAGGTTTATCTTCGCTCATATCATCCTCCAGAAACATTGATTGCGTGCCGAGAGGTCGTACTAATTTACGTGTCTAACGCTCACATCAGAGACCTGCTGGGTTCGGCCGCCAAACCGCTCGGTAAAGGCACTCATACATAGGCCAAGCAGGTTTTTGATTAGGCGCTTTCACTGATGTTTCCGTCTGTTCGATAGCGTACAGACAAGGACGTGTCTAGTCGCGATAGTAGAATAAACGTTAACGCAGGCGTTCAGTGTCATTACTTCGTCGTGCGAACAAATGCCACGCACTGCCACAACTGGTTTTGGCGACTGCGGCATTTGGCGTTGATTCAACAAAGAGAAGGAGGTCATTATGACTGTCAAGAAGACATTGCCGTTCGAAACGATACCTGCCGGTACCGCTGTAACCTGGCACTATCGCAGCGCCATCGGTCACGGCACCGTCACTGGAATTCACAAGCAAGGCACCACCGCCGCGAACACCATGTACTCTATTAAAGAACACGATCATCATCCGGGCGAACCGGACGTAGTCTATCACTCGGGCAAAGCGTTGACCCGCGTCAGCAAGTAGAAATCAGCATACCGAACCATACACTGGAGATGCAACGCGCCGCACACTGAATTTTACAAATTTGCCCTCATTTATGGATACTCACGAATCATGAGCACCGAGCCACAACAGATCGGCGCGGGAACCACACCGCACATTGTCATCATCGGTGCCGGCTTCGCAGGCCTGAGTTGTGCCAAAGCTTTGCGCCGAGCGTGCGCCAAGATTACCGTAATAGACCAGCGCAACTTTCATCTGTTTCAGCCGCTGTTGTATCAGGTGGCGACTGCGGCGCTGTCGCTCGCCGACATTGCTATGCCGATCCGCCAGATTTTGCGCCATCAAGGCAATACCCAAGTTCGGCTCGACTGTGTCCAAGGTATTGATCGTCAGGCGCGCAGCATCCGTTTGAATCAGCTCGGCGAGCGTATTTCGTATGATTATCTGGTAGTGGCTACCGGTGCGCGTCACACGTATTTCGGCCACGACGAATGGGAGCCGTTCGCACCTGTCCTGAAGTCCGCCGAGGACGCCCTCGCTATCCGCCATCGCGTCCTGGCAGCGTTTGAAAAGGCCGAGGTGGCTGTGAACGCGAACGAACGCCGTCGGCTGTTGAGTTTCGTGGTTATCGGCGGCGGTCCAACTGGCGTGGAAATGGCAGGCGCCATCGCAGAACTAGCCATGGTCGAACTTGCCATGCCGCATCGCAAGCTGTACGGTCAGCGGGCGAGTGTCACACTGGTGGAGGCCAGCCCGCGGCTGCTACGTGCCTTTCCACAATCGCTGGTCACCAAGGCGCGACGCTCTCTTGAACAATTGGGTATCAAGGTACTGGTGGGTGCCGAAGTCGAACTCTGCGATGCAGACGGCATCATTGCCGCAGGGGAACGCATCGAAGCACGCACGTTGATCTGGGCTGCAGGTGTTGCCGCCTCGCCTGCCGCGAGATGGTTGGGCGCTGAAGCCGACAAGAGCGGTCGCGTACACGTCGAAGCGGACCTATCCTTGCCCGGCGATAAGAACATTTTTGTAATCGGCGACACCGCACGGGTGATAGGTCCAGACGGGAAAGCGGTACCTGGCATTGCTCCGCCTGCCAAGCAGGAAGGAGCGTATGTGGGCAGACTTCTGATTCGTCGCCTCAGCGGACGACCGCCACCACGAGTCTTTCAATATCATAACTATGGAGATCTCGCCACTATAGGCCGCAAATCGGCGATCGTGGACTTCGGCTGGATACGTCTTAGTGGACGGCCCGGCTGGCTCACGTGGGGCGCAGCGCACATCTTTTTTCTGATCGGGTTTCGTAACCGTGTGATAGTGATGCTATCTTGGCTATGGTCCTACCTCACGACCGAGTATGGCGCGCGGCTCATCACCGGTGCCGACCGAAAACTGTAGCGGAAAGGCTCAAAACCTGGTTAGAACGTCAATATCAACCACGAGAGAAGAAGACATGAATCTGCAAGGAAAAATCGCTCTTATTACGGGTGGCAACAGTGGCATTGGGCGAGCCATCGCTCTGGAACTCGCCCGGCAGGGTGCGGACATTGTGGTTGATTACGTCGCGCATCCCGAAGCGACTGAAGCGCTTGAAAAGCAAATTGTGGCGTTAGGTGCTCGCGTCATCGGAGTGAAGGCCGATGTGAGCCAGTTTACTGAACTGCAAAAGCTGTTCGTCGCAGCGGTCAAGGAATTCGGGCGTGTTGACATTCTGATCAATAATGCCGGCGTCGAGACGCGCACGTCCATTCTCGACACAACTGAGGAGCAATACGATAAGGTACTCGCGAGCAATCTTAAAAGTGCGTTCTTCGGTACCCAGCTTGCCGCGCAGCAAATGATTAAGCAAGGCCGCGGTGGTCGTATTATTAACATCAGTTCGGTACATGAAGACTGGCCAATGCCCGGCAATACTGCATACTGCCTGTCGAAGGGCGGGATGCGGATGTTGACACGTACCGCGGGTGTCGAACTCGCGCCGCACAATATTCTTGTGGTTGGCGTCGGCCCGGGGGCCGTTGCCACGCCCATCAACCGCGGTACGATGGATGATCCGGCCCAACTAAAAAAGCTTGACGCTGCCATTCCGCTGGGTCGCATGGCGCGGCCGGAGGAGATCGCCAGCCTCGTTGCTTTCCTCGCGAGCGATGGCGCTAGTTATCTGACCGCGACCACCGTTTTTGCCGACGGGGGCATGATGCAAGGCAGCCCGGGGCTTTGAGAACTCAATGCCGATAAGGCAGGAAGTCGACCGACTGCACCCCGGCTGAGTATTTAGGCTCCTCCCATAGTGCACATAGATGGGAACGCGCCACCAACTTGGCTATTGCATTTATTCTGGTGTACGTGCGGTATCGCACGGACTGTCCGTGGGTTCGCCGCTAGTCTAGGCATATCTGGCGGTGCTAACGACAGCTTATGTGCTTCTGCGTGAAATGTTATTTCCACTGATGCCGGTTATTTTTCCAACCGTGAAGCGTTGTCGATCCCACTCGGGACTGCAAGGCCACTGGAGTTTTACTATGAAACATGACACGAATAGAGCCAAAAGGTATTCGGTTCTCACTACAGCATTAATGACAGCTTTGTATTTTGGCCTAAGCGCACCGCTGTTAGCCGCCGATTCTACGGTGGCCAACAAAAAGGTGCCAGATCCGAGCGCCCAGCCGTCGGCGGCTTCGGTCAAAGTGCAGGTAGCAGAGAAATGTATGAGCGATTTGCAGGCGTTTGACGGAAAAATGCAAAAAGATGGGTACTGGATGGGCGGAGCTGGCGCCGGTTATGGCTACCCTATGTCCTCTTATGCGGGCGAGCGCGGTGGGCTGACGCCGCTGGGCGGCGCCAACGTGGGAGCCAGCGGGCATGCCATCGACAGAAAAGAAGGTACAGCAGGCCCGACAGCAGCTCCCAACAGGGAAGCCTCAACACGTTATTGGCGCGCGCGGCCGGGCTATGAGATTCGCACGCTCGTCATCGCGGCCAATATCCTTGCCCGGCGTGGCCAGCAGAAAGAATGCGAGGTAGTGCTGGCCACGACGCGAGATATCTATACAACCTACAAGACGGAGCTAAACAATGGCAACGTGCCCAGGACCAATATGTCGATGCGCCAGCGCGAGCAGATCACGTCGGCCCGACCGGTGACGGCCAATGATGCTTCATTCCGGTCCGATCAACTGATCGGTACCAGTGTCGTGAGCCAGCAGAACAAAGATTTGGGTAGCATCAGCGACATTATCATGAGTCCAAAAACGGGCAAAATCGCCTATCTGGTGATTGGCCGTGGTGGCGTCTTTGGCATCAATGAGAAGTACGTGCCGGTTCCCTGGAACGATTTCAAGTTTGCCGCGGACAGCAATCTGCTGGTGCTGGATACCAACAAAAGCACGATGGATGGCGCGCCTCGAGTCGAGCAGGGCCAGTTCTCGAAGCACAGCAATTTTTCCGAGGAGAGTAAAAAGATAGATGCTTATTGGAAGGCGCCGCAGTCCTGATCTCCTGGCGGGCCGTTGGCTCTAGGATTTTGGCGACCGAGCACCCGCGCGGCAAGAAGCAGATGTGTTTTCAGCGCCGGTGTTAGTCCGATTCAACCGCTATCGAAATTATGAGGAAGCGCCGCCCGATGGAAGTTTGGTATGGTCGGCGGGTTCGCATTGCGGCAATAGCTTTCAAGGAGAAAGCCATGAACAAAGATCAATTCAATGAACGCGCGGAGCAGGTGGAAGGACAAATGGAGAGGGTCACCGGCAAGGTTGCCGGTAATAAGGAAGTCGAAGAAAAAGGGAAGCTTCAGAAAACGGTTGGCACCGTCCGATCTAGTTGTGACGATCTCAAGGAAAATTTGAAAGACAAGTAGTGATTTTATGTCAACGATTGGAGTTGGAGTTGGATATGGATATGGATATGGATATGAATCACGAAACTCTGCGCGCCGAGACTGCCGGCGAAGCGAGACGAGATGACGTGACCACTGTGAGCATCGACGCTGACCGGGCTTCCGTCTTGGTCGGAACTAGGAACCTAGTAGGCGGCGCTGTTCAGAATCACAAGGGCGAAGACTTGGGCGAAATCAAGGAAATCATGTTTGATGCGTTTAGCGGTCAAGTGGGTTACGCGGTGCTGTCCTTCGGATGCGGGGTTCTTGGCTTGGGGAAAAAGCTCTTTGCCGTGCCTTGGAGCGCACTGAAGTTTGATTCGAAGCAAGGAGTAGTTGTGCTTCAGGTGGAGAAGGAACTCCTTAAGCGTTCGCCTGGATTTGATAAAAATAGATGGCCCATAATCCTCGATGAATCATCATGGTGGCGGGGGTACCACTCCTACTACCACTAGACTACAACGAGGGGTAGCGAAGCGCCACGTGGTACACGCCGATCAAACGCCTCAATGAAGAAAAGAAGAAGCTTATTTGCCTATTGCGCCTATTGCGCCTAGCGCGCCTAGCGCGCCATGGGCGAGGGTGCGCTGCAGTGTGGCATATCGGGAACAGACGTCGGCCAGGTCGGATTTGTTGCCGATGTTGCGCTGCGCATCTGCCCAGACCAAATTGGCATGGTGCATCAGAACCTCACGGCGTTTTTCGTCGTTCTCAGACGCGATCACATTTGTGAGCACGTCCAGTAACCGGATCAGCAAAGCCGTGCTGCCTGCGGCGTTCTGGCGGATCATGTGGAACATGACATCGGCCAGACTGCGGTAAGTCACACAGGGCACCACAAGCGCAATGGTATCTTTCCGTGTCAATACACCATTGGGCAGTTGCTTCCCTGCCAGATCGCAGAGAGCCGCACCCAGACGGTTAAGCACGCTCATGGCGGTATGTGGATCGTTGATTCCCGGGGAGAGCGCCCGAACGGCCACCTCTACCAGTTGTCGTACGGCGTATTCAACGTCTTCTGCACTACCGCGCTTTACCTCCAAAGCCGTTGCGTTGCGAACCGCGTCATCCGCCCCCGAAACCGCGATAGACATCAATGCGATTGGCGCCCCCGGAAAGACATAGTCGCCGCGACGAACGAGAAGCCTTATAGTGGTCTCGTGTTTTGCTGCCCAGTTCGCTAGGCTTGCTTCGTCTAGTTGCTGCAGATAGCCGCGCCGCGTGTCGATGATAATTGTGGCATTCGACCAGAACGCCGTCGGTGGCGGTTCGGTTTGCGCCTTGTCGGTGACCGTAGCCGTCATGGCCCGGCGGATGTCATTGCTGACCAGTTCGATCACCGTGTCGACGTTGATGCGATTGGCCATATGGCCAACAAAGTAGACTAGCATCGCAACGCACCCGAAGGCCAACAGAATGCCAAAGCTCAAGGCCAACTGCGGAGTGAACACGCCTTCATTTTGGGTCCTGACACTGCGAAGCACCATAAGTGCATAGGAGAAGGTCCCCAAGAAGGCTCCCAACGCGACTTGCACACCGCGATCGCGCGTGAAGTTCTGCATCAGACGTGGACCCATCTGTCCGGCCGCAAGCGTGAGCGCGGCAATGGTAATAGAGAACACCGTCCCTGCAACACCGATGGTTGATGAGGCAATGGCGCCCAGCAGCGTGCGCGCGCCGGTTCCACCGCCGTTGTATAGCCAGTTGCTCTCGGTCAACCATGCCGGTAAGTGGCCGCGTCGATCCACGCTGAGCAACGCGAGCGCCAGCAAGATGCCTAGAAGCGCCATGGCACCGGGCACGAGCCAGAAAGTTTCGCTGAGGCGGTTGATGAGTTTTCGAATTCGGGCTTTCATGGGATGCCTGATGGAGATCGCAAAGAGCAAAGTCTACCGTCCGCAGCAAACCTCTGGTTCAAACTGCATTTAAATTCGCTCCAGCCCGCTGATCAACCGCTATGAAGCTTTTGTCGCAATTCTCGTCGTACTTGCGCTTCAAGTGTCAGGTTGGCCATTGGGCGGGCCAACAAACGCCCTATACCAATAGATTCTGCTGTTTCCTCGCACCAGCCGTATTCTCCGGCATCGATGCGAGTAAGGGCATACCGAATTTTCCTCAGTAGTGTGCGCTCGCGTTCTCGCGTACGCAACTCGAGTGCATGCTCTTCTTCTAACGTAGCGCGATCCATTGGGTCGGCTACGAACTCCGTTTCACGCAAAGTTTTGGTGGTCGTACTGGCGCTTTCCAGGAGTCGTCGTTCCAGCCCCTTCAGTCGATTTCTGAAAAATGCGAGCTGCGACATATTCATATAATCGGATTCTGGCATGGCCATTAGTCTTTCTTCTGTTAGAAGAAGAGTTTCCTCATCCGTCGTAATTTGTGTTCTTTCGACCATGACATCTCCTAATCCGCCACTGCCAGCGACAGGGCTAAATGAGCCTAAATGACATAGCACATATATAGGGGCTACGGCTTTCGTGCTCGCCCGGGTTAATCCCAGTAATTATCTCTTCCGTAGAAATGGTGTAACTGAGTTTCGTAGTCCCGCGAGATGGGGGTATCTTCGTCATAGGGTGGGCTATTTTTGATCTGCTCGCGCGTGAGCGTCGTTTGAACAGTGGAATCTGTCCAGTCTATGTGGCTGATCCATTGAGTGGAAAGTAAAACGTTCTTTTCGCTCGACCACCATTTGCTCGTGTCAGCCAACAGGTAACGTATCACCCAAGCTTCATCGTCAAAAATGAAATCTTTCACGCGGCCGACTTCGTCGTCAGTGCCGAGGATATGATAGCCATCAACGTTATCGGAACTGCGCAAATGCTCGTCTTCAGGCAAGGCGGGCGCACGCGCAGTCACAGCTTCTATATTTTCGAACGGTGGTGAAACGCCGCCTCTATCACCGATGGGGTAGACCGGGTAGCCCGCCATTCCCCACAGGCTTGGCCCCATCCAGTAATTATCGTAGCCGTAGTAACGCGAGTATTCACCTTCCGATCGGCGTGAAACAGGCTTGTGGGTATCGATGTCAGGGCTACTTTTAACCTGATCGCGTGTCAGCGAGACGTTTATCGTTTCTTCGGCGTTATTCACCGCCTTGATTGAATAGGGTGAGATTAATACCGACCGTTTCGCCAGCCACAAGCCCGTTTCGACGATTAGGTATCGAACTCCCCATTGCTCATCGTCGAAATATGCTTCCTTTACTTTTCCCAACTCGCCGTCGGTCGCCTGAATGGTGAATTGTTTTAGACTATTTATGGTGCGTAGCATAATAAATTACCTCGCCAAGTAGTAACAGAAGTCTGTCGTGCGTGCTGCATCACGATAATCAGCAAGTATTGTTCCTGCCTCAACTTTTCTACATCCGACGAATCGCTGATAATTTCTAGCGCTCTACTTTTGATCAGCCTAATTGAACGACAGGGAAGTTTTGTGCGCGATCGAACAGGCGGGCCCGCCGGCCTTACATCTGTGAATAAGCGGATCGATGCCGGCGATTTTCCGGAAGACTCAGGTCACTCCTAGATGTACTTGCAAATCTGCCTGTTCCTTTTGGAATTCTGCGCACGCGCCGGAAAAGACGACCCGGCCGGTGCTAAGCAGTACGACATCGTCTGCCAGACTTAATGCCAGACCCAAGTTTTGTTCGACCAGAATGATAGAAATTTCGGTTTTCAGTGTTCTCAGGACAGATCCTACTTCATGCACAATCTGCGGCGCCAGCCCTTCGGAGGGCTCGTCCAGCAACAGTACTTTCGGGTTTGTCATCAGCGCTCGTCCGATGGCGAGCATCTGCTGCTCACCCCCCGAAAGATTGCCCGCAAAGTGGTTTTGGCGTTCGCGCAAGCGTGGAAAAATGGTATTGATATCCTCGCGCGACCAGTGGCGCCGATCTGCGGCGCCTCGACCTGCCGCGACATCAAGGTTTTCACGCACCGTCAGGCTACGAAATACCCGACGTCCTTGCGGAACTAGCCCGATGCCGCAATGGCAGATCGATTCGGGAGAATGGGTTTGAATACTCTTTCCTTCAAAGCGCACGTGGCCCGACCGCGGCGGCAGAAATCCGATAATGGTATTGATGCAGGTCGACTTTCCTGCCCCGTTACGCCCCAATAGCGCCAGCAACCGGCCTTCTTTCAAGGTTAGCGAAACGTCGTGCAAGACGTGGCTGTCTGCATAGTAGGCATTGATACCATCGAGTTCGAGCAGGCTAGTTTCCAAGATAAAGCTCTCGGGTGCGTGGATCATCCACCACTTCTTGGCGAGTCCCAGCAGTAATTACTTCGCCATAATGCAAAAGCGTGATACGGTCGGCAAAAGTCAATGCAATGTCCATGTCGTGTTCGATCATGATAATGGTAATGTCTTTATCGATTGAATTTAACAGGGTATAAATGGTTTTGCGTTCTTCGGAGGAGAGCCCGGCGAACGGCTCGTCAAGCAATAACACCTGAGGGCGTTGGGACAAGGCCATGGCGATTTCGATGCGCCTTTTTTCGCCATAAGAAGTCTGGGTTACGGGCAGTTGCGCCTTGTGCCCCAGGCCGACCGCCTCCAGCGCTTGAAGCGCGCACCGGGATATTTCAGGCTGGTCGTTAAATACCCCCCAATGCCTCCAGCGCAGCGGTGATTTTCCCATGATAGCCAGCATGACGTTATGCAATAACGTGTCGTTCCCGAACAGGGTAACGATTTGATAGGTGCGTGCGAGCCCTGCCTGGGCCCGCGAGGCGGTAGTTGTATGCGTAACGTTTCGCCCCATTAGCTGGATCTCGCCAGAATCGGGCACCAGATCACCGGCGATGAGATTAAACAAGGTTGTTTTGCCCGCGCCGTTCGGGCCGATCAATAAATGGCGTTCGCCTTGCTCGACCCTTAGATCAACGGAGCGAGTGACTTTCAATCCACCATACGATTTGCATAGACTAGAAACGCTTAGAGCCGATGTCATGGCGCTTCCTTGGACACTGGTTCGGCTTGCACGTTAGATTGCCCGCGCAACCGCTGCTTCAACGATTGCACCAGCCGGCTGACGCCGGGAACGATCCCACCGGGGACAAACAGTACGATAAAAAGAAACGAGAACCCAAGCAACATGATCCACCGATGCACATATTCGCTGGCCACATTTTTCAGCAAGACGACCAGTGCTGCACCGACTACTGGGCCGAACAGCGTACCTGGCCCGCCGGCGATAACCATCAGGAGCATTTCGGCGGAATTCGTTAACGATAGGCTTTGCGGACTAATGAATTGTTGATAGTACACATACATCAGGCCCGCAATGCCGCCCAAAAATCCACTGACAATGAACGTGATCCAGCGAATGAGCCAGACGTTGTAGCCCAGCGCTCTCATACGTTGGGGCTGATCTTTCGTGCCCCGTATGCTTGCTCCAAACGGGGAGTGCACCCACATGGCAATTAGGCACCAAACCACTAAGAAAATGAATAGTGTAAAGAAGTAGAAGGTACTGGCGTTGGAAAGATTCAGGCCGAACGGGCTGGGTCGGGTAAGCACCGAAAGCCCATTGTCGCCGCCGGTTACATCGGCCCAACGAAACGCGATGCCCCAAAGTATCTGACCCAGCGCGAGTGTGATCATTAGAAACCCGAGGCCAGTTGCGCGCAGCGCTACCAGGCCGAACAGCGCAGCCATGACCGTTGTGCCAGCTAGCGCACTAAGTGCGGACGGCAAATAGCCCCAATGCAAATTAAGTATGAGCCAACTGCTCAAATAGGCCGATAGCCCAAGATAGCCGGCGTGCCCGAGCGATATCAAGCCTGCATATCCTACCTTCAAGTTCAGACTGACTGCAAATAATGCAGCAATTAATATCTGACTGGCAAGATTGATGTAGTACTCGCCGCCAACCCACCAGGGCAGGCATAGCAGCAGTGCCAGCAAGACTACGTACAAAAAGGGCTTCATGCGACTGTCCGCCCGAACAAGCCGCGCGGCCTGATGGCAAGGATAATGACCATAGGTAGAAACAGGATGACGTAGGACAGACTGGGGAACAATACTTGCCCGAAACTGTAGATAAAGCCAATGACGAAGCTGCCGACAAAGGCACCGGCCAGGCTGTCGACGCCGCCCAATATCACCACAACGAGTGCCAAGGGCAGCATATCCATGTCCATGCCAGGATAGATCGACAGTATCGGCGAGGCGATTACGCCGCCCATGCCTGCCAGCCCCGTACCAAGGCAGAATACGATGCTAAACAACCTAGAGGACGGAATGCCGATACCGCGCGCCATCTGTCGATCGTCTACGCTGGCGCGTATCATCATGCCGAGGCGGGTTCTCTCTAGTAGAACCCATAGGGACAGGGCGAGCACTATGCTGAACACCACCACGGCAACGCGATACATTGGAAAGCCGAAGCCAAATACACGCATTGCGCCAGAGAGAAGATCGGGGGGTGAGACTGGTTGCGGATCGCCACCCCAAAGCCACAGGCAAAAGTCGGCGATGATGAACGCAATTCCCAGTGTTGCTAGGACTTGCGACAGGCTATCGCCAGCAAGGCGGCGCAGCACCAGACGTTCGATGATTCCACCCAAAAGCGCGACAGCCGCATATGCGGCTACCATGGCAACAAGAAAATTCTGACCGTCTTGCAGTACGCTCAGGCCGATGTAAGCGCCAAACATGAAGTAAGCTCCATGAGATAAATTGGCGATGCGCATCAAGCCAAAAATAAGCGAAAAACCAGCGGCGAGGGTAAACAATATGCCACCCAACGCCAAGCTGTTTAAACTCTGTATGAACCAGAATGCCATAGTCCGGACTTCACTTTCGCGTGGCGTTGGTTATTGGCCCAAATTCTTGGCAGGCGGGTAGTCTCGCGAATACACCGGATTAGCAAGGAATTCTTGAGGGTTATAGGTCCAGAATTGACTGACCTCGGGGTAGGTCTTGATGATGGTATTGACGAGGTTGCCGTTTTTGCGCTCGACACGACGGATGTAAACATTCATGATCGGATTGCCGTAGGTATCGAGCTTGAAGTCGCCACGCGGGTCATTGTTTAGGTGAACGTTGCGTAATGCTTTCATGAAAGCATCCTTGTCTTCAATGTTGCCGTGTACTGTTTTCAATGCCTGCTCTAGCATCAGCGCTGCGCCGTATGCGCCTATAGAGTAATAACCCGGATCTTCTTTATATTGTTCGTTCATCTCCTTGACGAAACGATGGTTGGCGGGGTTGTCTATGGTCGATGCGTACCAGCCGGCTGAAACAATGCCCACCGCTTCATCGCCCATCTTTTTGAGAACGCCTTCGTCCATTGCAATCATCCCCGCAATAATCGGGATTTTTCCTTTCATGCCATAAGCACTGTATTGCTTGAGAAACCTGACGCTGTTGCTGCCTGCAAAGTTAATGACAACGGCATCCACAGTGGGATCAATCTGACTGATGTAAGTACCATAATCGGCAACATTCAGTGGCGCCCACAGCTTTTGCACAACTTTGCCGCCATTTTGTTCGAAGGTACGCTGAAAGCCGGCCGTGCTTTCGTACCCAAAGGCGAAATCATCGGCGATGGTTGCCACACGTTTGTATTTCAGCACACTGGCAGCATATTGGCCGAGAGGTTGCGTAGGTTGTGCCGATGTGCCCACTGCCCGTACAAACCACGGATTCAGCTTGCGTTGAGTCAGGTCTTCGGCAGCGGCCGACGGCGAGATGATCGGGATTTTCACTTTGCGGATGTAATCGTTGATGGCCAACGCCTCAAACGCCGCCAGCGGCCCAATAATGACTTGTACCTTGTCTTTTTCTACCAACTCTTGCGCTTTGCTTTTTGTGATGGCGGGCTGCCCGGCTGTGTCGCCAATAAATAATTCGACTTTCCTACCTGCAATGGTGTTGTTGCGCTCTTTTAGAAAAATGCGTAAACCTTCTTCCATTTGTCTGCCGCCAGCTGCCAGTGCACCGGACTTGATGGTCAGAAATCCGAGGCGTATAGGATCTTTATTGGTGCTTTGAGCGAAGGTGCTGACCGATCCGGTGACCATCAGCGTAAGTGACGCTAGGGTTAATAATTTCTTGAACATGGCTTGTCTCCGAGCATTAAATCGTTGGTTTTTATGCATCATGATATATTAGGAAAATGAAAAACGTCAATATGAATATGTGAGAGTTACTAGAAATATCTGGATCTCTATAGGTAATATTTGATTGGAATAACTTGATTGCGTTAAATCGTAATGTATCAGATAATAAGATGTATGCTCGATTAAATATTTCAATGTTGCCCATGAATTTAAACGAAACGTCTGTCGCAATCACCGGTAATCAGCTTTTGCGCGAATCCATATACGATCAATTACGTGCCGATATCCTCGGTTGCAGGCTAGCGCCTGGCACCGAAATCGATGCAGCCGAGGTCGCCACGCGGTTTCAGGTCAGCAAATCGCCCGTACGCGATGCTCTGATGCGTCTCGAGCGCGAGAGCCTGGTTATTACTGTTCCCAGACAAGGTTATCGGGTTGCCCCCATATCTCTGGCCGATGTGCAAGACATGTTTCATTTGCGCGCAGCCCTAGAGCGGGCCTGCATGGAACGTATCGTGCGTCGCGCGAGCGATGCCGACCTGGCTACGTTAGATAAATTTCGTGTTTTCGCCGCAGACGTCTGGCCAGGGGGCTTTGTCGCCTACAACCGGGCATTTCATCAGTCATTGGCAGAACTGGCGAAAAATGCTCGAATGCATGATCAGCTGGGCGATCTGATGGATCAGATGGAACGGGCGGTGTTGGTCAGTCTAAGTAATGTCAAAAAAGGAAATCCCGAATCGTTGCTTGATGAGCATTGCCGGATTATTGACGCGTTGCAGTCGCGCCAGTTGAAGGTAGCGGAACGTTTGGCAGAACGGCATATATCGGCCGCCGCGAAACGGGTAAACAACGCGATATCAAGAATTGTTGTTGCTGAATAATTTTCTAAAATTTTCAAGAAGATCAAACATGTTCACCGTAAATAGTCAAGTCAGCGTATCTCAGATTCCCGTGCACGGGTTATATATTGACGGACGCGAAGTTGAGGCAACCCGTTCCGATCTACTCTATGTTGTCAATCCGGCAACCGGTGAAATACTCGCGCAAATCAGCCATGCCAGCGACGCCGATGTTGATCGAGCCGTAGTCAGCGCCACGGCCGCGTTCCACAGCCCCGAATGGAATAAGATGTCGAACCGAACCCGTGCCAGGCTGATCAACAAGCTAGCTGATGTGTTCGAGGCCAATCTTGACGAAATCTATCACCTGGAAACCGTTAATAATGGCCGGCCTGTCAATGAAACCCGCGCTCAGGTATCAAGGCTGCCCGATTTTCTGCGTTATAACGCAGGCTTGGCAATTGCGCGCCGCGATGCAGTCATTCCGGTCGAAGGCGATTATCTGAACTACACCATTCGCACTCCGATCGGTGTAGTTGGCAATTCAACGCCATTCAATCATCCGTTGATGATACTCATCAAAGGCCTGGCCCCTACGCTTGCCTCGGGCTGCACGACTGTGGTCAAACCGTCCGAATACACTCCCCTGACAACATTGCGTCTGGCAACGATGTTTGTGGAAGCGGGGTTGCCGCCCGGTGTCTTCAATGTGGTTACCGGGCTTGGACCCACCACCGGACGTGCATTGGCTGCGCACCCTGCGTTAGCCAAGTGGGTGCTTACCGGCGGAACTGAAGCAGGTCGTATCACCGGCGAGCTGGCCGGCAATAATTTCGCGCACCAGACGCTAGAACTAGGCGGCAAGACGCCCGTATTGGTCTTTGACGATTTCGACGTTGATCAGGCTGTCAATTACGCTGCTTTCGGCGCCTTTATCGGTGCCGGGCAAACGTGCATTTGTGGCAGCCGCCAGATCGTTCAGGAAAAAATGTATGACCAGTTCGTTGAAAAACTGGCCGCGAAGGCCAAGTCGATCCGCATCGGAAACCCCATCGATGCGACGGTTCAATTAGGCCCGGTTGTTTCTGCCCGACAGCAACAAAGGGTGCTGAACTATGTCAAGATCGGGCTACAAGAAGATAAAGCGCGCCTGGTGGCAGGCGGCCGTGTGCCGCCCGATCCAGCGCTGAAAAATGGTTTCTTTGTCGAACCTACAGTTTTTGCCGATGTGACGGCAAACATGCGTATCTTCCAAGAAGAAGTATTCGGGCCTTTTGTTTCGATCACACGGTTTTCGACGGAAGAAGAGGGCGTTGCGCTGGCTAATAACTCTCCGTTCGGTCTGGCCGGCGCCATTCGCACCAATGACGTGACGCGCGCCCATCGAGTGGCCGCCCAACTTAGATGCGGTATTGTCTGGATCAACGATCATCATCGCCTGGATCCTGCATCGCCCTGGGGCGGTGTAAAAGATTCGGGCCTGGGCCGTGAATCTGGCACTGAATCTTTCGAACAGCATTTTGAGACGAAGAGCGTGATGCTGCGTTTGAATGATGCACCGTTCGATTGGTACAAAGATACGGCCAGTCAGCCGCGCCTGAATTAAGCCCTTCGGCGCAGATAACAATAGGCACTTAAAAGGAGGGCTTGCAATGGAATCATCGTTGAACCGAGAAGAAAAGCCAAAGTATCAAGCCATCAGTATGACCGTGGGCAACGGCGAGGTTACCGCGTTAACGCTTGGCGATGGGCCGGCAATTGTGCTGTTTCATTCTCTTTTGGCGGATCGCTCAAGTTTCGATTTGATTGCGCAGCCGCTTTCGCAAACGCATAAAGTCGTTCTCCTGAATCTGCCCGGGTTCGGTTCTTCCAGCAAGGTTGGTCCGGACCTTGCTGCGGTCGCCGATCGGATCGCCGCCGCAATTAAGGGGTTCGGGCTGGGTGCGCCGCCAATTTTTCTGGGTAACGGTTATGGTGCGTTCATTGCCATCACTCTGGCAGTGCGTCATCCCGGCATAGCCAGCCGGTTGGCACTGACTGGTTGCGGCGCGACTTTTTCCGAGCCGGGCCGGGCAGCGTTCAGACAAATGTCTGTGGCCGCACAAAGAAACGGGCTGGGGACTGTTGCTGATGTCGCGATGCGACGTCTTTTTTCACCCGAATATCAGGCCAAGCATCCGCAAATTATTGCAGAGCGAAAAAAACGTTTTTTAGCCGTCGATCCGCAAACGTTTTACCAAGCCTGCGAAGCGTTGGCGTTGTTAGACCTGCGTTCAGAGCTTGCCGAGCTAGATCTGCCGGTTCTGGTTCTAGTGGGAGAGGGCGATGAAGCAACGCCGCCTCCTATGGCACAGGAACTGGTGGCGGGCCTGCCAAACGCGCGCCTACATGTGTTGCCTGGTTGTGCACATGTTCCACAACTTCAAGCACCCGCACTCTTTCTGTCGGCAATCAAGGATTTTATCGAATCGGATTAGAGGTTGGAGTCGAAGCATTATTCAACTAATAGGATGCAGTATGTCTACGCACTTGCTGACCCACTACAATGCTTGGGCCGATACGCTCATGTTTTCCTCGATAAAACGCATGCCAGAAGGAGAGGCCACAAAAAATCGTCCGACGCGTTTCAAAAATATAATCCATACAATCAATCACATTTATGTGATTGATTGTATGTTTAAGGCGCATCTCGAAGGCCGGCCGCATCACTTCACGGCGCGCAATACCCCCACAGATCCTCCATTGTCTGAACTTTGTGAGTCGAAAAATCTCATCGACCAATGGTTCGTTGATTATGCGGCGTCCTTGTCCACTACGCAGCTCGAGGAGCGCGTTAGCTTTCAATTCGTAGATGGTGGCGCGGGTATCATGTCACGCGAAGAAATGATTTTGCATATTGTGAATCATGCCACGTATCATCGCGGTATTGTCGTTGATTTAATGTACCAAGTTCCGCACACACCGCCCGTAACCGATCTAACAGTGTTTCTACGAGACATTGTGCGCGTCGCGGAGTCAGAGAAAATTCGACTGAACGCTCAGCGCTAAAATCAGACTTATCGCCCAATCCGAAGGGCTATTTGTTACGGCACAGCTACGCGGAAAATCGCTTGTATGACAGTCGTTCAGTCGCTGCGTCTCGACCTTTTTGGAGATTTCGCTTCATTTCATGAATGACGCCATGCTTCGCCTGTCTTTGTTCCTTTCGCTCCTAGCGTTGCTGGCAGTGGCCGAATGGTTCTGGCCGCGACACTCCGCGTCACCGCGACGGCGGCAACGATGGCCGGTGAATATAGGTCTGAGCATGATCAATACCCTGTGCCTGCGGCTTTTCCTGCCATGGCTGGCGATAGATGCCGCGTTATGGGCTCAGGCAAACGGCGTGGGGGTGCTGCACTGGTTGCAGCTTCCGCCTTGGCCTGCCGCGGCCATCGCATTCGTTGCACTGGATCTGGTGATTTACGCGCAGCATCGCCTAATGCATCGCATGGATATTCTATGGCGCTTGCATCGAGTACATCACACCGACGTGGCTCTTGATGTGAGCTCCGGCGTCCGCTTTCATCCACTGGAAATCTTGCTGTCGATGCTGGTCAAGATTGTGACTGTCCTGTTGCTCGGGGCTAGCCCAACGGTTGTATTGGTGTTTGAAATCGTGTTAAGCAGCTTTTCATTGATAACTCACGTCAATCTGCGCTTGCCGACCCGGCTGGATACTTGGCTCCGATGGGTATTCGTGACGCCGGATATGCACCGTATTCATCACTCAGTACTGCGCGCAGAGCACGATTCCAATTTTGGTTTTCATGTTTCGTGGTGGGATCGTATGCTGGGCAGCTATTTGGCCCAACCCCAGCAGGCGCAAGAGATCATTCCGTTGGGACTGGATGTCTTTCGCGATGCTGGTGCTCAACGTCTGTGGAGCCTGCTGGCCCAACCGGCCAGGCAAATTAAAGAGGATCGAGGTTAAGCCGACCACGCGGGTCATTGTGCGTATCCTGCATTTTCTGCGGCAAGAATGACGATGCGTCAAGCTCAGGTAGCCAGTGCAAGTCTTCAGGCTCATCAATGTCATGCATGGTTGGCAAATAATGAGTTAGCCATTTCAATTGCGCCAGCCGTAATTGTGTTTCCGATAAAACTGTATCGGTGCCCCATGCAATATCTTCGAAGACAGATGCGTCAAATTGGTTTAGCCCTAGCAGCGCATAACCGCCGTCGAAGGTCGGAGCCAGCACCGCATCATGTTGTTGTAGCGACGTGACAGCGCAACGCAGATGCGTTGTACTCAGCTCGGGGCAGTCTGTGCCAATAAGTAGTATCGATTCGCCGGCGTCGGTAATGCGCCTGGTTGCCCGGGCCATCCTCACCCCCAAGACTCCCTCACCCTGACTCGACCAAGCAACGGTTGCCGGCACGGGAATAGATTGCCACACCGCTTCTTTTTGAGATGGGCTTACGCATAGCTCCACGGGCCCGGCGTTGACCGCTAACGCTTTCTCAAGGGTGCGCAAGAGCATGAGTCGTGCAAGGTCAGCCGCAGCTTGTGCCCCAAGGGCGGGTATCAGTCGTGTTTTGACGAGTCCGGCCACAGGAGCCTTGGCAAATATAACAATGCGAACGATATTCATCGATAGTCTTTGGCCAGTTGCTGCGCGGGGACACCGCGCCAGTAGTTCCAGCGCAATCGCCACATCAAGAATATAGTGTGCCAGACACCTTCGGTTTCCCAGCGACGCCCGGAGGTGGTCACGCACCTGACGAGGCAAGCTGGCCTGGAGAGGCTTAGTAGCCGTTTTGAGAACTCGATATCTTCCATAAGCGCTTGATCTGGAAAACCTCCTACTGCATCGAAGGCGCGCCGAGTGACAAAGATGGCCTGGTCTCCGGTAGCTATGCCGGTCAGGCGTGAGCGCAAGTTCATCATACGGCTTATAACTCGCAGCATTGCCGGGCGTCCGTTAATATAGACGTCAAATCGGCCCCACGCATGTTTGTTGCCTGTTAGAGCCTGCGTAATCCATGTCGTTGCCTCTCGCGGCAATCGTGTGTCGGCGTGCAAGAATAACAAGATGTCTCCCGTTGCCAACGCTGCTGCGGCATTCATTTGTCGTGCTCGGCCACGCACCGCCCGGACCACCGCGAAGCCAGCACCTTCGGCAATGTCGGCGCAGCCATCGTGACTGCCACCGTCTGCAATGATGACTTCAGTTCCTTGGCGCACCAGAGATAATAATTGTTCAAGTAGCCCAGGTAATTCATGGGCTTCGTTCAGTATTGGCACGATAATAGACAATTTCATGAGGTGCCACCCCGCTTCCATGTGTGGAATCGCCCGAGCCATGCCAAGGTTCTGGCCGATGTATGCGCGCGCTTCCATTCCCCAGCAACGTATTTGTTGGCCTCGGCCAGAGTCGGGTAGATGTGTATGGTGCCCAATATTTTGTTCAGACCTAGCCCGTTTTTCATGGCCAGCACGAATTCGGCCAGAAGGTCGCCCGCGTGTTCCCCCACGATAGTTACGCCGAGAATGCGATCCTTGCCTGGCACTGTCAACACCTTCACAAAGCCGCGCGCCACACCATCGGTAATGGCCCGATCGAGCTCGTTAATACTGTATCGTGTGACTTCGTGAGCGATGCCTTTTGTGCGAGCCTCTTGCTCGTTGATGCCGACCCGGGCGACTTCTGGGTCGATGAATGTGGCCCAGGGTATGACCGAGTAGTCCACTTTGAATTTTTTGAAACTCCCGAAAAGTGCGTTGACGGCTGCATACCAGGCCTGATGCGCGGCAACGTGAGTGAACTGGTAGGGGCCGGTTACATCGCCGGCAGCGAAGATGTTTGGGTAAAGTGTTTCCAGATATTCGTTGGCGACGACAGTGCGCTGGGTCTGAATATCCAAGGCTTCTAATCCATAGTCGGTTAGCCTGGCCACTCGCCCGACGGCGCATATCAGCGCATCGAATTCAATAGTCTGCTGCCCGCCCTTGTGTTCCACAACAATACACTTGCGCCCCGCATTGAGTTCGCAGCGTAAGGCCTTATGGTTTGTAAGAACAATGACGCCATCTTGTTCGAGTGAAGCGCGCGCTAAGTCGGAAACCTCTTCGTCTTCGCGGATCATGATGCGGGGAGCCATCTCAATTTGGGTGACCTTGGAGCCGAGGCGGGCAAAGCTTTGCGCCAGCTCGCAGCCGATTGGCCCACCACCCAGCACCACCAACTGCGCAGGAGGCTCATCCAGCCTGGCGAATTCGTTCCAGAGAGTGTCGCTGGTTACGTACCCTACGTCGTCCAGACCGGGCAGAGGAGGTATAAACGGCCGGGCACCGGCAGCGATCACGATGCTGCGTGTGGTCAGACGCCTTGTGCCGCCGTCGTTGAGAGCAACCTCGACCGTCCATGGGTCAACGATACGGGCGTAACCTTGCAGTACCTCTACGCCGAGTTCGGTGTAGCGTTCGACACTGTCGTGTGGCTCGATAGTGCGAATGATTTCATGTACCCTCGCCATCACTTTGCGAAAGCTGAATGCGGGTGAAATCGCCTCCAATCCGTAATGCGCTCCTTGCCGGATTTGATGGGCCAGTGTGGCGCTTTTGATCAGAGCTTTACTTGGCACGCATCCGTAATTAAGGCAATCACCCCCCATCTTGTTCGCCTCTATCAGCGTCACCTTTGCTTTAACCGCGGCACCGATATAAGCGGTAACTAAGCCCGCCGCGCCGGCACCGATCACCACCAGATTACGATCAAACTGTCGAGGTCGTTGCCATTTGGCGTAAACGCGGCGCCGCTTAAGAATGCCCACGAGCCATTTAGCGATCCACGGGAATACGCCTACTAAGGCAAAGGATACCAACAGGCCTGGCGAGACGATTCCGGAAAGACTCGTTATTTTCACCAATTGCCCGCCGGCATTCACATAAACTACCGTACCCGCCAACATTCCGATCTGGCTAACCCAGTAAAAGCTTCTGGTACGAATGGCGGTAAGTCCCATTAACAGGTTAATGATAAAAAACGGGAACAGGGGTACCAGTCGCAGTGTGAACAGGTAAAACTTGCCTTGTCTGGCCACGCCCTCATTGATGACCTTCAGGCGCTCCGCAAAGCGAGTCTGAATTGCATCGCGCAGCAAGTAGCGCGCCACCAGAAAAGCCAGAGTGGCACCCAAGCTGGAGGCAAATGAAACCAGTACAGTGCCCCAGAATAGTCCGAATAAAGCGCCTGCGGCCAATGTCAGGACGGCCGCACCTGGCAGGGAAAGTGCAGTGACCGTTATATAGAATACGAAGAACGCTATGGCGGTCAAGATGGGTTTCGCCGCCTGCCATGCCTGGACTTGGCCGACACTTTCCTTAATGCCATCCAGAGTGAGAAAGTGGTTCAACCCTAAAGAGAAGAACGCCACCGCAATTAATCCTACGGCGATGATAATGACAGCTTTTTTCATGTTTTATGATCCATCGAGCGCGCCACCGCAACTGCTGCCCTGACCGGCTGTGCAGCCCCAGCATCTGGTTGAAATTGCAGTCATGTAGATAGCCCTCCCAATCTACACTGATTAGGCTGCGGCATATAACGATTTCTAAGTTGTCGGCCTTGTACGCGTTGTGCAGCGACTGTAGATAGCTGTGGGAGCGCCCCTTTGAACGTATGGGGCGTATTGGGATCCATTGCGCTCATGACAGTGCATTCGTTTCTACCCCTTCCTGCGGAGGAGGTCGTCGCGCTGGCCAATGGTATGGTGTATGGCCCGTTGTGGAGCTTGTCGCGCTATTAGTCTGGTTCGTTCTGGCGCGTTGGCAGCGACAGAAATTGGGCAAGTCGAATTAATCTTTAGCGATGCCCTGCCGTTGCAAGGAGGAAGATGGCCGTGCCCAAACCCCAGGCGCCATTGACGGAAAGGGCGGTTATCACGCCGGCGGAGTGAAAGCCACCACCCATCGGCAGGCCCTTGAGTGCCGGGACCACAAACCATGCGACCAAGCTTGGGCCGATAGCGCCAAACACGATCGCGGTTATCAGGTAAGCGAGTAGGTTACGAGGAAATTTGCATTCAAACAGGACAAATACCAAGCCCCAAATACCGCCCCAAAAAGCCAGCGACCAGATTTTTGGCACGCCGAACGGCGGTGTAGCAGCAATCGGAAAAGGCGAGGCCGAAATGAAGTGAACGCCATGGAGCAAAGTCAGCATGCCCTGGTGGAAAACGAGCACTGCGACGAAACCTGCTGCAAAACCGAGCAGATACCGTGACAATCCATGCGTTGAAGCTGCCATTTGGTGACTCCTTTAAAAGGCAATTATACGACTGCTGTTAACAGCGGAGGTTCCCATATTTCGTGGCTCGAGTTTAAGCCCTTTTTCGCAATGATCAACAGACACTTGGTATGCCCTATTTCTCATCCTTGGCGTAAGCTCGCGCCATTCGCCGGAGCGTATGCAACTATCGACCTAAATTCCGGCATCCCGAACACATCGTTACATGTGTTTTCAGCGAGATGCGTTCTTTGAAGAAAAGCGAATGCTCTTGTGATTCGGAGAGTGAAAGGGTGGCTTTTTTACGGTGCCACTGTTTTGTTCATAGGCGTTTTTCACCATTTGATTCTTTTTCCGATAAGTCGATGTGCCGCTGTTTCGGGTCTGAAAATTTCTGGATGAAGCGCCGATCAATCCAGTCTTTCATATGCCACACCCATTTACCCTCTGCACTCCAGTTTCCCCATGAGGCAATGGCATAGCGGCGACCGCAAGCCAACAAATATAATGAGCGACGACGAGGCTTATAAATTTGCATAGCTCCGCCATGTAGAGCGGCCAGCAGGTTTTTGGCTAGTACTGGACCGGCGTGAACCGCATGCACACCGGAACGGCCCACGACCATATCCTGGCGGGCGCAAATATCGCCGACCGCGAATACATCTGGATGCGAAGTGCTCCTGTAATGCTCGTCGACGGCGATATACTCGCTTTCGTCCAGCGTTAATCCGGAAAGCGCCAGCCAGCAGGGTGCACGTGCGCCGGTGGCAGCGATGATGCAATCCGCAGGCAGCAGAGTGCCGTCGGACAACAATACCCCTTTTTTTGCACCTGCTCCTCGCAAACGATGAACCACAATCTTGGCTCTGGACATAGTCCGTGCAACACGGCGTTGCACGCTTGCAGCGTGTCCAACCAGGGGGCCACGCTCGGAGGCCACAAGATCGACGCGACCGTTGGCCTGCGATTGCACCAACGCATATTGTGCTGCAAAAGCCAGTTCTACTCCGGCGGCACCGCCTCCTACAATAACCAGACGATAGTTGGATTTATTTTTTGCGGCGGCTAAAACTCCAGGCCATGCCTTAAAAAATTCATCCAATGGCCTAACGGGCAATAGCCGTTCGCCCGCCGTCTCTAGCCACGACGCATCGATCTCGCTACCTATATCCATTGACAGAATGTCATAATCGATATGTTGCCCGTCTGATAGTCTGACGCAGCATTGGCCTGCATCTATGCCTACGATTAGCCCTAGCATCAGGCGGGCACGCGCCGATTGAGCCAAGGCTTGCAGATCGATCTGGCATTGAGTTTGTGCATAATGACCCGACATCCAGCCCGGCAACATCCCCGAATAGTTCTGGAATAAAGAGGGTGTGATGAGCACCACCTCGACATCCGTTGGTTGCGCCTGAGCCAGCGCCTTAAGTACCGATAAGTGTGCGTGTCCGCCGCCAGCCAAAACCAGGCGTTTCATTAGAAAGCCCGACCTGTGGGTGCGAAAGGTTGAGACAGATCCAGGCCTCTCTGGGCCTTTGCAGAAGTGGACGGATTTGGGATTGCCAGCGGTCCAGCCTGGGTCATAAGAGCCTCGGAGAAATAGTCGTCAATGTAGATAGTGCAATGTTAGACGGGCGCCGGCAACCAATGCAGGCTAAACAGCTTTTGCGGATCGACCCACACCTGTCCGGGCTGAAAACCAGCTTGAACGGCTAACGCCCGGAAGCCTTCCACGGTGAATTTGTACGAATTTTCGGTGTGCAAGGTTTCGCCTTCTGCAAATTCAAATGGTTTGCCGCACACTCGAATTTGTTGCGTTGTGCGACTCATCAAGTGCATTTCCATACGCTGTAGCGGCGCGTTGTAAAACGCGCTGTGACTAAACTGCGACACATCAAAATTCGCGCCTAATTCACGATTTGCTCGCGTCAGCAAATTTAGATTGAATGCAGCGGTAACACCTTGCGAGTCGTTATAAGCCGCATGCAAAACCACGGGATTCTTGATGAGATCTACGCCTAAAAGCAGGGCACCACCTCTCAATGATTGTGCCGCCTGCCGCAGAAATTTTAATGCATCGGCCGGGTGCAAATTGCCTATCGTAGAGCCGGGAAAGAAGCCAATACGGCGGCCGCAGTCCGGTTCCCTTGCAGGCAAGCAAAAGGCGGCAGTGTAGTCGGCCGTAATTGGCAACACGCTTAAACTCGGGTAGTCGTGCTGCAATTGGATGGCGCTGGCGGACAAGTGCGCGTCGGAAATGTCAATGGGTACATAGCGCAAGGGCTTGTCCATGACGTCAAGCAGTAGGCGGACCTTTCGCAACGAGCCGGCGCCGAATTCAACGATCTCTGCGCGCGGCCCCATTCGCGCGGCGATTTCCGCCGCGTGAGCGACCAGTAAGGCTAGCTCTGTACGCGTTGGGTAATACTCCGGCAAGTCGCATATACGGTCAAATAGCGCGGAACCCGTTTCATCGTAGAAGTATTTTGGCGACAGGCAGCGAGGCCACATCTGAAGCGCGGCAAGCATATCAGTGGAAAAATCTCCCAAAGCCGGATTTTCACTAGCCACATTAAGAAAATCGTCATCGCGACGATATTGTCGATTCATCAACATCCCAAGTCCTTGGCCAGGCGCAAGCCCGAAAATTGCCAACGGGCCGCCGGCGGGAAAAAATTTCGATACGTAGTACGCCCATGACCAGACGGAGTAGCGCAACTGCTGCCGCGCAGCACTAATTGACCCACCATGAACTTCCCGTTATATTCGCCTACTGCCCCTTTCCGTGAGCGAAAGCCAGGGTAAGGATCGTAGGACGAGCGAGTCCACTGCCAGGCGTAACCCAATGCCTGCGCCACTCCGGGTCGGTGCACGGCCGCTTCCCACTCGAATTCAGTTGGCAAGCGTGCTCCGGACCATTCGGCATAGGCGGCGGCTTCGTAAAAACTTAGCTGACAAACCGGATCGGCGTTGTCCATTGGCAGCAGCCCATGCAGGCCGAACACGTGCCAGCCCTGCGCTGCTATACCGTTAGCCTCTGACGCCACCCAGTATGCCGGCGCCTGCCAGCCGCCGGACTGAACCGCTGCCCACCCTTCGGATAGCCAAAAGCGAGGCTCGCGGTAGCCGCCATCGGCAATAAAATTTGCATACTCACCGCAAGTCACCAGACGAGTAGCCATCTGATACGGCGCTAACAACACGTCGTGACGCGGGCTCTCGTTATCAAAAGCAAATCCCGGCTCGCTTTCCGCGTCATGCCCGATACGAACTATACCGCCCGGCGTCTCCAACCACTTTAGTTCCAGCGCTGCATGCGGTCGGTTGAACAAACCAGGGCTTTGGATCGGCTGATAAGCGGGCCACAGTGGATTGCACGACAACGCATGCAGAATGTCCGTTAGAATCAATTCCTGATGCTGTTGTTCGTGATGTAAGCCCAAAATGACCAACGGGCCGATATCGGTCCACATATCATCGTCGCAATTTTCGATGACCTGTTGCATGGCGGTGTCGACATGTGCGCGATACGCATGGATTTCGGACAGCGTTGGGCGGGTCAAAAGCCCTCGCTGAGGCCGGGGGTGGCGTGGACCCAGCGTCTCGTAGTACGAGTTGAAAAGATAGAAGTAACGCGTGTCAAACGGCGTATAACGACGCGAATGCGGGCCAAGCACCATTGCTTCAAAGAACCATGTGGTATGCGCCAAGTGCCATTTCGTGGGGCTGGCGTCGGGCATTGACTGAACGCATTGGTCCTCGGCTGATAGCGGGGACGCCAACGTTAGGCTGTGCGCTCTAACCTGCAAATAATGATGCACTATGTCCGAACGCGGCGATGTCGCACAAACAGGGCCGACGGTAAATAACGAAGTAATTGACATCGCTAGCGTCCGGTTAAATGTTTCATGATCAAGCCCGCCCATCATGAGTAAATGTAAGTACGAAATGACTTATGCTCTGTCGCTGCTGGCCTGCGACTTCTTACACTCTACACCTGTTCCTTCGCAATTCAGATTGCGCTGGTGTCATGCGGATTGTCTGGTCAGATACGTTTTTTTCCTCACCCTGCGCAGCAGGAGAGCTGTTTCACGTCCTTGGTGAAGGTCTGTGCTGCCAGCTTTAGGCCTTCCACCATCGTGAGGTACGGGAACATCTGGTTACCCAGTTCCTCCACGGTCATGCGGTTGTGGATGGCGAGGGCTGCCACTTGGATCAGCTCGCCCGCTTCCGAGGCTACTGCCTGCACGCCAATCAGCCGACCGCTGCCCGCGTCGGCAACCAGTTTGATAAAGCCGCGTGTATTAAAGTTGACGAGCGCCCGTGGTACGTTGTCCAGTTTCAGGGTGCGACTGTTGGTTTCAATGTTCTGTGCATGCGCCTCGGTCTCGGACAGACCCACGGTGGCGACCTGGGGGTCGGTAAACATCACCGCTGGCATGGCGGTCAGATCGAGCGTGGCGTCACCCCCAGTCATATTGATGGCCGCGCGGGTGCCCGCCGCAGCCGCGACATAGACGAATTGAGGCTGATCGGTACAGTCGCCGGCGGCGTAGATATTCGGGTTGCTCGTGCGCATTCCGTTGTCGATGACGATGGCGCTTTGATGGGTGATTTCGACACGCGCTGTCTCGAGGTTCAGGCTGCGCGTGTTGGGCGCGCGGCCGGTGGCGATCAGCAGTTTGTCGGCGTGGATTTCTCCTTGGTCCGTCGTCAGCACGAATTCACAATCCGCATAGGCGACATGACTGGCCTGAGTGTGTTCCAACACCTCGATTCCTTCGGCACGAAACGCGGCCGTGATGGTCTCGCCGATGGTTGGGTCTTCCCGGAAGAGCAGGGTGTTGCGCGCCAAGATTGTGACCTGGCTGCCCA
Source organism: Paralcaligenes sp. (assembly GCA_039935015.1). Lineage (GTDB taxonomy): Bacteria > Pseudomonadota > Gammaproteobacteria > Burkholderiales > Burkholderiaceae_B > Paralcaligenes. The sequence continues at coordinate 14,855 of JBDTLC010000017.1, read as the reverse complement.
GTCGGGCGAACGCTTGCGCTAGTTCGACCGCTACCACCGATGAGCCGATAACAGCTAGTCGCTCAGGAATGGTATCGCTCACCAACGCGTCGGTCGATGTCCAGTACGGCGTGTCTTTCAAGCCAACGATGGGCGGAATCGATGGACTCGCGCCCGTGGCGATCAGGCAACGGTCGAACGCTACCATGTGCTCGCTACCTTCGTTCAGACTGACGATTAGAGTGCTATCGTCCTTGAAACGGGCTACGCCGTGCAGCACGGTGATGGCCGGATTGCCGTCCAAGATACCTTCGTACTTGGCGTGACGCAGTTCATCGACGCGGGCCTGTTGCTGGGTCAGCAGTTTGCCGCGGTTAATGGCGGGCGTGGCCGCCGTAATGCCGCTATCGAACGGGCTTTGCCGCCGCAGATAGGCAATGTGGGCGGCGCGAATCATGATCTTGGACGGTACACAGCCGGTATTGACGCACGTGCCACCGATGGTTCCTCGCTCGATGATCGTCACTTGGGCGCCGCACTCGGCAGCCTTTAGCGCCGCAGCCATGGCTGCGCCGCCCGTGCCGATGACGGCAATGTGCAGGTCGCTGCCGCCTGTTCTAGATGTGGCCATCCTTCCTTCATCGCGTTGGTTGGTGCCCCCATTGAAAGCGCCTCGGTAGCCTAGCGCTGCGATCGCTGCCAACATCTGGCCGCGATTGACGTAAGCGTCTGCCATGACCTGCGCTCGGCTCTCTGGGTAGGAAACGGAGGCACTTTTTACGCCAGGAATTTTTTCCAGAGCGTCTTTGACATGCGTGGCGCAGGAACTGCAGGTCATGCCATCCACTTTTATTCCGATCATTTATTTTCTCCAATCTTCGGTGGTGCGCAGCAAGCATCGATATTGTGTTTGCGCCGAACCGCGTAAATGGTCAAGCCAATGAATACGATGAGCATGGGCATCAGCACATAGTCCAGATAGCCGGTTAGGGCGGATAATCCAACCACCCCAAGCAGAATTACCAGTACCGGCGTAAAACAGCATAGCGCTACCAGCACGGTGCCCATCACGCCAGCCCGAATCCAAGTTTTTGGGTTTTGCATGATCAGTTATTGAGGGTGGATGGATAGCCGGCATTTCCGGTTGCCTTCATCAGTGCCTGAACACTGGTCTTGGCATCGTCGAAGGTCACCGTAGCTTCTCGCTTGTCAAGAATCACGGCGATTTTGCTCACCCCTTCGACTTTGGAGAGCGCCGCCTTGACGGTGATCGGGCAGGCCGCACAGGTCATGCCAGGCACCGACAGAGTAACCGTCTTTGTGGCGGCCCAAGTCGCCGGTGCGGCAATGAAGGCGGCAAGCGAACATAAAGTCAATAATTTTTTCATAATGAACTCCAGGTTAATAAAACAAGGGAAGAACATAGGGAAATCCGAGCGCGACCAACACCAGGGCAGCTACGACCCAGAAGATGAGTTTGTAGGTGCCGCGCACCCGCGGGATGGCGCACACCTCACCCGGTTTGCAGGCTTGTGCGGGGCGAAAGATTCGGCGATAGGCGAAAAACATTGCCACCAGCGCGACCCCGATGAAGATTGGCCGGTACGGTTCCAGAGCGGTGAGATTGCCGATCCAAGCTCCACTAAAACCAAGTGTGACCAACACAAGCGGCCCCAGGCAGCAGGTGGAGGCGAGAATGGCTGCCAGACCGCCAGCCGCCAAGGCGCCACGCCCTTTTTGAGGTTCAGGCATACGTTTTTCCTTTCAAGTATGAAATCCGCGAGTTAAGCTTAATTCCGTAGTCATGTACGGAGTCAAGCTGCATGGAAAATAATCTAGCAAACCTGACCATCGGTGTCTTTGCCAAGGAGGCTGGGGTCAATGTGGAAACCATTCGGTTCTACCAACGCAAGGGCTTGTTGCCCGAGCCAAATAAGCCTTACGGCAGCATCCGCCGTTATGGTGAAACGGATGTGATGCGAGTAAGGTTCGTGAAATCGGCCCAGCGGCTGGGGTTCAGCCTGGACGAGATCAGCGATCTACTTAGCTTGGAAGATGGCACCCACTGCGAGCAAGCTAGTAGCCTAGCCGAGCGTAAGCTAAAGGACGTGCGTGAAAAACTAGCCGACTTGACGCGCATAGAGGCCACGCTGTCTGAGCTTGTGTGCGCCTGCCACGCAATTGGCGGGAACGTTTCCTGCCCACTGATTGCGTCGCTGCAAGGGGAGAAAGCGCTTCGCGCCACCAGCGCGTGGTGACCATGGTGATGCTAGCGATGGTAGGTGCGTGCAGAACCACTATGTCCGCCGTTTTTCATCATGCGCAGCGTCGCCGATTATCTGCTGCGCAAGAGTACTGCGATTAGGATCGCTACCATAATCGCAAACACGATTTCCAATATCGCGGTGTAATTAAAGACTTTCTTTGGATGTACAATTCAAAGCGAAATGAAGATCAACTATCAATCCCGACTCATTTCAGTGTTTTTTGCACTGATCAGTATAGTGGCTATGCAGCTTGCCGTAGCAGCGCGAGCTTGCCCGGTTCCGGCTGGTGTATTAATGCCCGAATCGATGGCGACGGTTGTCAGCAACAACGGTCAGGCTTTGTTAGTACCCAATTGCCTACAATCTGAGACGGCGCAGTTAGACCTATGCCAAACTTGCTCTCAAGTCACCGCCCCGACTCTCGAAAATGCGGCGTTTACACCAGCTTCGTCGCTCACCCTGACGCCGCGACCGTCTTCCATCAGATACACCATTGAGTTTTATCGTCCCACCGCGACGAGACGGCAATATCCCTGGCTGAGGCGGCCGGTCGTAGCCTCTTTGGCAATACAACACTGTAGTTTTCAGATTTAACTCCTCAAAACCTTAGTACGAATCCGTCGCGCCTGAAACGCGGGCGGCGATTATCTATGGCCTTTTGAGGAAGTTTGACTATGCAGTGCGATACAAAGACGATGATTAAAGTGGGCCTTGGGCTAGGTATGGTGGTGGCTGGGGCGTATGTTTTGGTCCCCGCTGCGCGGGTATTGATTACTGCGGCCGCGCCTTTTCTGTTTTTCCTGCTGTGCCCGATTTCGATGATTTTCATGATGAAAAGTATGAATTCGAACTCGAGCCGTACTGGCCGCGAAGTAGATGCCCCCAACGTTAAGACCCCGACGCGACCTGAAGCGACGAAAAGCGAATCGCCGTGATGGCCTGAGGGCGACGTTTGGGTCGTTTTACGAGTGCTTTCTGGCGACAACCGCTGACACGGCAAGCGAATTGTCAACACGCTAACAAACTGAACAAGGTGGGAAAATTATGGGTAATAAACTGATACAGATAATTGTGATGGCTCTCGCTGTGATCGGGGTCATTGCGGTTCTAGGGTTTTTAGGTATGGGAGCCATGATGACTCGGATGATGGGGTGGTGAGTAGCGATGTCCTCTGGCTGTGATAGCCCCTGAAAACATAGCAACTGATAGATAACGCTTATTTGAATAAAATTAATTTAGGAGTTTCAAATGAAGACCAAGCAAATGGTGACAGCCCTTTTCTGCGCGATGATTACAAGCGCGAGTGCATTTTCCCTTGCTGCAGACAGCTCCGTGCAGCCTGATGGGTCGAGCACGACCACGCAAAAAAATGGAAGCGCGGCCATGATGCAAGGCGGCATGATGGGCAGCGGCATGATGGGTGGTGGTGCAACGGGACGTTCCATGATGGGTGGCGGCATGATGGGCAATGGAATGATGGGCCACGGCACGATGGGCAATCGCATGCTGATGCCTCAATTACCTGCTGGGAACGAAAAGCTGCAACTGCAAATGCAAGCTGAAATCCTGCAAAAAGTGGGTGGAATTATTGGCCAATATGCTGATAAGATCGTGATTAATAAGGGCGAAGTGCAATAAGCCTGATGCGTCGACGCCGTTTGTGGCATGCGGTGCACCTGACCGACGGCGCGACGCAGCCTGTCGTGCTACTGGCCTTCGGTCGCGCGCGTGCCCTAGTGTGCTTCACCGACTACCGGGAGCTGTTCATCTATCAATGTCACATGCTTGACGCCGATGACGGCCGAAAAGTGGGCCCCTCGAAGCCTGAGGTCTCGTGGGAGTACATGGAGGTGGTTTCGTGAGGTTGTTTTCCATTTCTCTGGGCGTGCTGATAGTCTTATCGGCGATTGGTGGCTTTTTTTTCTGGGGTTTACGGCCCGGGGGCTTCCTGGCTGTGTTTGACAGTTCGGCGGACACGGCGGTGTCGGTGATCCGGTCGTGGGGCGCGTGGGGAGTGCTGGGCTCAATCGCGCTCATGGTTATGCATTCATTTCTGCCATTTCCCGCAGAGGTGGTTGCACTCGCTAATGGTATGGTCTATGGCCCGTTTTGGGGCTCGGTGGTGACATGGGTGGGTGCCATGATTGGTGCATCGCTGGCATTCTGGGTTGTGCGCTTGTTGGGGCGGCCATTCATCCAGCGTTTTGTGCCCGCACGACACCAGCAGGCGATTGAGCGCTGGTCACACGATAAGGGCACGGTCGCCTTGCTTGTCAGCCGTCTTATTCCAGTCATTGCCTTTAACCTCATCAATTATGCTGCCGCGCTGACTGGGGTGTCGTGGCGTACCTTCCTGTGGACTACGGGCCTGGGAATTTTGCCGCTGACCGTCTTGCTTGCCACGGCGGGGGACCGCGTGATGGAGCTGCCTCTGTGGGTGTCATTGGTGGTGTCGCTCGGCCTGCTGGCAGTCTGGTTCGTCGTGGCGCGCTGGTGGCGAGGACGATCGAAAGCTGATTCACATTAAGGATCCAGGAATCAGGGGCGAGCTTGCGTTTACAGCTCGATCAGTAGGTTTGGATCGGCCACGTCTGCGCGATCATGGGTCACCAGGATGGTTGGAATTTTCTGACGAGCAATCCAGTCGAATACAAAGGTGCGGAACTGCTCGCGCAGTACAGCATCGAGCCGGGAAAATGGTTCGTCCAGCAGCAATGCGCGAGGTTGCGCTATGAGTGCGCGGGCGACACTGACACGAGCGCGTTGACCACCGGAGAGTGTGGCTGGGTCGCGATCGTGCAAGCCTCCAAGGCCGATTTGGGACAGCACCTCTTCGACGGTTTGGCGGCGCAAACTGACACCGACCAAATCCGCGGGTAGCGCGAATGCTAGATTACGCCCCACGCTCATATGGGGAAAGAGCAGATCGTCCTGAAACAAAATGCCGATATGCCGACTTTCGGTGGGTAGGGTATTGACCGCCAGGCCGTTCAACCGTAGCTCGCCGCTGTACCGAAAAGCCGTGTCTGTGTCACCGATCATCCACTTCAAAAGTGTCGATTTGCCAGAGCCCGATGGCCCCATGATGGCCTGAACCCGCCCGGCAGATACCGTGAAATTTAGTGGGCCAATCAGGTGCTGCGCGTTACGGTGGATCGTGAGTCCGCAAACTTCAAGCATAAGATCCTTTTGGTGACCGGCGTGCGTTCATTGCAACCCCCGGTGTCGGCGTGACAGCCACCAGGATGCCGTCAGCGCCGAGGCAAAAGCCAGCAAAGGCAGCAGCATCTGCAGGCTGGATTGCACCGCCAATATGCGCCTGTCCGAGCCTGCGCTCAAGGCGACGGCCTGGGTTGTCACGGTCTGGAATCGTCCAGCGCCTGAAAAGACAGTAGGTAGGTACTGGGCCACACTGACGGAAAAACCAATAGCAGTGGCGGCCAGAATGGGACGCAGCAATATGGGCCATTTTACCTTCAGACAGGCTTGCCATCGGGTGTAGCCCAGGGCGCGTGCTGTGGTGACCAGTCGTTCGTCAAAGACACGGTAGGGTCCGGCCAAGGTGATCAGCATATAGGGTAGCACCCAGGCCATATGACTCCAGATCAGACCGACGGCAGTTCCATCCAATCGCAACTGCACCAGCACGCTGTATTGTGCGGCAGCCAGGGGTAGGGCAGGCAATAACAGTGGAGAATAAATCAGTGGATTCAGGCGCGCCGGCCCCCATTCTAGCCAGAGCAGGGTTAGCGGCAAAAGTAGTACCACACAGGCGCTGGCCACCCAGAGCGTTGTCAGTAAAGGATGTAGATCTGCTGATGTCCAGTTGGACAGCGTCCAGACTGCAGGCAGCGGGCTGGGGAAAAACCAGGAACCTGTCAGAGACCATAACAAAAGTATGATACCGGGGATTAGGCCCAGCATCAGGATCAGCGTGCCACTGGCGCGCGCGAGCCATGGAGCGACTGTGCCGGTGCGGCGTCGGCCGCGAGGATACGCCGTCAGCCGCCTCCAGCCGACCCATGCGAGTCGTGCGATGCCTACGCCAGCCAGCAGCAGCCCGACCAATAGCAAAGCGCCTATGGTGCCCTGTGCGACCCGCGCCAGGTCGGGGTCAGAGAGCCATTGCCAGGTGAGCACAGCGAGCGTGGGCGGCGTCGTGGGCCCAAGCACCAAGGCCATGTCAACGACCGACAATCCGTAGGCAAACACCGCCATCAGAGGCCATGCCAGTCTAGGCAGGATCTGTGGCAGCAGGATTTTCCACCAAGCCTGAATTCTGTTGTAGCCCAGACTGCCTGCGATGGTCATTTGCTGTTTGACTGATTGCTCGCCCAGCAATGCCGCCAGCATCCAGAGAATGAACCAACTTTCCTTGATCGCGAGCGCGAACATCAGGGTCACACCGTAGCTGTCCTGTACGGTGACCCATTGAGGGGGTGCCTGCCAGGCCAGGGCAGTGGCCAAGAGTCGGGCGAGCCAGCCTGTCGGCGCAATCAGTAGGGCAATGCCGATAGCAAAAGCGGCATGAGGGAAAGCCAGTAATGCGGGCAGGCGCCTGCGCAATGAACGCCAAACGGCCCCGGGATAGGTCAGCATAGTCGCCAGAACCGCGAATGCCAGCGCCAGAATAGTGGATGACACGGCGGTGAACACGCTGACCTTTAAGGCGCCAGGCAGTCGTGGATCCCCGAGGGCATCCAACCAGGCCTCGAGGTGTGTGGCGGGGGCCAGAAACCACGATAGCCCGGCCAGTATGGGCAGGATCACACAAGCCATGCCCACCAGCCCCACAATGCGCCATGCCAGGGCCTGCCCGCCAGAGCCCGTTCGCCTAGTGTCCCGCGCCATAGCGTTTGAGCCAGGCCGATTCTAGAGCATTCATCCAGCTCGCATCGGGTTCGGGCAGGGTTGGAACTGCGGCTTGAGGGCCATCGGATGGTACGTGATCAAATGCCGCCCTGAGTTTCGGGGGCAGGGCGGTCACGTTTAACACGGTCGGATCTCCCCACACGGTAGGGTCTGCCTTATGGGCCTGAGCGACTGGTGAGAGCATGAAGTTGGCCACCACCTGTGCCCCCGCCTTGGCGTGGGCGTTATAGGGGATAGCCAGAAAATGAACGTTACCGATCATACCGTGGGTAAAGCCAAAGGCATAAACTGTCGTTGGCAGTCGGCCGTGTGCAATCAGGTTGGCGCCCTCATTGGGGTTAAAGGTCATGGACAACAACAGTTCGCCGTCTGCGAGCATACGGTGCATCTGCGCCACACCGGTCGGAAAGGCCATGCCTTTACGCCATAGTGAGGGATGTAGTTTGTCTAAGTACGCCCATAGTGTGGGGACGTTGCGGGCAAAGGATGCCGGCGTTACAGGCTCGCGCAGGTCTTTGGGAAAGGGGGCCAGTATCAGTAGTATTTGCTTTAGAAAAGTCGTGCCGTAAAAATCGGGTGGGCTGGGGTAGGTGACCCGCCCGGGATGCGCTTGGGCAAATGCCAACAGTTGCTCGGGGGAGGTCGGTGGCGAGGGGACCTTGTTGCGATCAGCCAGAAAGGTAAACCTGGCAGCGCCCCAGGGTGCTTCGAGCCCGTCTGTCGATTCGGAAAAGTCCTGACGCACAGGCTTGCTGGTGTCGACATACTGCCAGTTTGGCAATTGTTCCGCCCAGGGACCATAGAGCAGGCCGGCTTTCTTGAGGCGTTGGAAATTCTCACCATTGACCCAGAGTAGGTCGACTGAGCCGTCCGAATTGCGGCCTGAACGTTTTTCTGCCTCGATTCTCTGCACGGCCTCGGCGGTGTCCGCGATTTTGACCTGCTTGAGCGTGATATCCGAGCGAGTTTTGACCTGCGCGGCGACCCAGGCTATATAGGCGTTGGTGCTTTGATCGCCGCCCCAGGCGTTGAAGTAGACGGTCTGACCTCGAGCTTGTGCCTGGATATCCTGCCAGGCTGTGTCGCTCGCCTGCGCCGCTGGAGCAAATGCGACGGTGAGCGCCACAGCCGACATCAGTATGTAAGGTTTCATAATGCCTGCTCCAGTGTCTGGCATTCAGTCCATACTTGGTGCACTATTTCTGCACTGAGATAGTGATCGACGCGCCCTTGCACATGGCTAATCAAAGATTCCGAACTGAGTTGATAAGACCAGTCTTCGGCGGACGACTCAGCCGACTCGTGTTGCGAGAGAAGGCGCCATTTGGCGCACCAGGTGATGGACCACAACCACATGGCCAGGCGCAACGGGCCATGCCAGCCGCGAGTGGCCTGAGCCGTGGCAGTATCCATGGCGTTCTCCCAGGCGGTATAGGCCGATAGCACGCTCTCATGGGTCAGTTCAGCATATGTCTCGGTATCCCAGGTCGTCGACGTATAGAGGGTGGCGTGTGCGAGATCGAACGAGGGATAGCTATAGCGCGCCTTTTCCAGATCCACCAGAATGGCCAGATGGTCTGGCGTCATCAAGAAATTACCGGGGTGCGTGTCAAACGAAATCAGGCGCCTGGGCGGCCTATCTTCCTCCTCGCATCGCTGCGCCAGGCTGCACAGTCCGTGGCGTATTTCCCGCAGGCTGATGGGCGAGAGGCACGCTTGATCCAGGAATACCGCCTGCTGGCTGATCTCATCGAGCATATCCCGCAACGGATCGGGCGAATGTCGTAGCGGCGCACATTGGGCTTCGGTGGGCAGTGGCATGGCATGAAAACTGGCCATCGCCCGGCTGATGGCACCCAGATCGGAGGGCAGGCGCGGCGTGGTTCCGATGATTTCCTGGACCAGCAATGCTCCGCGCGGCAGCGACGAGTCTGGCAGCAGAAGTCCGATCAGCCTTGGGGCATGCCCGCCGCGCGATGCCCGCTCGAATGCCGCCGCCTGGTAGCGCAGATTGTCCTGCGCAGAGAGGTTCAACTGGCTTTGTTTGGGGATACGCGCGATGACACCCGTGCCGACGATACGCACATGGTGGTGGGCCAGGCCTTTGTCGGGCAGTATCTCTAGGCTGCAGTCGGCATAGTCGGATTTGAGGGCCCGCAGGGCTTGCTCCAGTGAACGGCTTATCGTCTGATCGGGCGCCAGTAACTCTGAGACCTGCATGTGCCTCCTTGAAGGGCGGATGTTTATTGGTAATGCTATTCGTGATGATATATCGAGGACGCAAAAAATTTGTATTTGCCTCCGCGATTTCAACGGCCTTCGCTAAGAAGTTTCGACAGGCCTATTCTATAGGAGGGATTATTGGCACGAAATGGTTCGCCGATCAAGAAAAAAGTTATCTGATAAGTCTATTTCGCTGTATTTGAACGCGGAAAAAATGAACTACGATGACACCGGTACTGGATTAATACTTTGATGTCTCGACCGGCAGTCCATGACAAGGGTCAATGTTGTGAAGAACGGGCGACACCGGGCGAATGGCCATAGATACGCTTGAAGGCACGGCTGAACGACGCCTCTGTGGCATAGCCTGCAATCACTGAAGCTTCGCTTACGCTGAGGCCACGCTCTGCCAACGCTGTGTCGGCCAACTGCATGCGCAGGTTAGTCAGGTATTCTATTGGCGGAATTTCGACTGTTTGAACGAAACTTCGTGCAAACGCTGCACGCGATAGATGGCCGCGTGCGGCAAGCGACGCGACTGACCAGGCCAGTTGCGGTTGCTGGTGCATCGCCAAAAGCGCCGGGCCGAGGTGGGGGTCAGAAATCGCGGTCAACAACCCGCGCTCGACGTTGCCAGTAGCTAAGCATTGCCGCAATGCGTACATGAACAGCGCATCGGACAACTTGTCCATCAGAACCATCGCACCAGGCTCGGCTGAATCCGCTTCAGTGATGATCAATTGCAGCAGGGCTGCCGGTGCTCCGGATGCCCCGCTGCCGGGCGGTGGATCATGAGGAAGCAGCACTTGTGCCGGCAGTGAAGCCAGCAGTATTTCAGACAATGGCGATTCAAATTCGAAATAGCCGCATAAAAGCAACGTGGTAACCTCATCGCCGGTATCTGGTGGAGCAATCACATAGTGCCCCTGAGGACGGCTGAACAGCACGGCATCGCCAGCCTGCAGCATCACCTCATCAATACTGTCGTCATTACGCATGATGCAACGACCCGTCGCCACCAGATGGAACATCGCCTTACGCTCATACTCACCATCGACCACCCACCGTCCACAATGCGTGGTTCGATGAAACACTCGCGTTTGTAGACGCAGATGGCGCATTAATTGGCTTAGTTCGTCCACGATTGCTCCAGATAAAGACGTAGGGACAAGCATGCAAGCGTTGCGGACATGGTAGTGCACGTCGTTTAACGTCATAGTATATCTAAGGCCGAATCACTAATCGAGCGGCCGCACAATTATCAAAAGGAATATGACCCATGAGCAAATTTACCCTACAAACTCCCGACTCAGCCCCTGAGGCAGCCCGCGCGTTGCTGCAAGGCGTACAGAAGCGTATGGGCTTCGTACCTAACCTCTATGCAAACCTCGCCAATGCGCCTGCGGCGCTGGAAAGCTATCTGCACCTCTCCGCGCAGTTCGAAAAGACTTCGTTCAATCCGACGGAGCGTCAAGTGATACTACTGACGATTAGCGTCGAAAACGGCTGTGAATTTTGCGTTGCCGCCCATTCAATGATTGCGCGCAAAATAGTCAAAATACCCGATGCTGTGGTCGACGCTCTGCGTAACCGCGCCACTGTGCCAGACACCCGGTTGCAGGCTTTGTCGTCATTCGCTCGCTGCATGGTGAAGGAGCGCGGTTGGGTGACTGGTGCGCCGCTGGATGCTTTCTTTGAGGCCGGTTTTACCCGTCAACAGGCGCTGGAGGTTGTCTTGGGCGTGACCATGAAAACACTCAGTAATTACGCCAATCATTTGACCGAGACGCAGACCAACGTGGAATTCTCTGACGAAGCTTGGCAGCGTGCAGCCTGAACACATCAACTCAGGTGATGACGCGGCTGTTCGCATGATGGTGTGGCAGCAGCGGCGTCTATCAAAAGCGCCATTCGAACCTTATATGCCTATCTGCGAATCAACCCCTCCGCTAGGGTTAGTCTTAGGTTCCGGCAGTCAGCTCTCGAACGTAATCCACGACGTCTTGCAACGATGTTCCAATCCTGTGTGGCGTCACTCCAAGTCGGTCCAACGGCAGATCGTAGCGATTTAGCCAGATGGTACGGTAGCCGAACCACGTTGCGCCAATGACGTCCCAGCAGTTGGAGGAGACGAACAAAATATCGCTGGCTTCACAACCGAACGCATCCAGTGCCATCTGATAGGCTTCAGGGGCAGTTTTGTATCGACGGATAGTATCAACGCTTAGGACGTGGTCGAAAAATTCGCCAAGGCCCGAAGCAGCCACTGCTTGCTCCAGCATCCATGGCGTACCGTTGGACAGAATCGACAAGGGAATGCCCAGAGTCTTGAGTTGCTCCAGAGCCTGGACATTCTCAGGAAAGGCTTCCAATTCAGCGTAGGCTCCCATCAGGCTCTTCCGCGCATCCGCAGTCAGGGCCTGGCCAAGCCTTTCACAAGCAAACTCAAGAGCGTCCTCGGTAATCTGCCAGAAATCTACGTAGTGATCGCTCAAGGTGCGCAGGCGAGAGTATTCGATCTGTTTGTCGCGCCAGATGCCGGCTAGCTGTGTGCCATGTCCTGGAAACAGGCTTTCAGCCTGAGTTTCGACCGAATAGACGTCGAACAATGTGCCATAGGCGTCGAATGTGATGGCTTTGATAGGCATACCAGATTCCTTATTTGTGTATTGAGTTCAATTTTCGTTACTTTTCACTAGGCGTGCGACTTCCTGACAACTCAGCATGAGCATCCACCATCAAGAAACTAGCGCTTCTCCATGCTCACCAAGCCACCCGAACCCCCGCCAGGCAGAAACAATGGGACATCTCTGGCGTGACGTCGGAAAATTGCCTTTTTTGCCCTGATACCTTCCCACCCTAAATGCGTGGCTTATTTCTCCGACTTTGATACAGATGGACCACGATTGCGTCAATCGACCATTTTCCCGGCCCCCAAGCGATCACGGCAAGCAGCATCAGTGCCCAGATCTTGTGATCTGCAAAATCCGCCGTATTGAACAGCCCTGTGAAAAATCCGTGCGGCCACAAGGCAGAATACGAGATAACGGCAATCACGTTGTACACGAATAACAGCACGGCGGTAAGTCTGCCGACTAGGCCTAGGCCTAGCAGCCAAGGCGTGATCAACTCGACCCACATGCCAAGAAATGCGGCTGCACTAGCGGAAAGCAAGGGAACCTGATACATCGTACTAAATAGGAACTCCGTTCCGTAAGGATCGCTCAGTTTCACGATTCCGGCACGCCAGAACGCAAGCGCAACCCAGAAGCGCATCAGCAGCAGTACGGTTGGGCCAAGCCAGTTGGTGCCGAATTGGGTGCCTGTCCGGTAGCATGCGGCGAGTGGGCTGTTCAATATCATAGGGATACCTCTTTCGTTGAAGCTGCAGCAATATCGGTAACTAAGCCTTGGGTCACCAGGTTGGCGAAACAGGCAGTCAGATCAAAGTCAAGGTCATACTTCTGAGCAAGGCTGTACGCTTGATCCAAGGTGCTGCCTAGTGTCAGCGCGTGGACACAATGGAAGCTGGCTTTATCCAGTACAGCCATGACGACCTTGCCTGTTTCACGCCACAGGACCACATGCTCGCCTGTTTCAGGGGCCGACAGTCGTTGATCGCCCGGCTGCATCGCATAGTGCCAGAGCGTGTATACCGGATAGCCACTGGCAAAGCAGTGCACACTGGGGTGAAGCCCGATGAATAGCGGGCCGCTCAATTGAGCAATCTGCTGGGTTGCGTCGACGGGGTCGAGCGCGGGAGCTATTCCAGCGAGGATGGTGCACTGACGCAGCCACTCCAATCGGGCGATATCACCCAGATAAGGTACAGAGGCATTGTGCGTCAACGACTCCAGAAAGTCCGGGAAATTTGCACCGAATGTCTGCAGGTTGCCTGATGTCGAGGGGTGAGCAGTTCGATATAGGTTTGCGGCGTGCTCAAAAAATTCTGCTCCTACGAGTGCCCGGACGGCAGGGTAAGCCGTCTGCAAGGTGCCCATATGGATCTGCGTCGAGCTGTTGCGATAGATGCGCAGCCGGGCTGCTGGTTCGATGGCCGAATTCAGAATAGCCTCATTACAGAAATTGGGGCTGGAATTCTCATACAGAGCATCCAGAAAGTGTTGTTGTATCTCAAGCAATGAAGGATCGGGCTGCATCGAGCACCTCCTGAGCATGGGTAGCTTCTGCGCGCAGGATTTCCAGTTCGGGAATATCCTGATCCCATTCAATCAAGGTGGGTACAGGACCAAATAGCGCCAGTGCTTGGGCGTACAGCGCCCAGACGGCTTCGTCGACCGGTCTGCTGTGCGTGTCGATCAATAAGGGCACGGCCAAGCCATCTTTGGCGGTAAAGCCTGCCAGGTGGATTTCGCGCACGGATTCCCTTGGCAGCGCCTGAAGGTAATGGAGAGGATCAAAGCCGTGGTTCACGCTGTTCACGTAGATGTTATTTACGTCGCACAAGAGCCCGCAGCCACTGCGGCGGACCACTTCCGTGACGAAATCCCATTCGCTGTAATCGGACTCCCGGAATTGCAGGTAAGTGGAAATGTTTTCGACTAGGATTTCACGATGCAGGGTGTCCTGGACTTGGCTGATGTGACTTACCGAAACACTGACAGCAGCTTGCGTAAAGGGCAATGGAAGCAAGTCGTTGCTATGGCGGCCCCCTACCGCACCCCAGCACAAGTGTTCGGAGACGAGTGCGGGCTGGTAGCGATCGACCACGGTCGCCAAGTGCGCAAGGTGCAGCGGATCTAGTGCATCGGCTGAACCCAGCGACAAGCCCACGCCATGCAGGCTCAGGGGGTACCAGGTATGGATAAGATCCATCGCGTCGTGCAACGGGCCTCCCTCGGCAAATAAGTTTTCGCTGTGGATTTCGAACCAAGGGATCGATGGACGCTCGTTCAGCACTCTGTCCACATGGGGTGCGCGCAACCCGATACCGGCCGAAGCCGGCATCGATCCTGCAACGGCACCCGTGCTTTCGACGGGTGAGGTTGACATGATGCGAGCCTACATGGACTTTATGGTTCCGCCGTCAATCTTTCCGCACAAACCGGCTGGCACCGCGACAAAACCGTTAGGATCTCGTGCATGGCTATCCTGACCGGCGCAAGAATGTCCCGGCGACTGGCAGTCGTTCTTATAAGCCGCATTGATGCCGTAACACACTTCCATGTGGTTTTTCTTGATCATAGTCATCGTTTTTTCTTGCTGGGCCTTCATTTGCTCTGCTGTCATTTTCATGGGGGTCTGGGCCAATGCAACGGACGCGGCGGCTGTCATGCCAATGGCCAATGCGCCTGCCAGTGTGGCTTTGAGAAGTTGTGTACTGTTCATGCTGATGCTCCTAGTGATTTTGCCCCAATGGGGCGTTCGGGCAAGCCCTGTATCATCGAGGTCTGCTATAGCCGTCAACGGCATCAGCCTCGAAACCTCGACGGGCTTGTTGTATAAGAGGGGACAATCGGCGTAAAAGGTTCGCGGATCGTGAATAAAACAATT
>JBDTLC010000016.1:0-3427 GCA_039935015.1 Paralcaligenes sp. | reverse complement strand
TTTAGTAGCGTTAATGGTTGGAGGGGCTGTTCTGACTATTTGCATACCTATAGCAGGCCACTTGTCAGATAAAATTTCTCGCGCCAAGTTGTATTCCCTAGCATGTATCGTTAGTGCCCTGAGTGCTTTTCCGGCGTTTTATGGCTTTCAGCATTCGGCCGGTAATCCTGCGCTTATGTGGGCGTCAATTATTATTCCTTATGGCATTTTATACTCGGCTGTCTATGGCAATGTGGCTGCGTTTCAGTGTGACTTGTTTGAGACGAAGATACGCTATACGGGTATTTCTTTCGTATACCAAATGACGAGTGCAATTGCCGGTTTCACGGCCCTGATTGCTACTGTGCTAGTGAAGTTGGATAATGGCCAGCCATGGCTTGTTTGTTGGTATGTAGTACTGTCCGGAGCTCTGTCGGCGGCATGCGCATGGTATATCTCGCGCGGGCATAATCGCCATCATTTTGCAAACGTTCAGGAGGGGGTTGGGACAATATGACGTTGTCCGGAAGGCGGCGTGCCTACCTTCATGTCGTCTTCACTTCGGTGCTAACAACTATGAAGCGGAGGGGTAATCCTCCCCCAGGTTAGTGGTATTTTTGAGTAGAATTTCTACAAAGGAAATTCACAATGAAACAAGCTCGATTTACCGATAGCCAGATCATGGCGATACTGAAGCAGGCCGAGGCGGGCACGCCTGCGCCCGAGCTGTGCCGCGAGCACGGCATGAGCAGCGCCACGTTCTATAAATGGCGCACCAAGTTTGGCGGCATGGATGTGCCGATGATGACGCGCCTCAAAGAGCTTGAAGAGGAGAACCGACGTTTAAAAAGGATGTATGCCGAGGTGCAGTTGCGAGCCGATGTGGTCCAGGAGGCTTTAGCAAAAAAGTGGTGAGGCCATCGCACCGACGTGAGATGGCCCATCGGGCAGTACAGCAGTTCGCAATGACCGTTCGTTCGGCTTGCGCCGGGTTTAGCATCAGTGAAACCTGCTATCGGTATCAGCCCAAACTGGATGCCGAGAATACAGCGATTGCCGACAAGTTAATTCAATTGACGGCGAACGAGCGTAACTGGGGCTTTGGTTTGTGCTTCCTGTACCTACGCAACGTCAAGGGCCATCCCTGGAACCATAAACGCGTCTACCGGATCTATCGGGAGCTTGAATTGAATTTACGCCTCAAACCACGCAAACGCCTTGTGCGCAGGCAACCCGTGCCACTGGCCGTACCTGAGGCGATTAATCAGAGCTGGTCGATGGATTTTATGCATGATCAGTTGACCGATGGGCGCAGCATCCGGCTGTTCAATGTCATTGATGACTTTAACCGTGAAGGCTTGTGTATTGAGGTGGACTTTTCGCTGCCGGCACAACGTGTAATACGGTCTCTGGATCAGGTGATGGAGTGGCGTGTGTCAATAGCGATTTAAAACTGATACAGCCCCGTGGCCGGCGATCGCCGGCTTTTCTCCATTATCAAACTCGCGATTCAACTGGCCTTTTGCACCATACCGGCTTGACGCTGGTGCTTGAGGCGGTAGCTCTCGCCGGCGATAGGCACGATGTGAGCATGGTGCAGCAGCCGATCCAGCAGCGCCGCCGTCAACGTTGTATCCTGGGCGAAGGTGGCGTCCCACTGCCCAAACGGCAGGTTGCTCGTCACGATCAGGCTGCCTCGCTCGTACTGCGCGGCGATCACCTGGAAGAACAGATTGGCTTGCTCACGATTCATCGGTAGGTAGCCGATTTCATCAATGATGAGCACGCGATACGCCTTGATCGCGCGATGCATCACTGTCTTTAGAGTGTTCTGCCGATGCGCCGTGGCCAACGTGAGCAGCAGATCAGCCGCCGTCATAAAGCGCGTCTTGATGCCGGCCTGTGTCGCCTTGTAGCCCAGCGCCATCGCCAAGTGTGTTTTGCCCACGCCGCTGGGACCGATCAACACCACGTTCTCGTTGCGCTCGACAAAGCCCAACCCGGCCAGCTCCTCAATTTGGCTGCGCTTGACGCCCTTGGCGAACGCGTAGTTAAACTGGTCCAGCGTTTTGATCGCCGGAAAGCCCGCCATGCGCGTCATCATGCCTTGCTTGCGCACGGCGCGTCCCGCCGCTTCCTCTCTCAGCAGGGACTCCAGGAAGTCGCTGTAGGCGGCCTCTTGCGTGACGGCCTTCTGCGACGCGGCACTGTAGCCCTGCGCCACAAAGGGCAGGCTCAAGGCCTCGCATAACCCGACGATGCGTTCATGTTGTAGATTCATGCCGATGCCCCTTGCGCAACGGTCAGCAGCCGCTCGTACACGGCCAACGGATGCTGCGCGGGCGTCGGCTCGCTGAGGCGTGCGAGAACCACGCCCGGGCGCGCCGGGGTCGACGCCGGCGATTTGCCGTGCGGGCGTGCGGCGGCGATATCGCCGCGCCACGGCGTGGCCAACGGTTGCAGGTGCGCCACCTCCTTGAGCAGCCGATCGACGGGCTTTTCTCCCGTCGTGCCATGTACGCGCTCGTTAGCCACCTCGCGCAGCCAGCATGCCACTTCAATATTGGCCGTGACGACATCAAGGCGCTGCCCACTTTGCGCCAGACGGCTGGTCAGCGGCACGTAAAACGAGCGGCGCAAGTAGCCGTTGAAGCGCTCCACCTTGCCCTTGGTCTTGGGTCGGTAGGGGCGGCAAAGCTTGATCATGAAACCGTTGTGCCCAGCGTAGTCAAGGAATCCGGCGTGGTAACGATGCCGCCCCTCGCCGTACGCATCGCGCTCGAGCACCACGGTCTTCATGTTGTCGTACAGGACCCGGCGTGGCACGCCGCCGAACGTGACAAACGCGCGTTCGTGGCAGCCTATCAGTGTCCCCACCCTCATGTCGCTGACAAACTCTACGTAGCTCGCGCGGCTGTAGCCCAGCGTCGCGCAAAACGCATACAACGGGGCGGCCCCTTTGCGAAACTCCACCCAATCGACCTGCAACTGCTCGCCCATTGCCGTCTCAAAGCGCACC
The DNA here is from genome assembly GCA_039935015.1 of Paralcaligenes sp. GTDB lineage: Bacteria > Pseudomonadota > Gammaproteobacteria > Burkholderiales > Burkholderiaceae_B > Paralcaligenes. Next base: position 429 of record JBDTLC010000016.1, on the reverse strand, counting down.
AGCGGTTCAATGGGCAACGCCGGGCGCAGCGTACGTAGAAACGCGCGCAACTGGCTCTGGCCGCCCCGGTAGCCGCGCGCCGCGATCTCCCGGTACAGCACCGTGGCGGGAATCCACTGCGGCCGCGCCGCCGCCTGGCGCTCCCGCAGGTACGCTTCATACACCCCCAGCTTGGTGGGGCGTTTCACCTTGCGCTCATACTGCGGCGGAGTCCCCGCCACGCCCAAGGCGAGGTGGCGCCTTACCGTGTTCACTGCGCAACCCGCCTCGGCCGCGATTTGCCGCAGGCTTAACCCGTGTTTGCTCAAACATTGAATGTCCATATACACCTCATAAGGTTTCAAGGCGGCTCCGAAAAGTCGCCATCATCTCAAATTGGCGTATCAGTTTTCAATCGCTGCCCGTATCAATTTACATGTGCTGCTGACA
>JBDTLC010000015.1:0-23698 GCA_039935015.1 Paralcaligenes sp. | reverse complement strand
AAGCCCAGGCCGGCAATCGTCAGGGCGAAAGTACCCTGGGTTTCGTCGCAGGCGCGTATGCAGCGACTGCACATAATGCAGGTTGATGGGTCGTACGTAAAGTAGGGGTTGGATTCGTCGACGGGATCGTGATGGTGGTTGGCGCCGTCCCATCCGTAGCGTACGTTGCGCAAGCCCACGACTCCTGCCATGTCTTGTAATTCGCAGTCGCCGTTGGCCGGACAGGTGAGGCAGTCTAGCGGGTGGTCGGAAATATAAAGCTCCATGACGTTGCGGCGCAACTCGTGGAGTTTGGGGGTTTCGGTCCACACCACCATGCCGGCTTCAACCGGCGTGGTACACGAGGCGGGGTAGCCCCGCCGGTTCTCGATTTGTACCAGGCACAGGCGGCACGAGCCGAAGGCTTCGAGGCTGTCGGTAGCACACAGCTTGGGGATATTGACTCCAGCTTCGGCGGCAGCCCGCATGACTGATGTGCCGGCCGGCACTTCGACCGACGTGCCATCGATGGTCAGGCTGACCATTTCGGTGCTGGTTCGTGCGGGAGTGCCCATATCTCGATCGCGTTTAACAACAGTTTCCAACATGATGTGCTCCGGGATCAGGCGACTTTCTGGGTCGATGTGGGGTGGGCGGCCGAGCCGAAATCTTCTGGAAAGTGTTCCAGCGCTGACAAGACCGGGTAGGGGGTCATCCCGCCCAGCGCGCATAGTGAGCCCGCAAGCATGGTGTCGCACAGGTCGCGTAGTAGTTCGACCTGCTCGGCGCGGTGTTCGTTGCGTCTGATTTTGGCCATTACTTCGGTGCCGCGCACAGCACCGATGCGACAGGGTGTACATTTGCCGCAAGATTCGATGGCACAGAATTCCATGGCGTATTGCGCCATTTTGGCCATGTCGACGCTGTCGTCAAAGGCCACAATACCGCCGTGCCCGATCATGGCCGAAATGGCCTGGTAGGCTTCGTAGTCCAGCGGCACATCCCACTGCGATTCGGGCAGGTATGCACCCAGCGGGCCACCCACTTGTATCGCGCGAAGAGGTCGCCCCGAGGCGCTGCCAGCGCCATAGTCGTAGAGCAGTTCGCGCAGGCTGACGCCAAAAGCCTTTTCGACCAGTCCGCCTTGCTTGATATTGCCCGCTAGCTGGAAGGGCAGTGTTCCTTTGGACTTGCCCATGCCATAGTCGCGGTAGAACTTGGCGTCTTTGGCAAGGATAATGGGTACCGAGGCCAGTGAAATAACGTTGTTGATAACGGTAGGTTGGCCGAACAGCCCTTTGACAGCGGGTAGCGGCGGTTTGGCGCGCACCACACCGCGCTTGCCTTCGAGGCTTTCAAGCAGCGAGGTCTCTTCGCCGCAAATATAGGCGCCGGCGGCCTTGCGCACTTCAAGATCGAAGCAATGATGGCTCGCGCCTATTTCCAGGCCCAGCCATCGGGCTGCACGTGCGTGGGCGATGGCGTCGTTTAAGGCGGCAATGGCATAGGGGTATTCTGAGCGTACATAGATATAGCCGTAGGTGGCGCCCACAGCCAGACCGGCAATAGTCATGCCCTCGATCAGCGCGTACGGATCGCCTTCCATCAACATGCGGTCGGAGAAGGTGCCCGAGTCGCCTTCGTCGGCGTTGCACACTATGTATTTCTGCTCGGCAGACGTGGCCAGTACGGTTTTCCATTTGATGCCAGTGGGAAAGGCGGCGCCTCCGCGGCCGCGCAGGCCCGAGTCTATGACTTCTTGGACAATGTCTTTGGGTGCCATGCCCAACGCGCGTTTGAGCCCGGCGAATCCGCCCAGGGCTTGGTAGTCGGACAGGCTTTGCGGGTCGGTAATGCCCACTCTGGCGAAAGTAAGTCGTTCCTGATTCTTGAGATACGGAATTTCTTCGGTGAGCCCGTGGGCTAGGGCATGGGGCCGGCCGTCGAGCCAGCCGGCGTCGAACAGGCCAGCAACATCATCGGCCTGGACGGGGCCATAGGCAAAACGCCCTTGGGCGGTTTGTACTTCTACCAGCGTTTCAAGCCAGAGAAGGCCGCGCGAGCCATTGCGTACAAGATCGATGGTCACGCCGCGGCGCGCTGCCTCTTGCCCGATCGCCTGCGCAACCGCGTCGGCACCTACGGCGAGGGCCGCTGTATCTTTGGGGACGAATACCTTAACAGCCTGAGTCATGCGTCATACCCCTTGGCGTGCAGCAGTTGGTCGAGCTTGGCGGGAGTCATGCGGGCGTGGGGCTGGCCATCGATCATGACAGCGGGGGACTGGGCGCACAGGCCCAGACAGTACACTGGCTCGAGCGTGACTTTGCCGTTCGCGCTTGAGCCATGAAAATCACAGCCCAGATGTTGCCTGGCGTGTTCGGCGAGATGTTCTGCGCCCATGGCCTGACAGGATTCGGCGCGGCATACCTCGAGCACGATAGCGGCTGCGGGTTGATCGCGAAAATGCGCGTAGAACTGGATCACGCCGTGAATTTCCGCACGTGACAATTGCAAAGCCTCGACCAGGGTCGGAACCGCAGTGTCCGGAATATAGCCCAGGGCATCCTGAATAGCGTGCAAAATGGGCAGCAGATTACCCGCTTGCCCTTCGTATTGAGCGACGGCGCTTCGTGCAGCTTCTTGAATTTGGGGTTCTGAAGGCCTGTCTTGAACAGGGTTGGACGGGGTCGACATAGAGCAGTCCTTAGACACAATATCTGCAAAAGATACTAGCTAAGTACAATTACTTCAATAAGAAAAAAAAAGCCTATAAAATATCTGCCCTATTAGGGGCAATCCCTGAGGTTATTAATGTTTCTTGCTATTAATATGTAATTAATTACCTAATTGGATGGTCATGATAGATGGTCATGAGTTCGGTGCAACGGTTGGGTATGCGCACTGTGTCCGGGGGAAAAATGGCATGTAGTTTCAAGCTGCATCTCGACTCACAATGGGTGCTGGAGAGGCCGAGCGGAGACAATCTGGCCTTGGGTGACACGGTGCGTTTGCTGGCCGCCATCGATGCTACAGGCCATATCGCCGGAGCGTGTCGTGCGTGCGACGTCTCGTATCGACATGCATGGGGAATATTGCGCAATGCCGAAAAAGAATTTGGAGCAGCATTACTAGAGACCAAACGTCGGCAGGGTACCAAGCTGACTGCGTTTGGCCAGCGTCTGTTATGGGCCCATCGGCGCGTCGAGGCCCGCCTGATGCCTACCTTTGAAAGCATGGCTTCGGAGTTGCAGCAAGAGCTCGAAGAGCTGTGTCCCGAAGGCCATGCCCGCTTAAGGTTGCATGCAAGCCATGGTTTTGCCATCGAAGGACTCATGACGATCGTTAATCGTCTTGATACGTCGCCCCTGGAGTTGCGTTATCGCACCGCGGTCGAGGCACTGGCTTCGCTGCAGCGAGGTGAATGTGAACTGGCTGGGTTTGAGGTACCCGAAGGCGAGTTCGAAGCGCCCTTTTTGCAGGAATATAGCCAGTGGCTCGATCCTGACAAGCACCGGTTGATTCATCTGGCCGTGCGCGACATGGGTTTGTTTGTGCAAGCCGATAATCCCAAAGCGATTCATACGCTGGCCGATCTGGTGCATCCCGAGGTTCGTTTCGTAAACCGGCAGATCGGTTCGAGTACCCGGTATTTGCTAAGCTTGATGCTCAAAGCGCTGAACATTGAAACCTCGCAGATACGCGGCTATGACAATAGCGAATTCACTCATATGGCGATCGCCGCGCATATTGCCAGCGGCATGGCCGATGTCGGGATTGGCGTTGGAACGGCGGCGTGGCGCAGCGGTTTGTCGTTTATCCCCTTGGTCAAAGAGCGTTATTTCTTTGCCGTACATCGCGATAGCTTGTCGACACCTTTAATGGATGAGCTTTTTACTCTAATGCACGGTGCGACATATCAGAGTTATATGTCTACGCTGGTCGGGTATGATGCGAGCTGCCTGGGGCAGGTACAGACGCTGCATGACGCATTTGGCCGCAAATTCCCTCAGCCTAAGCGCGCTTGAGATAGACGGTTTATGATTAAACAATGAGCCAAATCATTTCACTTACTGATCGACGCGATGCACCGCTGCCCGCAGTCTTGCCCGGGCAGCCTTTGCTTGATACGCGGCGCCGTCCCTTGCGCGATTTGCGCATCTCGGTCACGGATCGCTGCAATTTTCGCTGTACCTATTGCATGCCGCGTGAAGTGTTTGGCGGCAGCTATAAATTCATGCCGCATGCTGATTTGCTCAGTTTCGAGGAAATCACACGTATCGCCCGAGTCAGCGTTAGCCTGGGCGTGCAAAAAATCCGCCTCACTGGTGGCGAGCCCTTGTTACGCAAGAATATCGAAGCGCTCATCGAGATGCTAGCGCAGTTGCGCACACCCGATGGAGCGTCGGTCGACCTGACGCTGACCACCAATGGAACCTTGCTGGCAAAGAAAGCCCAGTCTTTGAAAGACGCCGGACTGAACCGCGTCACGGTCAGTCTTGATGCACTCGATGAGCGTTTGTTTGAGCGTATGAGCGACAGCAAAGTCAACGTAAAAACTGTTTTGCGCGGCATAGACGAGGCTGCGCGAGTGGGTTTTCGCCCGGTCAAAGTCAATATGGTGGTGAAGAAAGGCGTCAACGATGATCAGTTGGTTCCAATGGCACGCCATTTTCGCCACTCGGGCCATATCTTGCGTTTTATTGAATTCATGGATGTAGGTACAACCAATGGCTGGAACCTCGAAGAGGTTCTGACGGGTGCCGAAGTATTAAAAAAAATTGGCGCCGAATTTCCTATCGAGCCGGTGCCGGCACAATATCGCGGTGAAGTCGCGGGGCGCTGGCGCTACGTCGATCAAGCGGGGGAAATTGGCGTGATTACTAGCGTATCGCAACCGTTTTGCGGCGATTGCACGCGCGCCCGTCTCTCGCCCGAAGGCCAATTGTTCCTGTGCCTGTTTGCCTCGGTTGGGTACGATTTACGCTCCCTCGTGCGTGGCGCTGCGGATGACGACGCTCTGGCGGCACGCCTGGCAAGCGTATGGGGAGCCCGCGACGACCACTACTCGGAGTTGCGCGGCCATGCGACGACGACATTGCAGAAAAAAATCGAAATGAGTTATATCGGCGGATGATAGACCAGCCGCCTGGTTGTAGCGTCACACCTTGTTGTAGCGGCACCCCTTGTGGGTGCCACCAAATCAGCGGTCTGATTCTAGCCGGCGGTCAGGCCAGGCGCATGCAACAGTCCGGTCAGCCTTTGATCGACAAGGGTTTGATCGAAGTGGGCGGCGAGCCACTGGTCTCGCATATGCGGCGCTACCTGGAACCGAAGGTGGTGCAGGTATGGGTCAATGTCAATCGTTGCCTTGAGGTATACGCCCACTATGGGAAGGTGGTGGCCGATGATGCCTCTCTGGGAACGAATCTGGGGCCATTGGCGGGCGTGGCTAGCGCCCTGGCAAAGATTGAAACGCAGTGGCTCGTGGTGGCACCCGTTGACGTGGTTCTACTGCCCAATGATTTAATTGATCGCCTGGCACAGGCGGCGTTTGAAGCACAGGCCCAGGTCGCTTATGCCAGCTCCAACGGACCGCAGCCTTTGTGCATGTTGGTGCATCAAGACATGTACGGCAGCCTGTGCGATTTTTTGCGAGAGGGGGGGCGCAAGGTGCAGCAGTGGCAACGGCTCAATTCGGCCGTTGCGGTAGAGTTTGAGCCCTGCGCAAATGCTTTCTTCAATATCAATACCCGGGATGATCTATGCGTTGCCCAACAGTTATTTACCGCGAAGGAAACCTGATTCTATTTGATACGCGGCGTCGCCCGTTGCCGCGGCTGTTTTGCGCGCTCTTGGGCGTGGGTGTGGCGTTGTCAATGGCCAATGCCTGCGCTGATCAAACGCTGATGGCGCGACAGGCTGCCAGTTGGGCGTCATCGTGCGTCACCTGTCATGGAGCCGGAGCGCAGGTCAAGGGCTCGTCTATTCCCGCGCTCGTTGGCCGGCCGGCCAGCGAGATAGAGCAGAAGATGCGAGCTTACGCGCAGGGCAATACTGCCGGCGATGTGATGCAGCAAATTGCTAAAGGCTACGATGACAAAACGGTGGCGCAAATCGCGCAATGGTACGCGCACCTGAACCCGGGGAGCCCACAATGAAGCGGCGTGCATTTTTAGGTGCGTTTGGCGGTTGTGCGGCGCTTTCCATTCCGGGCCTTTGTCTGGGTGGGGAAAATTCTGTTGGCCATGTGCTGGTGATAGGCGGTGGTTTTGGTGGGGCGACAGCCGCCCGTTATATAAGGATGTGGAGTGGGGGTCGCATCCGCGTTACGTTGGTCGAACCCAATCCCGACTTCGTGTCGTGCCCGATGTCCAATCTGGTCCTCGAGGGGGCGCTGTCCATCGGTGAGATTACGGTGTCGTACGATGACTTGCAGCGTCGCGACGGAGTGCAGTACGTACGTGATACGGTCAGCCGTATTGACGCGAGCGCGCGCCGCGTGGTTTTGGCGAGCGGCGCCAGCATGACGTATGACCGACTTGTTGTGTCGCCGGGAATTGATTTCATGTGGAAAAGTATTCCCGGTATGGCTCGCCCGGGAGCGCACGAGCAAATTTTGCATGCGTGGAAGGCGGGGCCACAAACGGTTGCCTTGCGTCGCCAGCTGGAAGCGATGCCCGATGGCGGACGTTTCATCCTGACGATTCCCGAGGCGCCTTATCGTTGTCCGCCGGCGCCTTATGAGCGGGCGTGCCTGGTGGCGTCTTATTTTAAGAAACATAAACCGCGTGCCAAGGTGCATATTTTTGATGCCAACCGAGACGTGACGTCGAAGGGTGCTTTGTTCAAGGCGGCCTGGAAGAGGTTCTATCCCGGCATGATCGAATACACGCCGGAGTTCAAGGCGGTCGATGTTGACGCGGCCAACAAGAAGGTGATTTTCGAGCTTGGCGAAGAGGAGTCCGCCGATGTGTTGAATTTGCTGCCGCCGATGCGGGCCGGGCGTATTGCCGTCGACTCGGGGTTAGCTACGGCGAATGATCGCTGGTGCGAGGTGGATTTTCTAAGTTTCGAGTCGCGTGTTGCGCCGGGCGTGCATGTGCTGGGTGATTCGATTCAGATAGCGCCTATTATGCCTAAGGCGGGGCATATGGCGAATCAGCATGGAAAGACGTGTGCGGCGGCGGTGGTGGCTTTATTGACGCAGCAAGAGGTTAATCCGCTGCCGATTTATGCCAATACTTGTTATAGCTTTGTGACGGCGTCGCAGGCGATGCATGTGTCTACGGTGCATCGCTATGATGCGGCGCAAAAGACGATGTTGACGGTGCCAGGAGCGGGCGGCCTGTCTGTGGCGCCGAGCGAGCAGGAAGGGCGCGACGCCATGAGCTGGGCACAGGCGATTTGGTCGGACATGTTGTCGTGATCTATATTTTTTCGCGGCATCTTGTGCTGTCGCAGCATCCGTTGTGGGTGCCATCGTGGTTTTGAGTCGCGGTGGGTTCTTCTATGGGTGAAACGGCGACGGTGGTTCAGGCGGGCCCGCTCACTTCGTCCGGCCCTGGCGGTGCCAGGGCTGCCTGCGCCAAGCACCTGGATTGGGGCGGGGCGCAAACTCGCAACTTGACCAGCCCACTGGGCTGGTCAAAAGCCGTTGCTCGAGCAGCGCGCCCCTTGCCTCCCCAATCCAGGCGCTTGACGCAGCGGACTCAAGTTCGCAGGCCCGCCTGAACCACCGTCGCCTTGCCGTAGGGGGAGGCAGGGGTGGCGGCTGATTGGCGGTTGCCGCTGGAGTCTGTGTGGGTGTTGTATTGGCTGGGACGGGTTTTGTAGCGGCACGCCTTGTGGGTGCCACCGCCACCACCGATGATGTCAATGCCAGCACGGTTTCGCTTTTTACAAATTCATCGTGAATTCCGTCTTGTTTTTACAAATTTTGACGGTGTTTACCGTAATTTCAGGATTAACCCTAATCAGATTTTTCAGTCATTAGTATATTATTAAAAGGGATATAGCTAGGAGAGAAATTTGAGCTTGCGTGAGAAACCGGCTGCTGTGGCAGGCCGGTTGCGAAAAGCGCCCGAGGGGTTTGTATCGGGTGAATTGATTAATGATATCGGCAAGCACGGCCTGGATGACGCGCGCCGCGGCTTTTTGAAGAGAAGCTTTCTGGCTGCGGGTGCGGCGTTGGCGGCTGGGTCGTCGGTGTCCGCCATGGCCCAGCAGGCGGTTGAGTCGGCTGGCGATCCGATGATTCTAAAGCCTCGTCCCTGGAGCACTATGCTGGGCAAGCCAGTGGCGTTTCGACCGTACGGAATGCCATCCAGGTACGAAGCTAACCTGCAGCGGCGGCAGTCTCCGGGGCTGACTCCTACGCCTCAGGCCTCGGTGGCGTTCGCCCCTTTGCAGGGCTTTTTCGGCATCATTACTCCGAACGGCCTGCATTTTGAACGGCATCATCAGGGCTGGGTAGATGTTGACCCCGACCAGCACCGTTTCATGATCAACGGCATGGTTAAAGAGGCCAAGGTCTACACGATGGACGACTTGATGCGCCTGCCGGCCGTGTCTAAAGTCCACTTTATCGAATGCGGTGCGAACACGGGCATGGAGTGGGGCAATGCGGCGGTTCCGACGGTGCAATATACGCATGGCATGCTGTCTTGTTGCGAGTTTACCGGCGTGCCGCTCAAGGTCTTGCTTGACGATTGCGGTGCCGATCTGAAAAACGGCAAGTTTCTTCTCGCTGAGGGCAACGACGGGTCTAGCTTGACGCGTACTATCTCGATGGAGGCCGCACTCAATGACGCTATGGTGGCCTGGGGCATGAACGGGGAAATGCTGCGTCCGGAAAATGGATATCCCTTGCGCTTGGTGGTGCCGGGCGTGCAGGGCGTGTCTTGGGTGAAGTGGCTGCGTCGCATCAAGGTGGGAGACAAGCCGTGGAATACCATGGGTGAAACCTCGACCTATGTGGACTTGATGCCCGATGGCATGTTGCGCCAGTACACGTCCATTCAAGAGTGCAAGTCCGTCATTACCTCACCGTCGGGCGGGCAAATGTTGCTTAGCAAGGGCTTTTTCAATGTCAGTGGCCTGGCATGGTCGGGGCGCGGCAAAATCAAGCAGGTCGATGTTTCGTTTGACGGTGGCAAAAGCTGGAAAATGGCGCGCCTGGAAACACCCGTTATGGATAAATGCCTGACACGGTTCAATATCGACTGGGTTTGGGACGGTTCACCCCTGGTTTTGCAAAGCCGCGCTATTGACAGCACCGGGTTTGTGCAGCCAAGCCGCAGTCAACTGGTCAAGGTGCGAGGAACCCGTTCGACCTATCACAATAATGCGATTCAATCTTGGAATGTCGCGGCCACTGGGGAGGTGTCCAATGTACATGTGGACTAAACGCAGCCTGGTCGCGGGTGCCTTGCTATCGTGTCTGGCCGGATTGGCGCAGGCTCAGGATAATTTCAATATTGGCCGGGCAGCGACCAGCGCCGAGATCAAGGCCTGGAATATTGACGTACGACCCGACTTCAAGGGCCTGCCGGTGGGTAGCGGCACGGTAGACAAAGGCAACGCCATTTGGGACTCGACCTGTGCGTCCTGCCATGGTTCTTTTGCCGAAAGTAATTCGTTTTTCGCTGCGCTGGTCGGCGGCACTACCGCGGCCGACATCAAGAGTGGCCATGTAGCGTCTTTAACTAGCCCCACCCAGCCGGTGCGAACCACCTTCATGAAGGTGGATACGATTTCAACTTTGTGGGATTTCATCCATCGCGCCATGCCGTGGAATAACCCCAAGTCTTTGAAACCGGACGATGTCTATGCGGTACTGGCTTATTTGCTGAATTTGGCCGATATTGTGCCTGCGGACTTCACCTTGTCGGATAAGAATATTGCCGAGGTACAGGCAAAAATGCCTAATCGCAATGGGATGGTGTTCTGGAAAGGGCTTTGGGAAGTCGATGGCAAGCCCGATACCCACAACACAGCCTGCATGCAAGACTGCGTGGCCAAGCCGGTGGTAACGTCCAGCCTGCCGGCCTCCGCGCGCGACATGAACGGCGATCTGGCGGCGCAAATGCGGATCGTCGGCCCGGTGCGAGGTGTCGATACCTTGAAGCCTGCAATGACCGCGCCGGTGGACCAAAATGCGGCCCAGGTCAAGAACTATGCGCGCCATACCCTGGCGTTAGACGCAGCGTCTTCTGACGAGAAAAAGACGGATGGAAAAGCCGCTAATGAAAAGGCCGACGCCAATGCCGTTAAACTAGTTACTGCCAATGCATGCATGGCCTGCCATGCCGTAGACAAGAAAATTCTCGGCCCTTCGTTTTTGGATATTGCCAAAAAATATAAAGGCCAAGATGACGCCATGCAACAATTGGCCAAGAAAGTCCGCGACGGAGGGAGCGGAGTTTGGGGGGCAGTGCCGATGCCACCTCACCCGAATATCAATGATGCCGATTTAAAGTCGATGCTTCAATGGATTCTGGCCGGGGCACCGAGGCACTGATCAAAATGAATTGCTTAAATCAAGAGGAGTAGTGCATGAATCACCAGCGTAGAGACGTACTGCGGATGAGTACGGTAATGGGTTTGGCAGTGGCCGCAGGTGTTCTGCGCCCAGACCAAGCCAGGGCCGCAGAGGCACAATGGAATAAAGAGGCGTTTACCGTACATAAGGTTGACGAGGTCGTGAAGGCCTTGGGTGGCACAGATTCGGCGGCCAGCGATCAAATTACGTTAGTGGCGCCCGATATTGCCGAGAATGGCGCCGTGGTGCCGGTAGGCGTGGTCAGCAAACTGCCTAAGACGACGCAGATATCTATACTCGTGCCCAATAACCCAGCCGCGTTGGCGGCTTTATTCGATATTCCGGAAGATTCGCTGCCCGATATCGCAACGCGCATCAAGATGGGTAAAACCTCCGATATCTATGCGCTGGTCAAGGCTGACGGTAAGTACTATACGGTGCATAAAGAGGTCAAGGTTACTCTAGGCGGCTGCGGAGGCTAAGGGGCCAGGGCGTCCCTATATCATCGAATCAAGGAATCAAGGAGTAACATAAATGGCAAGCAGACCGATGCGCATACGCGCTGTTGAAAAAGACGGCGTAACTGAAGTAAAAGTATTGATGAGTCACATCATGGAAACAGGCCAGCGTAAAGGTAGCGATGGCAAGATTGTGCCCGCGCACTTTATCGACTTGGTCGAAGCTAAATGCAACGACAAAGTAGTGTTGACTGCTCAGTGGGGGCCGGCCGTATCGCGTGACCCGTTTCTGTCTTTCAAATTCAAGGGTGGCAAAAAAGGCGACAAGATCGTCATATCGTGGAAGGACAACGAGGGTGAAAGTCGCAGCGATACGACAGAGATTCATTAATCGCCCTGAGGGGGTAGTTTAAGGAGAAGGCATTATGAATAAAAGAGTCTTAAGTGCTCTAGCCTTGCTGATGGGTGGCGCTTTGCTGTCGTCGGGTACTGTGCTGGCGGCCGAGAGCTCGGCCGAGGGCATTGCGCAGTATCGCGAAATGTTGAACGAAGGCGGTAACCCGGCCGATTTGACTGTCGAGGCGGGCAAAGAGTTATGGGCTGAAAAGCGCGGACCCAGCAAGGTGTCGCTTGAAAAATGCGACCTCGGCATGGGGCCTGGCGTGGTGAAGGGCGCGTATGCGCAGATGCCACGTTACTTCAAAGATACGGACAAGGTCATGGATCTGGAGTCGCGCTTGCTATATTGCATGGTGAACCTGCAAGGTATGGATCGCGCCGATATCATCAAGAAAGCCATTTCCAAGTCTGGCGAATATTCGTCCGACATGGAGTCGCTGGTGGGTTATGTGGTGGCACAATCTAAAGGCTCGGAGATTGCCGTTCCGCAAACTAACCAGCACGAGCGCGATGCCTATGTGCGTGGCAAAGAAATTTTCTACTTCCGCGGTGGCCCCTACGACTTCGCGTGTGCGTCCTGCCACAATGTGACCGGGCAACGCATCCGCTTGCAAGATTTGCCTGACCTGACTAAGCCAGCTCCGGCTCGCGAGGCGTATTCCACGTGGCCCGCCTACCGGGTTTCGCAAGGCGTATTGCGCACAATGCAGTGGCGTTTGCAAGACTGTTTCCGTCAGCAACGCATGCCGGTTCTGAAGTACGGTTCGCAGGCTTCGATCGACCTAACTGTGTTTCTCGGCGTTAACGCCAATGGCGGCCATATGGCTGCACCTGGTCTGAAACGGTAATTGAGGAGCCAACATGAAAATATCAAAATTTGCACCATGCGCCGCGCTGATTGTATTGTCGGCGGTGTCGGGTACGGTAGTGGCCGCCGAACAGTATGCTGGGGCGCAGCACAAAGCACTGGTCGACGAGTTGAAGGCCTCTTTCTCAGAAAGGGGTACGGCCAAGCTTGATCGCTTTGACCAATCACCCATGCAGCAAGCCTGTTCCGAGGTGGGCCTTACTGGCAAACCGCTATCCAAAGCACAAGTTGCTACCATCACCAAAGACGCTCTGGCCAGCGTCAAGCTGCCAGCCGATGGCCAGTATCTGGGCGATTGGAAAGCGGGCGAGAAGGTCGCCCAAAGCGGGAAAGGCATGCAGTTTACCGACAAACCGGGAAGCTCCAGTGGTGGCAATTGTTACGCTTGTCATCAAATGACCAAGGCAGAAATCTCGTATGGCAATATCGGCCCTTCCTTATTGCATTACGGCGTTAAGCGAGGAAGCGGTAAAGAGGTTGTCGCTTATACGTGGAACAAAATCTACGATTCGCACGGAACCAACGCTTGCTCGGTCATGCCCAGGTTCGGGGCGGCTGGCATTCTGACAGAAGCGCAATTGAAAGATGTCATGGCCCTGTTACTCGACCCTAAGTCGCCGGTTAACGACGACTCGGTCAAGCCCTGATCAATCCGCCGGCTCGCAGGGCTACAAGCCGGCGGTTGCTCTATTTAAAGGACGTTTACCTATGTGGCAAAATAATTTTGCTGCAAGCATCTTGGCGGCGGTGATCACGCTGGGGCCTGCCTATCAAGCGGTGGCTCAGGCTGAGCCCGCCGTGGGCGCAAGCATCGTTTTGCCTGCTCTCACCTTGATAGATGGACGGCAGTTGCCGGCAGGCCATTTTCAGGGTAAGCCTGTCATTGTCGAGTATTGGGCGTCGTGGTGCCCGTTTTGTGCGCGCCAGAACCCGTACGTACAAAAGCTCACGTTGCTGGCTCAAAATAAGGGTCTCGAGATTCTTACGGTCAGCATTGACCGACACGAATCAGCGGCTAAAGAGTACATACAGAAGCATCACTATACGTTTCCGGTGGCAATGGAAACCCCCGAACTGCTCAAGCAATTTGGCAAACGCAAAGTCATACCGCAGATCTTCGTGATCAAGGCCGACGGCAAGCTGGCCGAGGTGATTCCTGGAGAGATGTTCGAGGAAGACGTGCTTGACCTGATCAAATATGCTCCTAAATCATCTGGATAATCGTCAATGATTAGTCGTCGTGAATTTTTACAGGTTTTATCTATTGCTGCCGCAGGCGGCATGGGTCTGTCCCACTCACCGCGTGTGGCAGCCCAGGCTGCCAAAAAGTTTTACGATTTGCCCAAGTTTGGCAATGTGCATTTTTTGCACTTTACCGATTGCCATGCGCAACTCATGCCTGTCTATTTTCGTGAGCCCAGCGTTAACATAGGCATTTCGACCGCGTTGAATAGGCCGCCCCATCTGGTGGGTGAGTATTTTCTGAAAAAATTCGGGATCGCGCCTGGCTCGGCGCAAGCCTATGCATTTACCTGTCTGGATTTCGAAAACGCGGCCAAACAGTATGGCAAGGTAGGCGGCTTCGCTCACTTGGCCACGTTGGTCAAGCAGGTTAAGGATACCCGCCCGGGTGCGTTGTTGCTCGATGGCGGCGACACTTGGCAGGGGTCGGCCACCGCGCTGTGGACGAAGGGTCAGGACATGATTGACGCTGCTCTGGCGCTGGGGGTTGATATTATGACCGCGCACTGGGAATTTACTCTGGGCCAGGACCGCGTCAAAGAGGTGATCGAGCACGACTTCAAGGGCAAGATCGACTTTATTGCGCAAAATGTCGAAACTGCCGATTTCGGCGATCCCGTATTTCCACCCTACACGCTACGCGAAATGAACGGCGTGAAGCTGGCAGTGATCGGTCAGGCTTTTCCGTACACGCCCATTGCCAATCCGCGTTATATGGTCGCCGACTGGACCTTCGGCATACAAGAAGAACACTTGCAGAAGGTCATCGACGAAGTACGCGGCAAAGGTGTGCAGGCGGTGGTGTTGTTGTCGCATAACGGCATGGACGTCGACCTGAAACTGGCGTCCCGAGTACATGGTCTGGATGCAATCCTGGGCGGTCATACGCACGACGGCGTGCCCGAACCGGTGCTGGTGTCGAACTCTGGCGGCAAGACTTTGGTGACCAATGCCGGTAGCAATGGCAAATTCTTGGCTGTGCTGGATTTCGATGTTAAAGATGGCAAGGTTGCCGATTTTCGCTACAAACTAATGCCGATATTTGCCAACTACTTGAAAGCCGATCCCGACATGGCGGCGCTGATTGAAAAGGCACGCGCACCCTTTGCCGCTAAACTGGCCGAACCGCTGGCCGTGACGGACGGAACGCTGTATCGGCGCGGTAATTTCAACGGCACATTTGATCAATTGATTCTGGATGCCATCATGGCGCAGAAAGACGCCGAGATCGGTTTTTCGCCGGGCTTTCGCTGGGGTACGAGCCTCTTGCCGGGAGCGACCATCACCATGGAAAATCTGATGGATCAGACGGCGATTACCTATCCGTACACAACCCTTGCGGAAATGCCTGGCAGCCAGATCAAGACGGTACTGGAAGATGTGGCCGATAACCTTTTTAACTCAGACCCGTATTATCAGCAGGGTGGCGATATGGTGCGCGTAGGCGGCATGCAATACACCATAGAGCCTACCAAACCATCGGGCCAGCGCATCAGTGACATGAATATCAACGGCAAGACGATTGAAGCCGACAAAATATACAAGGTTGCTGGCTGGGCGCCGGTCGCCGAAGGGGCCAAGGGCGAGCCAGTCTGGGATGTCGTGGCGCGTTACTTGCGTGACAAGAAAACCATTGCATCGCTGAAGCTCAATGAGCCCAAGGTGAAAGGGGTGGAAGGAAATCAGGGAATGGTGTGATGAGGGTAGGCATCTCTTTGTGAGTGCCACTGCAGAAAAAATGGCACCTCTTGTGGGTGCCATTTATACAGGCGCCGCACATGCGGCAACCGTTTGCTGTTAGGGCCTGATGTACGCGTAGCCTTCGTTTTGCAACTTGGTGATGAGCACCACTCCTGATGGAGTGAAGTTCGATTCCATGATGAAGTCGTCCTTCTTTAGATTGCGATTTTTCAGCGTGATTTCGCATACTTCAAAATCAACCCCACGCGCGGCCAGAGCAGAAACCAGTGGGCCGACCTTGGCCGCATCTTTGTAATTGGTCATGAGAAAATCTACCCCATTGGCGTGCGTTACCACCACCACCTTGGTGCTGGGAACCGTGTCGAGCTGATTGCGTACATTACGCAGGGCCGCCAGGGCTTGATGTTCGGCGTCGTTGACGTGATAGACCACGCGAGGTGTTTGATCGGCTAAGGTCAGGCTGGCAAAGCCCAAGAGTCCGACGCTAAGAATAAGTGTGAGAATTTTCTTGATCATGAAGACGCCTCCAAGTTTGTATTTTGCGTGTTATTAGATTTGAAAATGGCATCAGGCCAGCCAGTGCCCGTAATCGTAGTATGGCACGATATCGCCATTACCCACCACAGTATTTACGCGAATTCGTGCAAAGCCGCTGGCCCATGGCAGGGAGCTGATGATGCCCGATCCCTGCTTGTCGTAGGGCACAAGTTCAGGCAGACTTTGCGCCGTTGGCACAGCACGCACACGCAAGAACTCTTCGCGTGTTTCTTTAAATTCTTTGGCCGTTTTCAAACAACCAAACTGGACGGGGGGCAAGATGTCGCAGCGTCCTTGCATGGTGCGTATCAAGGGGCTAACCAACAGGGTAAACACGCTGAACGCCGAGACCGGATTACCTGGCAGGCAGACGATGGGTTTGTTGCGGGCGTGCGCTAAAGCCACGGGCTTGCCGGGTTTCATGCAGACGCGCCATAGATCCAGCGTACCGCCCGCTTCTTCAATGGCTGGCTTGACCAGATCTTTTTCACCCACCGAGACGCCACCCACGGTCAGGACCAGGTCGCAATCCTTGAGTAAGGTGGTCAATGCTTTTTTCAATGACGATCGAGTGTCGAGCGCATGCAGCACATGCACTACCTGGGCTCCAAGCCGGTCGGCCAGCGCAGCCAGCATAGGACCGTTGGAATTGAAGATCTGTTCGGGCCTGCGCGGCTGTCCCGGAAACGCCAGTTCATCTCCAGTGGTGAGAATGCCGATCTTGATTTGCGGATAGACAGGCATATCAACCAGCCCTTGCGACGCGAGAACGGCAATGTGGGGCGCCTCGAGTCGAGTTCCTTCGGCCAGTAAAATATTGCCTGCATGCACGTCCTCACCTTGCTTGCGCACATGCATGCCGTTTTTCGGCTCTAGCCGGATTTCCACCAGGTTGTCGACTTCGGTGCAGTCTTCCTGCATGACCACCGTATCGGCGCCCTCGGGCATCAGGCTTCCGGTAAAAAGACGTATGGCCTGGCCTTCCTGCAATGCTTGCGGCTGTACGCCCGCGTAGCAGCGCTGCTGGACGGGAAATTTCCGGCCGGCCTGATAATCCGTGTGGCGGATGGCATAGCCGTCCATAGCACTGTTGTCGGCCGGGGGCAGATCGAGCGTGGCCACGATGGGGCGAGCCAGCACGCGGCCTGTCGCTTGATACAAAGGGCAGGTTTCTATGGATTCGGGTCGTTTGCCGGCCTGAGCCAGGCGGGATTGGGCGGTATCGAAGTCGAGCATATAGTGGGCTTTAACGGTTTTGATAGTGGCTGGCAAAATTGCAGGGGCGGTGGGTGCTGTCGAGCTGCTGGCCGATAATGCCCTCCCAGGCGGTTTTGCAGGCGCCCGTGGATCCGGGTACGCAGAAAACCAGGGTATTGTTGGCCGAGCCGGCAAAGGCATCAGATTGTAGCGAAGAACTGCCGATTTCAAGATAGGATAGGTGTCGGAACAATTCGCCAAAGCCCGAGATGGTGTTGTCGAGTAGCGGCGTGATGGCCGCTGCGGTGGACTTCTGATGTGTATAGCCCGTCCCGCCATTGGTGATAATCACGTGTATTTGTTCGTCGGCAATCCAGTCGCTGAGAGTGCGGCGAATTTGGTACAGATTGCCGCTGCAGATCGCGCGTCGGGTGCAGCAATGGCCGCTTGCTTGCAGCCGTTCTGCCAGATAATCACCAGAGCTATCATCGGCGGTTGTACGCGAGTCCGATATTGTCAGGACTGCGCAGTTCAGTACAGCTTTGGGTTTGTCAGCAGATGCTTTGCTCATGTCGCGTTCCGGGATTGGGGTGGTAGTCTTAACGTAGTGGTCTTGATGTCGCGGCAGCCCTTGTGGCTGCCATGGCTTTCTTGCATAAGTGGCACCCACGAGGGGTGCCGCTTCAACGGAATTCAGGTGGCGGGTGGTGTGTCCCATTGCGCCGTTTTATCGGCGTCGGTGCTGTGCTGCTGCACCCAGAAGCTTTCACCGCTGCCCAATGTTTCACGCTTCCAGAAGGGCGCGCGGGTTTTTAAAGCGTCAATAATATATTCGCAGGCTCTGAAGGCATTACCGCGATGAGCGCTGGCGACCGCTACAAAAACAATTTGTTCTTTATGCTGCAAGCGCCCCACGCGATGCACCACCAGTGTTTCCAGTGCGTTCCAGCGGGCTTGCGCTGTGGCGCAAATGGTGTCGATTTCACGTTCGCACATGCCTGGATAGTGCTCTAGGAACAGCGTCTGGGTTGTTGCATTTTCGGCATAGTCGCGCACATAACCTGTGAAGGTGACGATGGCGCCCGCCGCTTGACGCTCGCGCAACTGCGCGAGCAGGTCGGCGGCGTTGAAGTCGGCTTCTTGAACGATAACCACGATGCTAGCCCCCGGTCACCGGCTCGAAAACCGCAACCTCGTCGCCGGGCTGGATCAGGTGTTCGTGCGGAATGTGATATTGGTTGACGGCCAGCTTCAGGCGCCTGGCAGGTGCAAGCTGAGGGTAGCGGGATTCAAGCTGGATCAGCCAGTCGGCTCCGCTGATGGCTGCCGCCAGCGGCCAAGCTTCTTGGCGGGTGCGGGTCAGTTCTGCCACTTGAGCAAAGTACAAAACCTTAATTTCTGCGCCACTCACCGCTTTTACCTCCAGATTTGTAGTCGAGCCGGATGGACTCCAGAACGATGCCTTTGTCGGCCGCCTTGCACATGTCGTAGATCGTTAGCGCAGCGATGCTGCAGGCTGTCATGGCTTCCATTTCGACGCCGGTTTTGTAGTCGGTGCGACATGTGGCCTTAATGGTGATAGCGTGATCTGCGTCATTAAGAAAAAATTCTATGCCCGCGAAGCTGAGCGGCAAACTGTGGCACAGCGGGATAAGTTCGGCGCAGCGTTTGGCAGCCAGTACGCCAGCGACTCGAGCGGTATTAAGTACCTCTCCTTTGCCGTTTTCTTGTGCCATAAGAAGATGATAGGCCGCAGAACTCATGCAAACCCGGCCTGCTGCGATCGCGGTGCGCTGAGTGGGAGTTTTGCTGCTTACGTCCACCATCCGGATTTGTCCGGATTCGTCTAGGTGGCTGAGGGTCAGGTCGGATGTTTGGTTTTCGGTCATGGGCCAGGGTCAAAAAAATGCCATAACCCTATGATATACGCAATAGGCGCTAGTCGGGTCAGGTGTCGAGCGCGTCTTTGACCGCCTGGTAGTCGATACTGATGTCGTGATGAAAGCCGCTGATTGCGTTTTGCCCCTTCACACTCGCCAGGTTTACGCGGCCCGCGACCAGTTTTTTACCTTCTATCATGCCGCGATCGAACAAGGCTTCGAATTGCTCGATCTGTGCGCCATGCTCTGTCGCATAACGTGTCAGGTGTGCCCGGGCGGTACTGCGATGTTTGCTCAGGTCTTCTTCGCTGGCGCCCAGGGCATCGGCTGCGCCGTTCGTAGCGCCGGACATGACGACCCATTGATCCAGCGACGTGTCAGGGTCTGCATTCGGGGCGGCATACGCGCTGCCTAGCAAGGACATGGATAAAATAGCGGCTGAAAGCTTAGGTAGTATCACATTGAACTCCCTGTGAAAAGACGGTGCAGGTTTGCTTGCGAGCGATGGTTACCATTTTGCTCGACAAGCATTACCAATTCGTGAAATAAGCGTGTGAAAATGTTTCGACACGAACGCTGCTGTAATAGGCTTTTTTGTACAGCGGCATAATCATTGACAACGTCGTATGATTACAAGTTCCAGCCTTCACACGAAGGCAAGTGGTATTCATTGCTAGCAAGGAGTAATTAAATGACTATAAAAGTAGGTGATCGCGTCCCCGACGCCACATTGACTGAATTTATCGAAACAGAGACGGCAGGTTGCAAATTGGGGCCGAACAGCTTCAAGGTGGCCGATCTGACCAAAGGTAAAACAATTGCCTTGTGCGTAGTGCCAGGCGCCTTCACGCCCACATGCTCCAATAAGCATCTGCCGGGCTTCCTCGAATTAAGCGACAAGCTCAAAGCCAAAGGGGTCGATGAGGTCTGGTGCGTGTCCGTCAATGACCCGTTTGTGATGGGTGCCTGGGGCCGCGAACAGGGCGCAAACGGCCGGGTGAGAATGTTGGCCGACGGCAGTGCCGAATGGACGCGCAAGCTGGGTCTGGATTTGGACTTGTCCGACCACGGTCTGGGCGTGCGGTCGCGGCGATTTTCAGCGATTTTGAAAGATGGGGTGGTCAAGCAGCTTAACCTCGAGGAAGGTACTGGACTTAAGGTGAGCGATGCGGCAACGCTGCTGGGCCAGCTTTAAGGATATATTGCGCTGATCCCATGACCACGCACACTTATGTTTAGTTCGGTCGCTTCGTTTTTTTCGTTGTACATTGCGACGCTTTTACTGCAGTTGGGCGCGGGCCTGTTCAACACCTATGTGGGCTTGCGCTTTACCGCCACGTCTGTGTCCGAGATCTGGGTGGGGGCGGTCATTGCGGCGTATTACCTGGGTTTGGTCTTTGGCGCCCGGATCGGCCATCAACTTATCATCCGGGTTGGCCATATTCGCGCCTATGTGGCCAGCGCGGCGATAGTCACGGTTACGGTGCTGATTCAGTCGCTGGTTGACAATTTATGGGTGTGGCTGGCCTGTCGTTTTGTCGCCGGCATTGTCATGGTCACGCAATTCATGGTGATTGAAAGCTGGCTTAATGAACAGACTGAAAATCATCTGCGTGGTCGCGTTTTTGCATTCTATATGGTGTTTTCGGGCCTTGGTACCGTATTAGGGCAGTTGGCCATCACCCTGTTTCCGTTCCTGAATTACGAGCCGCTAGTGTTGGTTGCCATGAGCACCGCTTTGTGCCTGGTGCCGGTTGCCTTGACCGGACGCACTCATCCGGCGGTGCAGTTGCCTGCGCCTCTCATGATCAAGTATTACCTGGCACGTGTGCCGATGTCTCTGTTGGTATTTTTTGTCACGGGGAATATCAACGGCGCCTTCTATGGCCTGGCACCGGTATATGCCGCCAAGGCGGGTTTGTCCAGCGACCATGTCGCTGTGTATCTGGCGACCGCCGTGGCCGCAGGCCTGCTGGCGCAGTGGCCCATGGGGTGGTTGGCCGACAGGCTTAACCGCGCAGCGCTGATCCGTGCCAATGCGTTCTTGCTGTTGCTGGTGACTATCCCTTTATGGGGCTGGTGGCAGTTTCCGTATTGGGCTTTGCTGTGTTTCTCGGCCGCCTACGGAGTGATACAGTTCACGATGTACCCCCTGGGCGCAGCGTTTGCCAATGACAATATCGAGCCGCAACGCCGGGTGGGTTTAAGTGCTATTTTGCTGATGGCCTATGGGGTAGGAGCCTGCATAGGCCCCATGGTGGTGGGTGCCCTGATGCGTGGCGTGAGCTCGGACATGTTTTATGTATTTGTGTCGCTCTGTGCCGTCGTGATGATTGTCTTGGTCCATCCGGGGAAGGTGACAGGCAAGCATCGCAGTGACGATGCGCCAACCAGCTTTGTGCCCATGCCGGGCAGCCTGCAAAGCTCACCCGCTGCGATGGGGGTGCTGGACCCCAGGGTTGATGTGAGCCACGACATTTCCAGAGATCCGTCGCCGGTAGCGCCGCCCAACGTGGTCGAAGGCCAGGGTGAAGGTGTGCCCGCCTCGAGCTAGCTTGCGTGTGCGCTATTTGGGGATGAGGATCACAATGGCCCCAATGGCCAGCACGATGCCCAGTACATTGATCCAGGAAAGTTTTTCTTTGAAAAAACCGGCACCCACCAACGTGCCCAGCGAAATTACGCCGATGTTCATGGCTGAGAACACCAGCGTTGGGTTATGCGGAAAGACCTGGTGCGCACGGATATAAAAATAGATATTGCCGAAGTTGAGCACGCCCAGGATCAGGCCAGCGACGATGTTGCGCAGGCTCCACGAGCTGCGTTGAATCGTCAGATACAACAGCATGAGCACACCGGCAAGCACAAAGGTTGCGAACAGGCTGCTGGAAAATACCGCGCCGCTTTTGGCGAGTTGTTTGAACAGAATGTCGATCGTACCGTAGCCTACCCAAACGCATAGCAGCAGGGCCGCCGTTTTACGCAGGTTGAGGTTGTCGCCGGCCGTTCGAGGACGGATCAGCAGGCAGGCCAAAGCAATTAGCGCGGTCGCAATGCCAATGAGTTTGCTCGTTGATGACGCCTCGCCAAAGAGAAAGAAGGCAGCGATGAGTGGGATAAATAGAGACAGGCGCTGCGCGGCATCGCTTAAAACGATGCCTGCATGCCTCACGGCGCCCGCCATCGCGAGAAATATGCTGGGTAGCAACACGCCAAGAGCGATCAGGACCCACCATGGCGTACTGGGCTTGAGCAGCGATGCCGGATTGGGCTGCAGAATGAACAGGCACAAACCAGCCGCAATCAGGTAGTTGATGGCGATAGCCTGGCCGATTTCAATTCTTTGCTGACGAGCGACTTTCAGCAGCACCGACACGGCGACGCTACAGCCGATACTGACAATCAGGGTGTAGATGGGAGGAATCATGGTTGACAGGGGCAAGGGTGATTACGTTGGGCAGAAAGTGGGCTTTATCAGCGCCGTGGAGCAATGAGTTGGAGCGATAATAGGGACTGCCGTGGGGATCCGCAAGCTCTGAATGTGATGTCGAATGTGCGAAATTAAAAGGACTTGATGTGGTTTTAAATGAAATTACGACATACGTACGGTAAGCGCGTTCGACGTGCTGTCATTATTCCATTTGACCAAAATTGTGTCTGAATGAAACTTTGCGCATTGGTGATGGGCGTAATGTTGCATAAGGGGCTTCAGGTGTCTATGGTTTTGGTAGCCACAAGGGCTGCCGCTACGTCATTCACGCACCCATCTTGGCAGTTAACGTTTTTGTAGCGGCACCTCTCGTAGGTGCCATGTATAGGCGCAAGCAAAAACACCCTATAGATCATATGTTGATAACCATATGAATATTGCTTCGTTTTCAACGGGTGGTTAGGTCGTTATGCTGGTGAGGTTCATTTAGCACGGGCCTGCTTGGGCCTTGCGCGTTATTAAAAGAAGATCATGCCGAAAATTTATGTGATTCACGAAAATGCTGTATGGGTCGAGCCGCTACGCACTGCGTTTGCCGAGCTTAACCTGCCCTACGAAGAGTGGTTTTTAAACGAAGGCTTACTGAATCTTTCCAGCGTGCCGCCAGAAGGCGTGTTTTACAACCGCATGAGCGCCTCGTCGCATAGTCGCGGCCATCGCTATGCCCCGGAATATACCGCTGGGGTGCTGGCGTGGCTAGAGTCGCATGGTCGTCGAGTGGTCAATAACAGCCGCGCATTGCAGCTTGAGGTTAGCAAAATAGGGCAGTATGCAGCGCTGGCAAACTATGGCATTCGCACGCCTTACACTATTGCGGCAGTGGGTCACGACAACATCGTTGCCGCCGCAGGCAAGATGCGTGGATCGTTCATTACGAAACATAATCGTGCCGGAAAGGGGCTTGGCGTGCACCTGTTTCACAGTGTCGCAGCCTTGAAAAGCCATGTTGAAAGTCCCACGTTCGAAGATTCCATCGATGGCATAACCCTGATTCAAGAATATATCCGTTCTCCGGAGCCTTACATCACCCGTGTTGAATTCGTGGGTGGGCGCTTCCTGTACGCGGTGCGCGTCGACACCTCGCTTGGCTTCGAACTTTGCCCCGCTGACGTGTGCCAAGTGGGCGACGCATTCTGCCCTGTTGCAGAAGCAACACCTGTGGCCGTCGCAGCACGCTTTCAGGTCATCAAAGGGTTCAGTAACCCAATTATTGAACGTTACCGTCGCTTTATCGGCGATAACGGTATTGGCATTTCAGGCATTGAATTCATTACCGATACGCACGGCGAAATCTACACCTACGACGTCAACACCAATACCAATTACAACAGCGCCGCCGAAGCCGAGGCCGGCCTTTTCGGCATGCGCACGATAGCCGCCTATTTGGGCGACGAACTGCGCGAG
>JBDTLC010000014.1:0-21285 GCA_039935015.1 Paralcaligenes sp. | reverse complement strand
TTCACGCATCTTTCTTTTTAATTTTGCAAAATTATAATTGACGGCCAGGCTACGTATGGGCTCGGGCGGTATCCATAAGGGCTTGGAGAATTGTAGGGTGTCGCTCAGCAGGCGGCCGCTAATGCCGGCTATTTCTTCAGCCAAGAGTTTCCCCAGAGCTGTCATTTTCAGGATGCCAGAGGCGTTGCAGGCAGACAAGGCGTAAACATTTTCGGACATCCTGCCGAAAATGGGTACGCCATTGCGCGTCATGCTAAGCGCGCCGCCCCAGGTGTATTCAAACTGGTGGCTCCTCATTTGCGGATATCTTTTTGCATACATATCACGCAAAACAGCATTGATATGGTCGGGGGACAGTTCCTTTTTATAGGAGAAGCCGGCTCTAAACAGGAAGCGCCGTGAGTTCAATTTGCGAGTGGTAGGCCCAAGCCTTTCAGCGGGCGTCGCTCCCCAGTCCGAGGCCTGCCCCAATTTGTCCAATTCTTCGGCGGTAAGTTCTGGCGTCATTCCGGCGTAGGTGTAGACGGTAATTTGCCGGTACTTGCCGTAGCCAAAAAAAGGCAGCGTTACGTTGTTGCAGAAAATAACGATGTCGGCCTGGATCTTATTTTGCCCGACAATTAAGGTATGCGGAGCCCCCTTATCAAGCCGACGCACTGGGGATTCGGTGTAAAGAGTGACCTGCGCGGGCAAAGTGGCTAGCAGGCCATGTATGAGTTCGGCAGGTTGGATAAGCACGCAGTTAGGAAACCAGGCAGCATTGGTGCAATGTGAGGCGCCCAGTTCGCTGTGGATATTGTCACCAGAGAGCTGCCGATAGGGCAGGCCTTTTTCGTCCAATCTGGCTAGCAACGCGTTGAGCTCTTTCGCGCCCAGCGCTGTCGTGGAGGTTTTATAGTGCCCAATGTCGCGCCAATCGCAGCGAATGTGTTGGGTTGACACGATGTCTTCCAGCCAGGCACGGCCAGCTTGAAGAATATCGGTATGCCAGTCGCTTTCCGGCCCCGCACCTCTGACATCAATTTTGGCATCAGCCCGATCCAGCATGAATCCGGAGCTTCTTCCTGCCGAGCCTTCTGCAGCGGGAAGGGCGTCTAGCAAGACGATTTCGTCATCCGGATAAAGTTCGCATAGCCGCCTTGCGACAGCAGCCCCTGCAAAGCCGGCTCCGACTATGGCAAATTTAATGCGCAGGTCGCTGCTTAATTTCCTTTCGTGGCCGCGGTCGCTACCTTTCGTTATTTGATTCCATCCACTGGTCGTGGCGTATGGCGTGTAGGCTTGCATCGGAAGTCCCTCATGTAATGGGTCGTTAATGTTTTTGTATTTCCTGGGCCAAGGTGTCAAATCCTTGAGACAGCAAGCGCACCATGGCTTCACGGCTGTTAAAGGCCGCGTGGGCGGTTAAGGTTACGTTGTTAAGCTTGGTCAATCCGTGGCTGGGTGGCAAGGGCTCTTGTATAAAAACATCCAGCCCCGCATGTCGGATTCTTTTGTTTTTTAAAACCTCGATAAGCGCCATCTCGTCAACGAGCGCGCCGCGACCGACGTTGACTAAAATGGCCTCCCTTTTCAACATAGCCAATTGCTCTTTTCCGATTATGCCGTGTGTGGCGTCGTTGAGGGTCAGATGCAGTGAGACAACATCTGAAGTAGTCAAAAGTTCGTCGAGCGCCACTTGTTTGCAGGGAAGGCCTTCAGGGATAGGGCTGCGGTTCCATGCAACAACTTCCATGCCGAACGCGTGGGCGATTTTAATAAGCTCGGTGCCCACGCCGCCCGCACCAACGATACCCAGGCGTTTGCCTGAAAGCTCTATACCCTCTGAAGCGGCCCACTTGCCTTGCCTTATTTCGCGATCCATGCTGGCAATATTGCGCGATGCGCTCAGGATTAATGCAAAAGCATGTTCCGCATTGGTTCGGTTGCCGTATCCGCGCACGGTCAGAACGTTAATGCCTTGCCTTTCCGCGGCAGCCAAGTCAATATAGCTTGATGCGCCAGTACCCAGGAAAACGATGATTTTGAGCGCACTGCATAGGCCCAGCAGGTCGGCATTCATGGTGGTATGCCCATTGATGATGGCTGCGGCGCCGTCCAACAAAGAAACTAACTGGCCGTCGTCGGGGTCGCCCACGTTCAATATCAGGTCAGGTATCTTATCGAACAGAGAATGTTCTTTGATAATGGAATGTCCCTGCTCTGTACAGTCGATATATACCACTTTCATACTCTGCCTTTTATTCAATGGTTTTAAATGGCTGAAACGGAGCGTCCCCGAGGCTCTTGCTTGAGCCCTCGGTGCAGCCGTATAACGCTGTTAAGGTGGTAGCGCATTTCGGCGTCTGCGACGGCTATATCACGGCGGCCCAACGCGTTTAATATGCGTTCGTGTTCGACGATGACTCCGTTAAACCACTTTGGTGTAGTTTTTGCGTCGCGCCTGCGCACAAGCTTGGCCTTGTCGTGTACCGCGGAGAGTTGCTGGAACAACAAAGGATTGTTGCTTGTTGCGGCAATAGTTAAATGAAATTCGGTATCGAAATTCGCGAAAGCCATAAAGTCTTGAGCTGACAAGGCTTGGGTTTGGCTTTCAATAATCGCGAACAGCCTTTCTATGGATGTATCGCCCGCCCGTTCTATAAATAGACGCACGGCCGCTCGCTCAAGTGCTTCTCGCACTTCATAGAGATCTTGGATCTCTTTGGTCGACATTTCTATGACTTGATAGAAACGGCCGCTGCGCCTGATCAGGCCTTCATTCAACAAATTCCGCAGGGCTTCTCTGACAGGAGTGCGGCTGACGCCGAATTGTTCTCCGATTTCGGACTCTTGCAAGAGGGTGGCTGGAAGTATTTCTTGCGCAAGAATGTCGGCTTTAAGGTGTTCATAGACCCGGTTGCCTAATGCGACCGGAACCGTTCCAGGATGCTGGAATTCGGTGCTTAAGGTTTGATGCTCTTGCAACATAAGGCTTCCTATATGGTGGTGATGCGGGTTCTTCAACAATAGCCTTCGCGGGCTATTCCGTATACGCAATATTAGTTAGGTATACTGAAATTATAGATTTAACGAAATAAATAATGAAATTAGGGGATAACCCTATTGAATTCATAGTAAATGAATAATAAAGTATACCGAACATGAGGTGTAGATATGGTTATCAAAACCCATCAAGTCAAAGGAGGCGCTATGGCGTCCGAAAAAGATAGCAAGCGGAATCCGCGAAGTATTGACCTCGTGTCCGCCGAGGGCAGGCCGATAAGTCGGCGTCAATTTGGTGGGCTGTTGCTGGGCGCTGGTGCATCCTTGGCAGGATGGAGCGTTCTTCAAACGACATATGCCGCAACCGCAACCGCGAGCACCGAGCCGAAAAAAGGGGGCCGGGTGCGCATAGCCTTGAATTCCCAGGGCGCAAACGATACCTTCGATGGCGCCCGCGCGCTCAACCCTGGCGACTTTATCCGATGCGCCAGCATATTCAGTTATTTGACTCGTATGGATGTCGACGGCAAGGCCTTGCCAGAGGTAGCCGAGTCATTCGAAAGCAGAAGCGACGGTAAGGAGTGGGTATTCCAAATTGCCAAAGGAATTGTGTACTCTGATGGCTCGCCATTAAAAATGGAAGATATCGTGTTTTCCATTTTGCGTCATCAAGAAAAGCAGGTCGTATCCAGCGCCAAGCAACTTGTGGCGAATATCAAGGCGGTCAAGGCAGACGGGCCGCAGACAATTGTCGTTGAACTGCTGGAGGCCGATGCCGACATCCCTGTGACGCTCAGCACGAGTCCTTTTACGATCGTCAAAAGCGGCACTTACGATTTTTCCAAACCCATCGGCACGGGGCCTTTCATCATCAAGGAATTTACTCCGGGGGTTCGAACCATTTGCGTGCGTAACGACAAGTATTGGAAATCGGGTCAGCCCTATATCGACGAATTTGAAATGTTCCCTATCGTTGATCAAGTAGCTCGAGCCAATGCCTTGCTGTCGGGCGATGTGCAGATGGCGATTGATATTCGAGGCCCTAGCATTGCTCAGTTAAAGGGCTCGACGACCGCCCAACCGTTCATTACCAAGGCGCCGCGCTATACCGCCATACAGGGCGCCGTCAACATGGCTCCCGCGAATAATCCCAATTTAGGCTTGGCCCTAAGTTATTTGATAGATCGCGAGCGCGTGTTGCGCACCTCTTTATTGGGCAATGGTGTTATTGCTAACGACTTTCCGATTATTAGCGGCTCTCCTTATTGCAATACCGCACTGGAACAACGCAAGACCGATCCAGATAAAGCCAAATTCTATTTGGCGAAAAGCGGAGTGGGAAAAAACCGAGTGCCGCTGCATGTTAGCGATGCGTCGGCCTTCAGCGTAGATATTGGGCAGATTTTGCAGCGCGAGGCAACCAATATAGGCCTGAATCTGGATTTGAAAAAAGAGCCGGCCGATAGTTACTGGTCTGCCATCGTCGGGAAGCGGCCGTTTTTCGCCACCACGTTTAACCCACGCCCTACTTACAACATATTGCTGAACTTGACCTGGAAGACTGGCGCCCCATGGAATTTTTCTCATTACAGCAATCCAGCACTCGATTCGCTTATCGATCAAGCACGCGCCACCGTCGATGAGCCCAAGCGTATCGCGATATATCACGAAATCGACGCAATTTTGCACAATTCAGGCGCGTTGATATTGCCAGCGTTTATCAATTTCGTTGATGGCCTTTCAAATCGCGTCAAAGGATTGAAGCCCATCCCGATTGCGCCCATGGGAGGGTGCTTCTTTACCGATCAAATCTGGCTGGAAAGTTGATGCAGTGGCCTGATTGCTGACAGCTAATATAAATAAGGATCATGAATGGTGAAATTCTGGGTGGGCCGTATCTTCTTGGCCTTGTTTGTGCTTTGGCTTGTTTCCCTGCTGGTTTTTGTGGGTTGCCAAATATTGCCAGGCGATGTGGCCCAGCTTTCCTTGGGTCAATATGCGACCCCAGAGGCCGTCGCCACCTTGCGTGCCCAAATGGGGTTGAATCATCCGGCTGCATATCGCTATTTTGAATGGCTGGTAGGTATGTTGCATGGCGATTGGGGCGTTTCCATGGTCACCAGAACCCCGGTTGCTTCGATGTTGTCCGAGCGTGCGGCTAATACGGGCTTGCTGGCTGGCGTTACTGCGTTGATTGCAGTGCCTCTTTCAATTGGCTTGGGACTGCTGATGAGTCTGGGTACGGGCAAGTGGGTGGATCGAGTCGGATCTATTGTGGTGCTTAGCTTATCGGCCACGCCGGAATTCCTGATTGCGACGATTGCCGTCTTGTTTCTAGCCGTAAAGTGGCATTGGTTTCCCGCCATTTCTTATTTAACCCCTGGCTCAGGAGTCGAAGCCCAAGCCAAGGCCATGTTCTTGCCTGTCATGACGCTAGTCATCGTTGTTACCGCGCAAATCGCACGAATGACTCGCGCCATTATCAGTAATTTATTAAGCCAGCCATTTGCTGAAATGGCGATGCTCAAAGGCGTGCCACGCACAACCATCGTGCGTAAACATGCACTGATTCTGGCCGTGGGGCCCATTGCCAATGTGGTCGCACTCAATATTGCCTATTTGGTCAGTGGCGTTGTTGTGGTAGAAACTATTTTTTCGTACCCGGGGCTTGCGCGCCTCATGACCGATTCCGTCCTTTCCAGGGATATGCCGGTCATTCAGGCCTGTGCCATGCTTTTTAGCGCCGTGTACGTTGTTTTAATTCTGCTGTCCGATACGCTTGCCGCCGTATTCGATGTACGCGGCTCCAAAGCGGGCCACTGAAGCCCATATCAGGAATAGAACAATGAAATCCACCGAGTCAACGATCAGTGCGGCGAGCCCGCTCGTCAATGCTATTTCCAAAAAGCCGCCATTTGCCGTGGTGTTGTGGGCCAGTGGGGCGGTGTTGCTAGGGTGCGTGCTGGTGGCCATATTCGCGCCCTATCTGCAGCCTCATGACCCGACCCAGTTCGTTTCTTATACTCCGTTTCAGTTCCCTGATTCGAAAGCCTGGCTAGGCACAGACGTTTTAGGTCGCGATGTCTTGTCGCGCTTGATCGGAGGCACACGTCTGACGTTAATGATGGCATTGGGTGCGACGGCGCTTGCTCATTTGATTGGCGATAGCCTGGGTTTATATTCCGCGGTCAAGGGGGGATGGATCGATTTGGCATTGTGCCGCGTAGTCGACGTGATTTTATCCCTGCCAAAAATTATTGTAGGCCTGGTGGTTGTCGCGGCCCTGGGGCCGTCTATCCATGTCATCGTGATTATTACTGGCCTGGTGTATTCCGCCAGCGTGTTCCGAATTTCCCGTTCACTGGGCGTGGACTTGATACAACAGGATTTCGTGCGTGTTGCTCAGGCTCGAGGGGAAGGTACGGCCTGGCTAGTCTTTGGCGAAATTGTTCCTCATGTCATTTATCCTTTGGCGGCCGATTTTGCCATTCGAGTCAGTTTTGCAATTTTGTTCATGAGCAGTTTGAGCTTTCTGGGTTTGGGCGTACAGCCCCCACTGGCTGACTGGGGTGGCATGGTGCGTGAAAATATTGAAGGTATAGCGGCAGGTTCCTATGCCTCCATCTATGCGGCATTGGCCATTGCCGTCGTGTCGGTTGCCTTGAATCTCCTGGTAGACGCCAGCGGCGAAGAAAGCGCTTTTGCGGAGATGCAGAAATGAGCCAGGCTGCGCTGCTTGAAATAAAGGATTTGCTGATTGCCCCTGTTTATGGCACGAAGCCCGCTGTAAATGGCGTATCGCTGACTGTCCGAGAGGGCGAGGTGCTTGCACTGATTGGGGAGTCCGGTTCGGGGAAAACAACGTTGGCGCTAAGTGCTCTGGGGCGAGTGCGTCCCGGCCTGTCGGCGCGGCGTGGTCAGGTGTGGCTTGATGGCATGGATATGCTGACCGCCAGCGATAATGCTTTGCGCGCGGTACGTGGTCACGAAATAGCCTATATTGCTCAAAGCGCCGCCATGTCTTTTAATCAGCGCTTGCGCCTGGACGATCAGGTTACAGAACCGGCATTGGTTCGCAGACTGATGTCATCGCTTCAGGCCCTGGATCGCGCGCACGAGTTGTATCGGGTGTTGGGCCTTCCAGAACCCGATCGCATTGGTGCGCGGTATCCTCATCAGGTGTCAGGCGGCCAGTTGCAGCGTTTCATGATAGCCATGGGTCTGTTGCTGCATCCCAAACTCGTTGTTTGCGATGAGCCTACCAGCGCGCTCGATGTCACTACGCAAGTGGGCGTGTTGCGAGCATTGAAAGACGTGATACGCCGAAATCGCACTGCAGCCCTGTTCGTGAGCCACGACTTATCGGTGGTGGCGCAGGTTGCTGATCGAATAGTGGTCTTGCGCAGGGGCGATTTGATCGAGGAAGGCACAACGGCCGAGATCATCGGAAACCCACAGGAAAAATACACTCGCCAACTGATAGCGGCGTGTCATCGCTGGCCCGTCGTTTCGGTCTCGTCTGCGCAGCGCACCGCCAATACCTCGAGCAAGTATCTGGAGGCGCAGAATATTTGGGCGGGCTACGGCCGGATTGGCATCGATGGCAAACCTAAAGCGCTAATTTTGAAAGACGTATCGTTGACGGTAAAGCGTGGCCAAGTGGTGGCGGTCATTGGTGAATCAGGCTCTGGCAAGAGTACGCTGGCGCGCGTGGTGGCGGGCTTGCATTCCAGAGCGAGCGGCGAGTTGCACGTGGGAGGTGAAGCTCTGGCAAATGGTATCGAAGGCCGCACTAGCGAGCAGCTGCGGCGCGTCCAAATGGTATTCCAGTCGGCCGATACGGCTCTGAACTCTAAACATACGATTGGCCGGACGCTGGGGCGGGTGCTGAAATTTTTTGGCCATGTCGAGCCGGCACAGCGAGAGGCGCGTATTGCGGCACTTCTGGAAATGGTCAATTTACCCGCGCATTATGCTCAACGTAAGCCGGGCCAGCTGTCGGGCGGTGAAAAGCAGCGAGTCAATCTGGCTCGTGCCCTGGCCGCAGAGCCAGAGGTCTTACTGTGTGATGAAATTACATCCGCTCTAGATACGATCGTTGCGGCGTCCATTATCGGACTGGTCGAAGATCTGCGCAGCCGACTGAACCTGGCCATTGTGTTCATTAGCCACGATATGGCGACGGTGGCGTCGCTGGCTGACGAGGTCGTGGTCCTGCAGAATGGGTGCGTGGTAGAAAGCGGTTCAGCGGCGCAAGTGTTGCTTGAGCCGCGTGAACCCTATACAAAATTGTTGTTGGGCTCTGTGCCGGAATTGCGTCAGGGCTGGCTCGAAGAGGTGAAGCTGGTGATCGAGCCTCAGGATGAGCCGATGCTTGCCGGGGTATGACAGACGCTATACAGGTTGGCCGCGCAGATGCCTTTCTGCGTCGTCGTTAGAATAAATGGTGGAGCCTCTTGTGGTTAATGAATTTGCGCAAATCGATGGGAACAGCTTTGACGTGGTTGTTATAGGTGCGGGCGCCGCGGGTGCGAGCGCATCCCAGAACCTGGCGGCTAAAGGCTATAAGGTCTTGTTGGTAGATAAGGGTGATTTTGGCAGCGGCACCAGTAGCCGCTCGAGCCGGTTGCTATATTGTGGCCTGGCTCATTTGTCACCTGATCATCCGATCTGGCAATTCATTCTAAAGCCAGGCGATTTGATGCGCCGGATTCATATGGCGCGTTTGGCCATGAAATGTCGGACTCAACTCGTCCAGACGATGCCCGAGCGGCTAATTCCGCATACGTTTTTTTTCCCCGTCCACAAAGAGAGTAATTATCCGGGCTGGAAAGTAGACCTGGGCTTTCGCGCACTGGAGTTAATAGGATTTTCCAAGGTCAGCTTGAACTACAGGCGGATGTCGGCAAGCAAGGCGGCAAGGAAATATGGCATGGCGAAGCACCTGGCCGAGAACAGTTCTTTGGACAGTGTGGGTGTTTATACCGAGTATCAGTACAACTGGGCCGAGCGAATTTGCGTCGATACGGTTCTGGACGCCGAGCAATTGGGCGCGACAATATGTAATTACACCAAGGTAAGCCGTCTTGAGTCTCAGCCTGATGGGTCCTGGCTTGTGTCATTAGAGGATGAGCTGGGATCGGGCAAAACGGCGCAGGTAAAAGGGCGCATGCTGGTTAATACGGCCGGACCCTGGGTGGACCTCGTGATCGCCAAAGCGGGTAAGCCAGCCCGGAAAAAGCACTTGATCGGCATCAAGGGTGTAAACCTGGTAGTCAAATTGCCGCCCGAGTGCGAAGGGCAGGGTTTGGAGACGATTAGCAGTATCGGGCAACCATACTACTGCATGCCTTGGGGCAAGTATCATTTCTTTGGCCCGACCGACACTGTTTTCGAAGGTGATCCTGACGATGCGCGCGTGTTGCCCGAAGAGATTGAGTACATTTTGAAAGAAGCCAATTTTCTGTTTCCCACGTTCAAGCTCACTGAAAAAGATATTGTGTATTCTTGGTGCGGTGTGCGTCCTCGCACTGCCGCCACGGGCGAAAAAGATATCGTCAAGTTACTAAGCATCCATGAGCTGGAAGCTGAAGGGCTCCCCAATGCCATAGCGCTCACAGGAATGCCGATCATGAATCACCGTTATGCCGGTGAGAAAATAGCCGACCGTATTGGTCAAACCCTTAAACCGACCAGGCCGACAGGCAAGTTATCACACGCCGCAAAGCTCTTTCCTGAAGATCTCTCTTCGCCGCCTCTCGATGTCGAATATCCGAAGGTCAGTATTGCAAACCTGCGCCATGCCGCACGGCATGAGCACGTACGCACCTTGAGCGACTTGATGTTCCGTCGGGTAAGTTTGGGATGGGGGCATAACATGGGCCTCAATGTGGCTCGTCCGGCGGCTCAGGCGGTTGCCGACATTATGGGATGGGATGATCTCGAGGTGGACCGGCAAGTGGCCAACTACGAGCATTTCGTACGGGAAAATTTCAATCCTTCTTATGCGGGCGGTACCGAGAGCGCAGCGACTCTGTCATGAACAAGCCGGCACGCACTAAGAGAATCACAGGTTTTTTGTATTTCAAGGACGAGACAGCATGACTGGCTTAGAAAGTCTTTTTCATCCGGACTTTGCCATCAGGCCCTACTGGTGGGATGAAACGCCTCCCGTTGATGAACGTAACCCAATTCCAGCCGTCGTTGATGTGGCCATTGTCGGTAGCGGCTATTGTGGCCTGGCGGCCGGCCTCGAGTTGGCCCGCAACGGCCTGAAGGTTGCGGTATTGGATTCGGGCCGGATTGGTGAGGGTGCCAGCACTCGAAATGGGGGTATGGTCAGCGGAGGCCTCAAGGTGCCCGAGGCTATGCGGACCAAGTTGGGTGAAGAGCGCTTTTCTCATATGGTGCGTGATTCGGTTGCGTCTTTTGCGCACTTTGAATCATTTTTAAAGAGCGAGCGCTTTGATGTTCAATATGAACGTTGCGGGCGCTTTACCGGTGCGCATTCTCGGGGGGCGTATTTGCGTCAGGAAAGGCAGGCTAAACACCTGGCGAACGAGATGGGCTTGACCGTGCGCATGGTTCCCAAGTCCCGTCAACGTGAGGAAATCGGCAGCGACTTCTACCACGGAGGCATGGTGGTCGAAGAAAGCGGCGGCATCAATCCTGGGCGCTACCATCGGGTATTGCGTGAGGCATACAAAGCGGCCGGTGGTACTCTGCATGGGTTTGCCAAAGTCAATAAGATTGAGCAGCATGCGGCGCAATTTGGCTTGGCGACGTCGCGTGGGAACCTGCTTGCCAATCAAGTTTTTGTGGCGACTAATGGCTATAGCGGCGAGGCCATGCCCTATTTGCAGAAACGTATTATTCCCATCACAAGTTTTGTTATCGCTACCGAAGAGATTTCGCCTGATCTGGTGCGCGAACTGAACCCAAACAAGCGCATGTTGGTGGATACCAAACGTATTCTTTACTGGTATCGCCTGACGCCCGACCACCGGCGCATTATTTTTGGAGGCCGGGCCAGTTTTCGAGACGTTAGCGAGCGTGAATCCGCACGTAGCCTGTATCAGTTTATGTGCAGCATTTGGCCGCAAGTTCAGGGTACGCGCATTACCCATGCCTGGAAGGGCAATGTGGCTTTTACGTTTGATCACCTGCCTCATATGGGTATCCATGAGGGGGTTCATTATGCGGGAGGTTGTCAGGGTGCGGGCGTCTCTATGGCAACCTATTTAGGTTACCAGACAGCCATGAAAATACTCGATCCCCAGAGGGCCCCTTGTGGGTTCGACAGCCTTCCTTTTCCATCCAACCCCCTTTATTTCGGTAATCCATGGTTTTTGCCTTTTGTAGGCAATTACTACAAGGCTCTGGATCGCATAGAGCAGCGAACTGGCTGGTAGAAACCTTTTGATAGGGGGATTGATGGCATGGCTACTATTGCGCGGCTTAATCCGAATGGTCGATCCATTTCTGTCGTGATTCACGGCAGTACGGTGTATCTGGCGGGCCAAGCATGAACCAACTGATTGAACCTTCCCGTCAGACGCTGGTCTGGGATGCACTTGAAAGTGACTTGGCCAATGCATTGGGCGAGGTGGTCCATTTCGACAAATTGCATAAGTCGCTTTATGCGTCGGATGCGTCGAATTATCGGCAAGTACCTATTGGTGTCGTGGTTCCTCGGACTATCGAAGAGTTCGTAGCGGCATCGGCGATCTGCTATCGGCACCAGGTACCTGTTTTGATGCGCGGTGGTGGAACTTCACAAAACGGCCAATGCGTCAACGTGGCGGTTGTCTTCGATATGTCCAAGTATTGCAACCGCATTCTTGAACTTGATCCGCAGGCAGGCACTGCGGTCGTTGAGCCGGGCATAATTTGCGATACCTTGCGCGATGCGGCGGAAGTTCATGAATTGACATTTGCACCCGACCCTGCGACTCATAGCCGTTGCACTGTTGGGGGCATGATCGGAAATAATTCCTGCGGCGCACATTCGGTCATGGCCGGAAAAACGGTGGAAAACATCGAGGCGCTCGAGGTCATGACTTACGACGGCGAGCGGTTTTGGGTCGGCCCGACCACCGATGCAGAGCTTACGGAAATCATCGCTGCGGGTGGGCGAAGAGGCCAGATATATGCCGACCTCAAAGGGCTCTCGGATAAATATGGCAATCTGATTCGAGCCCGTTTCCCCAATATTAAGCGTCGCGTCTCAGGCTATAACCTGGATCAGCTACTGCCCGAAAACGGATTCAACGTAGCACGTGCCTTGGTAGGGACCGAAGGGACCTGCGCTCTGACTTTGAAGGCTCGGGTTCGCCTGGTCAAAAGCCCGCAAAAACGAGTGCTATTGATTCTGGGTTTCGACGATATTTATCTCGCGGCCGACGCCGTACCGGAATACATGCCGTTCGGCCCCATTGCTATCGAAGGTCTCGATCGCCAGATTATCCGCGGGTTGCAGGCGCGCCAATTACGTGCGGAAGAGATCGCCTTACTACCCGAAGGTGATGCCTGGGTTATTGTGGAGTTCGGGGCTGACACGGTCGAGGCTGCTATGGCGCAGGCCCAGCGTGCAGCAGATTATTTCAACCATCGCCCGGGTTCACGGGTCAGTACCAAGCTGATCGCCGATGGGACTACTCAGACCCGGGTGTGGCTGATTCGCGAAACCGGAGCGTCGGCGACCGCGATCTCGATCGAGCCGGGGCGGCCTGATCCACTGGTGGGCTGGGAAGATGCCGCCGTCGACCCGATGCGCCTGGGAGATTATTTACGGACATTTCAGGCACTGGTCGCTCGCTACGGCTATGAAACGTCGTTATATGGGCATTTTGGTGACGGTTGCGTTCACGCGCGAATTACGTTTGATACCCGCAGCATAGCGGGCGTGGCGAAATGGCGCGAGTTCACGCGCGAGGCGGCCGAGCTGGTGGTTGAGTTCGGCGGCTCGTTGTCTGGTGAGCATGGTGACGGCCAGGCCAAGGCCGAGTTTTTGCCAATTATGTTTGGCGCAGAGCTGATGCTCGCGCTGGAGGAGTTCAAGCGAATTTGGGATCCTGATAATAGGCTCAATCCCGGTAAGGTGGTCTTTGCCAACAAGATGGACGAGAATTTGCGGGTAGGCCCAGATTACAAAGTGGTAAAGCCTGTGACCCGTATGCAATTCATAAACCCAGAGGGGACGGGTTTTCAGCGTGAGATGGAGCGATGTATTGGCATGGGGCGCTGCCGTTCACTGAAAGGCAACACGATGTGCCCAAGCTACCGGGCCACACGTGACGAGAAATACTCTACCCGCGGTCGAGCACACGTATTGTGGGAAATGCTCCAGGGGGAGATCATTACTGACGGCTGGCAAAGTACTGAAGTCAAAGAGGCGCTGGATACGTGCCTGGCCTGCAAAGGCTGCCGCAGCGATTGCCCGACTCATGTTGATATGGCCTCTTACAAGGCTGAGTTTCTATCGCATTTCTACGAGAAAAAAACGCGCCCGCGGCAAGCATGGAGCATGGGGCGAATTGGCGATTGGGCACCGTGGGCAGCCAGGCTGCCCGGCCTGTCCAATTTCTTTACTCAAACTCCTTGGCTGGCCGGCTTCGCCAAAAAATTAGCTGGCGTGGCGGCTGGCCGTAGTCTTCCAAAATTCTCCCGACACACGTTTCGCCATGGATATCGGGCCGCAGCATCTTTAGGGCGTCCCCGGGTCATGCTTTGGGTCGATACCTTTTGCGAGCATTTTCACCCCGATGTAGCGCGTGCCGCTCAGAAAGTCCTTGAGCATGCGGGTTTCCATGTGGTGCTGCCGGCCAAGAAGTTGTGTTGCGGTCGGCCACTGTACGATTTCGGCTACCTTGATGCCGCCAAGCGCCGGTTGCAGCAAATCATCAATACGATTGGCAGCTCCTTTGAAAATGGGCAAGCGGGGCCGGTGGCGCTGGTTGGCCTTGAGCCAGGATGCATGTCTGTATTTAAAGACGAGCTAGTAAAAATGTTTCCGGGCGACTCCAGGGCTAGGCGGATTGCCGATAATGCGTGGTTATTAAGTGATTTTCTGGTTTCCCGCAACTACCAGCCGCCGCGGCTTGATGTCGAGGTAATGATACATACGCATTGCCATCAGAAAGCCTTGTTTGGCGTCAAAGGCGATCAGGAGTTATTGAATCGCATGGGGGCAAGGTGGACCCAGTTGGACAGCGGTTGCTGCGGCATGGCAGGCTCTTTCGGTTTTAATCCCGACCATGAAGCTCTGTCGAGAAACATTGGCGAGCAGGTGTTATTTCCCGCGCTGCGCGCCGCCAAGCCGGATACGATAGTTTTGACCAACGGTTTTAGCTGCAAAGAGCAGATCAAGCAGGGAGTGTGCCGCGACACTTTACATATTGCCGAGCTATTGCTGCGGGCACAAACACAGCAATCATCGCTCATCAATCAAGAGTTTGGATCAACGTAAATGTCAGACAACACGTTTATTAGCACGGATGATACGCGCACCTTATTTTCGCAAGCCATGTCGGCAATGTATCAGAAGGAAGTGCCTCAGTACGGTACGCTACTCGAGCTGGTTAAAGAGGTCAATACCCATGTGTTGTCTCAAGGGGGAACAATAAGGCAGCAATTGAGCGCCACCGGTCAGCTGAATCGATTGGATGTCGAACGGCACGGCGCCATCCGGGTTGGGACGTCGCTGGAGCTGGCGACGCTGCGTCGCCTGTTTGCAGTGATGGGCATGACCCCGGTTGGTTACTATGACCTGACCGTCGCCAGCGTTCCGGTGCATTCGACGGCGTTCAGACCGGTCGAAGAGGCAGCCCTGGCCAACAATCCGTTTCGGGTGTTTACTTCTTTGTTGAGGCTGGAACTTATCGAGGATGAGGAGCTGCGCGACAAGGCAGCCGAGATTTTGGCGCAACGAAGAATTTTCACGCCATTGTGCCTCAAGCTTATTGAACAATTTGAGGAAGAGGGCGGATTAACACCCTCAAAGGCCGAAGAATTCGTTGGTGAGGCCTTGTTTACTTTCAGATGGCATCATGAAGCAACGGTTGACGAGAAAACTTATAACTTGTTGCGTAAAGCACATCCCCTGATAGCGGATGTCGTGTGCTTCAAGGGTCCCCACATTAATCATCTGACGCCCCGCACTTTAGATATAGATCTTGCGCAGTTGCGTATGCCTCAACACGGTATAACGGCCAAGGAAACCATTGAGGGGCCGCCGCGCAGAGAGTGCCCGATATTATTGCGTCAAACCAGTTTCATGGCACTTCGCGAGCCCATTTTTTTCAAAAATCATGGTAGCGGTAAGGGTACGCACACAGCGCGTTTTGGTGAGATCGAGCAGCGCGGCCTGGCCTTGACTAAAGCCGGTCGTGAGCTTTACGACGAGCTCATTGCGCAGGTCCGTCGGTTGACTCAGGGCGTCAATAAGGACGTGTATGCGACAGTTTATCAAGATGCTCTGAACAAGGTCTTTGAGCAGTTTCCGGATAGTTTCGAGGTACTGCGAAATCGGGGCTTGGGGTTTTTTTATGCACGCGTCAATCGCGAGACGCTCACCGCGAAGCCGGCCATAGCCGCGCAAACCTGGGATCAGCTTGTCCTGCAGGAGTATATTCGGTTCGATCCCATTACCTATGAAGATTTCTTGCCGGTCAGTGCCGCCGGGATATTCCAGTCAAATCTGGGCAGCGAAAACACACGGAAAGATTACAAGCTCGTATCGAATCAGGCGATGTTCGAAGACGCCTTGGGAATGAAGGTGCGTGATGAGATCTCTGTCTATGCCGAACTGGAGCAAAATTCGAAATTGGACGCCTTGAAGATTCTTGGTCTTTCGGCCGATCAATACCTGGCGCCGCTTATGTAGCGGCAGCCCTTGTGGCTGCCATCGTGAATATCAAATCAACTGGCAGCCACAAGGGCTGCCGCTACAGATCGAGCATCAACTACCCGCCTGCTCCGTCAGGGCGACTTTGACGGCATCCTGTACGGCATCGAGCCAGATAAATTGTAGTTGTTTGCGCGCGTCTTCCGGGATGTCTTCCAGGTCTCTTTTATTTCGTGCAGGCAGCAATACCGTCTTTATTCCAGCCTGCAAGGCGGCCAACACTTTCTCTTTGACGCCTCCCACGGGCAATACCAGGCCGCGCAGGCTGATTTCACCCGTCATGGCATAGTCGCTTCGTACAGCGATATTCGTTGCCATGGAAACTAGCGCCACAAACATTGCCACGCCTGCACTAGGCCCATCTTTGGGGGTCGCGCCGGCAGGCACATGCACGTGGATGTCGCTCTCCTTGAATAGGTCTGGCTCGACCTTATATTCGGCAGCATGGGCTTTCAAGAGGGTTAGGGCCGCCTGAGCACTTTCCTTCATGACATCGCCCAGTTGCCCAGTAAGAATCAGCCGGCCTGTGCCAGGGGTGCGGCTGGCTTCGATGAATAAAATATCACCTCCGACCGGAGTCCAGGCTAGTCCAGTGGCGACGCCTGGCAGGCTCACCCGCATGGCCAGTTCGCTTTCGAATTTCTCGGGCCCGAGAATGGGTGCCAGATCAGCTACATCGATGTGCACGTGTTGCGCGGTCCCTTCAGCGATCTGCATGGCCGCATGACGAAAGGTGCTGCCTATTTCGCGTTCAAGATTACGCACGCCCGCCTCGCGCGTGTAGTCGCGGATGATGGCGCGCACGGCAGACTCCGTAATTTCGCACTGTTCGGGCGACAGGCCGTTAGTTTGCAACTGGCGTCCGATCAGATAACGCAGGGCAATCTGGGTCTTTTCTTCTTGCGTGTAGCCTATCAGGGAAATCACCTCCATGCGGTCGCGTAGCGGCCCGGGGATGGTGTCCAGCATGTTGGCTGTGGTGATAAACAAGACTTGGGATAAGTCGAACGGCACGGCCAGGTAGTTGTCGCGGAAGGTCGGGTTTTGTTCAGGATCGAGCACTTCAAGCAGCGCCGAAGAAGGGTCGCCTTGCACGCCCGCGCCAAGCTTGTCGATTTCATCGAGCATCATCACGCAGTTTTTGGCCCCCGCGCGGTGGAGCGCCTGGATAATGTTGCCCGGTAGCGCGCCGATATACGTGCGACGATGGCCTCGAATTTCGGCTTCATCGTGCACGCCACCCAGGCTAAGGCGCACGAATGATCGCCCAGTTGCACGGGCAATGCTGTGACCCAGCGACGTCTTGCCCACGCCCGGTGGCCCTACGAAACAGAGAATCAGGCTTTTGCCTTGCGGATTCAGTTTGCGTACGGCCAGATACTCCAGGATACGCCGCTTGATCTTCTGCAGGCCATAGTGATCCTCGTCGAGGATGCGGCGTGCGTCGGCGATATTGATACGGTCTTCAGTGCTGACGGCCCAAGGCAGTTCGGTGAGCCAGTCCAGATAGGTGCGCAGCATGGAATATTCGGCGGACGTATCCGACATATGTTCGAGTCGCTTGAGTTCCTTTCTGGCCTGCGTATCAACTTCTTCGGGCATCTTCGCTTTGACTATATTGGCCTCGACTTCTGCGATCTCGGCAGAGTTGCCTTCTACTTCGCCCAATTGTTTTTGTATGGTCTTCAGTTGTTCGCGTAACAGAACTTCACGCTGCCTGTCTTCAAACCGTTCTTTGGTTTGCTGATCGATATCGCGGCTGATGCGCAGCACCTCCACGAAATGAACCAGGAATTCCAGCACTTTATTCAGGCGTGTAAGCAGGTCGAAAGTTTCGAGAACATCTTGTTTTTCGGTGGGCTTCAAGTCCATAACGCCCGCGACAAAATCCGCCATCAGAGTGGCCGACGTAATGTTTCGCGCTGTCTCTGCAAGCTCGGTGGGTGCCTGGGTAATCAGCTGCAGCGCCTCTTCAGTTCGAGTCTTGAGCTGAATCATGCGTGCTTCGATTTCAGGATTGGTGGTTTGCTGTTCGTCGAATTTTTCGACATGGGCTGCAAGAAAGGGGAATCCTTCCAGGAAATTGCGAATACGAAAGCGTTGCTCTCCCTGGCAAATGATATGGTGTGAGCCGTCAGGTGTGGTGACGTAGCGCAGGATGCTGGCGACTGTGCCAACGCTGTACAGATCATCGGGCCCAGGGTCGGCAGTCTCTGGGCTTCTTTGCAGCACGATGCCTATTTGGCGCCCGGCCCGGGCAGCTTCCTGCGCCGCCAGAACGGAGCTGTCCCGGCCAATGGAGATAGGCGCGACCAAGCCTGGAAAGAGCACCA
Organism: Paralcaligenes sp.; assembly: GCA_039935015.1. Taxonomy (GTDB): domain Bacteria; phylum Pseudomonadota; class Gammaproteobacteria; order Burkholderiales; family Burkholderiaceae_B; genus Paralcaligenes. The sequence continues at coordinate 3,063 of JBDTLC010000014.1, read as the reverse complement.
GATTACGAACCGGGATAATAACTAGGGACTTTTCGGGCAGATCCGGAATTGCGGCCACAACGGCCTGACCCGGGGCAGGCTCTGCCGTTGCGGGGTTCTCGCCTTGTGCCTTAGCGTCTGACATATCGTGGTTCATGGCTCGCCTGTCGTCCTTCGGGTATCTAAGTCAGTTTACGCAGGCTAAGCAGCAGGCAGCCGTTGATCAGGCTAGATTCGTTGATTTCAAATTTGCCTGCCGGCAAATCGATACGTCGTTCAAAACGTCCGTAGGGAATTTCGATGCGCCGGATACGTGCCGTGGTAGGCACGGGCATAGGTCGTTCGCCTACTACGATCAATGCGCCGTGGTCGATGACAACGTGCACCTGATCGGGTGCGACGCCGGGCAGTGCGACCAAGACGGATAAGTGTTGATGAGTTTCAAAAACGTCGACTGGTGGTTCCCATGTCGGGCCCGGAACGGCGCCGTGACCCAAGCGGAAGAATTGTTTGTGCAGGCGATCCGCCTGTTCTAACAAGTTGATGGCATCGGCCCACGTGGAATTGGCCGGCTTGCGATATGTCATGGGTCCAATCCTTTGCCAGACTGCTCTGGGTTTTATTATACGCGGGCCGGCCGGAACGGATCTTGGTTGAAATTGAACCTGTGCCGCCGATCATAAACAGTTGCAAATTTCACGCGATCGTTTTAGTGTTTGATGCTGTAAATTGATAAGCTGTGTTCCAATATATTTACCCGTTAGATATTTTGTGAGCAGCCACTTAAAGGAAATTGTATTGAATTTTTTCAAATCGCTAAGCGCCGTGGCGTTGGCATCTGCGTTGATCCTAGCTGCATCGCAGGTAAGCGCACAAGAACTGCCGGCTCCTATCAAGGCCTTGCAAGAACACGGCTTGAAAGTGGTGGGAGAGCTGCCTGCCGTTGATGGATTGAAAGCTTATGCCGGGTACATGGATCAGCAACCCTATGCCCTTTATCTCCTGCCCGATGGCAAGCATGTCATGGTGGGGTCGGTGTTTGACATGAAAGGAAACAATATAACCCGCGAGCCCTTGAAGGCGGCGATCGCAAAGCCCATGTCCGAGCGTACGCTGGCGCAATTGAAGGCAAGCAAGTGGGTCCGTGACGGCAGCGCTACGGCTCCACGTATTGTTTATGCGTTCACTGATCCGAACTGTCCTTATTGTCACAAGTTCTGGGAGCAATCTCGTCCCTGGGTAAAGGCTGGGAAAGTTCAAATTCGAAACATTGTCGTGGGGATACTAACCGATACCAGTCCCGGCAAAGCGGCCGCCATCCTGGAGGCGTCTGATCCTGCCAAAGCTTTAACCAAAAATGAACAAAACTTCGCAAGCGGAGGCATTCAGCCATCGAAGTCCATTTCCCCGAAACTGCATGCGACGTTGCTCGCGAACAAGGCGCTGATGAGCGAATTGGGAATGCAGGCCACGCCGGCCATTTTTTACGAAGATGCAGAGGGCATACTGCACTCTGCAATAGGGGCCCCGCCTGAAGCCAATCTGGAAACAATTCTGGGGCCCAAGTAACACGGCTTGCCATGCATTACTTCATTGATACGTTCTTATCGGCGCGTAGCTTGCCGCCGGCCGGCGTGGAGTGGGCGCCGAGGATCTTGCCATTAATAGTTTGGCCATACAGGTCGGTCGCAGAGTCATGGAATTTCTTGCGGGTTTCTTCGATCGAGCCGTTAAAGCGCGGATCCTGAGGCCGTTCATGGCTATTCATATAATAGGCGACGTCCCAGGCATCTTGGTCGCTTAGCGTGTTACCTTTACCCAATGGCATATTAGCTTTGATGAAAGCAGCCGCGGTAGAGACACTATGCATGCCTGCGCCCCAGTTATAGGACTCGTTTCCCCAAAGAGCGGGAAACACCATCTTGCCATAGGCGCTTTGCCCGGCACCATTAGCGCCGTGACATAAAGCGCAGTTCTGTTGAAACACTTGCTGGCCGCGCGTATAGTCGGCTTTTTGGGCCGGCTTGGGCAGGGGCGCAAACCCTTGACCATCGAGTTTGACTCCGGTAGGCGCACCCTTCGCAAGCCAGTACATATAGCTTTCCAACGCCACAATGGTGTCGCTGTCGGCGGCCGGCTTGGCGCCATTCATACTGAATTGGAAACAGCCCTGCAGGCGCTCGGCCAACGTATTGACGTGCCCGTTCTTTGAGCGATAGGCTGGGTACAGAACGTAGGCTGCCCATAAAGGTGAGGCGTTTTTACGCCGCCCGGCATCCATGTGACAACTGACACAGTTCATGGTGTTGCCTACAAAATCTGCCGCGTGGTCGCCAGTTTTCAGAAAAATATCTTGTCCTTTTCTCACTATTTTGCCGAAATCATTGTCGGGAATGGAATCGGCCGCTGGAGGCGTAAAGGTTGGGTTGGCAGCCTTTTTTGTGGTGGCTGTACTGTTAGGGATCGTTATGGTGGGCGTTTGCGCCACGACGGTACAGGCCAGTCCAAGTGCTGAAACAGTGAACGTGCTTAGAACAAAACGGATGGAGATCGGAGGCATCATTTTGCTCCTTGTTTTTGTGCTGAAGAGGTTCTCGCCGAGGCCGGCAATGCCGCAAAGTAATCGGCAACCGCCGTCATTTGCGCCTCGTTCATGCGAGCCGCGATTTCTCCCATCAGCGCTAAAGGACCTGGCGCGCGTTTTTTTTCTTTCCAGGCGATCAACTGCTCATGAATGTATTTAGCCGGCAGGCCGGCCAACGCCGGGAAAGTTGTGCCAACCCCTATACCGCCTGGCCCATGACATTGAATACATGCAGGGATGTTGTTCTCCCAGTCGCCCCGATTGGCCAACCACGCGCCCGGCGCATTCTTATGGGGATAGGTATCTACGTGACCGCTTAACTCCCTTGCGTCAAATACTGTGGGGAGTTGTGAATAATAGGCAGCGACGGCCTTTATCTGGTCAGGATTCATCGCTTTGGCAATAGGCACCATGATCGGGTTGTTACGCTCGCCCTTGGCAAAGTCGTGCAGTTGCACGGTCAAGTAGGCCTCGCCTTGCCCTGCCAGATAAGGGAAACC
>JBDTLC010000013.1:0-26529 GCA_039935015.1 Paralcaligenes sp. | reverse complement strand
GTTCCCTGACCAGAAATTCCTCGAACAGGAAAGCCTGACTGGCCAATTGCCGCGCCTCATCACCGTACCCGTAATTAAGAAACTCGTCGCGCAGCGACAGCAAGCAAGAAGGTTCGAGCCCGACAATAGGTATTCCACGTTCAACAAACGGCTTGAAGGTATCGAGCATGCGGCGTGCCTCATCCTTCGCCTGTTCTACCAAACCGGCCGAGAGAAATGTTCGCCCACAGCAAAGAGGCCGCTCGCCGGCCTTAGTATTGAAATGCACGGTATAACCAGCCGCCTCCAGAACCTTCTGCGCTGCTCGGGCATTCTCGGGTTCCAGACTGTTGTTGAAGGTATCGACGAACAGCATGACTTCACGGCCGCTGCCACTGATGGCCTCGGGCGCCTTCACCGTCGACAAAAATGAGGGTCTAAAGCGTGGCAAGGAACGTTGCGGCGCGAAGCCTATCATGCGTTTCAACCAGGGAGAAACTCCGGGGATGTTGTCAGCTAACGCCAGCGCCCACCCTAGTTTTCCCGCCACCGACGCATAACGCGGCATAAAGGCAATCAGGCGCTCGCGCAACGTGATGCCGTGCAGCTTCGCCCAGGCACTACGCGCCTCGATCTTGAACTTGGCCATATCAATGCCTGTCGGACACTCGCGTTTGCAACCCTTGCAGGACACACAAAGATCCAGCGCTTCCTTGACCTCGGGGCTAGCTAGGCCAGCCTGACCCAATTGCCCCGAAATAGCCAACCGCAAAGTATTGGCGCGCCCGCGCGTTAGATGCTGCTCGTCACGCGTAACGCGATAGCTAGGACACATGGTACCGGCGTCGAATTTGCGGCAATGGCCATTGTTATTGCACATTTCGACGGCCTTGGCCAATCCGCCCGTCTTGTCGCCGCCCGTACCCGCTTGGCTTTCTTTACCACTTAGAGGATCGCGCTCGACGTTCCAGACCGACCAATCCAAGACCGTATCGATCGACGACACGTGATAATCAGGTCCAAAACGGAAATTGCTTCTATCGTCCATTTTTGGCGGCCGCACAATCCTGTCGGGACTGAAACGATTGTCCGGATCAAACAGTGCCTTGATTTCACTAAAAGCTTCATTGATGCGTGGCCCATACTGCCAGGCGACCCATTCGCCACGGCACAGTCCGTCGCCATGCTCACCCGAATACGCTCCCTGATACTCGCGCACCAGCTCAGAGGCTTCCTCGGCAATCACGCGCATTTTGGCGGCACCGTCGCGCCGCATATCGAGGATAGGCCGCACATGCAACGTGCCCACACTGGCATGGGCATACCAGGTCCCCTCGGTACCATGCTTATGGAACACGTCGGTGAGCCTGCTGGTGTACTCGGCCAAATGATTAAGCGGTACGGCACAATCTTCGATGAACGATACGGGCTTGCCGTCGCCCTTCATGCTCATCATGATGTTCAGGCCCGCCTTGCGCACATCCCACAACGCCTTTTGGGCAGCGGCTTCGGACATGAACACCACCGACCCTGGCAGACCCAACTCACCCATTAAATCAGCCAGTTCAGCAAGCCGTGCAAGCTGTTCGGCCTTGTCGCCGCCAGCGAATTCAACCAGCAAAATAGCGGCGGGCTGTCCGACCAACGCGCGTTCGATGACAGGACGGAACGCCGGATTGCTGATGGCCAGATTAATCATCGTGCGATCGATCAGCTCTACCGCCATAGGTTGAAGTCTGACAATATGTTGGGCCGATTCCATCGCCTTGTAGAAGGTCGGGAAATTGACCACGCCCAATACCTTGTTAACAGGCAAGGGCACGACGCCCAGCGTCAATTGTCGGCTATAGGCCAGCGTTCCTTCTGAACCGACCAGAAGGTGGGCCAGGTTGGCCACGCCATCGTCGGTATAGGCACGCGGATTCTGGCAATCGAAGATATCGATGTTGTAGCCGGCCACCCGACGCAACACTTTAGGGACGCGCTCGATAATTTCATGGCGTTCGCGTGCCGCAATATCGCGCAGCCCCCGCACAATGCCTGCCATGCGAACGCCATCGGGCATATCGCGCAATGAGCCGAAACGCGCCTGTGTACCATCGGCCAGCACGGCGTCGATGGCACGCACGTTATGCACCATATTGCCGTATTCGATCGAACGCGATCCGCAAGAATTGTTGCCCGCCATGCCACCGATGGTGCATTGCGCTGCCGTCGACACATCCACCGGAAACCACAGACCATGCGGCTTTAGCCAGGCATTCAGATGATCCAGAACAATGCCCGGCTCTACCGTGACCGTATGCGCATCTACATCAAAGTCAATCACCTTGTTAAGCCATTTGCTGGTGTCAATCACCAGGGCTTCGCCCGTTGTCTGGCCGCACTGACTCGTACCAGCGCCACGCGCCAGAACCGGCACATTCTGGTCACGAGCGATTTCCAGCGCAAGTAGCACATCGGCCTGATCGCGCGGCACGACCACACCCATTGGAGTAATTTGATAGATCGACGCGTCCGTAGCGTAGCGACCGCGACTGGCCGCATCAAAGAGCACATCGCCTCGCAATTCCCGACGCAATCGGGTCACGAGCGGCGTTGCTCCCCCACCGGTCGCAGACGCAACTAGACGAGCCGGTCTTATCGGCAATAAGGAGGGAGTGTGCGCCATGGCGAAATAAGCCTATTCGATAATAAGTTGCACAGGGAGAAGTCCGACTATATTTCCAGTGGCTTCGCTAGACGGTACGAGCCCCGCAGGCAAGTCAGGTATGGGCGAGACTGCCTGACGCGCCTGTACCAGTCGGTGGGCAAGTTCTAATTCAGGGCCTTCGGAATGCTTCATCACCTTCCCTATCGTGAATAGGCTCGAGCCCAATGGCCGCTCTCACCGAGACGTCTTTCCTGCTTCAACCTGCAACTGCGCGGGTGGCAAACCGACGTTGACGTCGAACTTGCTTTCAGGCTGCATGCGAAATGCCAGAATAACGCCTAAGCCCATTAAAATCATGCTGCCAAGAAAAGGCAAATCCCAGTTACCGAAGCGGTCAATAAGAAAACCGCCCACGACAGGGCTAAGAATGGCCGCTAGCGCCGAGCCCGTATTCATCATCCCGCTGGCGGTTCCAGAATGCTGCGGAGCAATGTCCATCGGAATTGCCCACATCGGTCCAATGGTCATTTCGGCAAAGAAGAATCCCGCCGACAGACTCATCGCAGATACGACGAGATGATGGGTGTATAGCAGGGGCACCAATGAGAACAGAGCGAGCAGCATGCATATCGACACCATCCAGCTTCGCGCGTACTTCAGGCTTCCGGTGCGCTTATAGATTTTGTCGGTAACAATACCGCCCAACGTATCACCGATGACTCCAGCCAAAAAAACGCTGGAGGCAAAGATGGCCGATTTCTTTAAGTTCAGATCATAGTTGTGCAAAAAGTATTGCGGGATCCAGCTTAGAAATAACCATAGCGTCCAGCCATAGCAAAAATAAACGATTGTCACCGGTGCCATACGCTTGAACAGGTGTTTCCAGGCTACTTTGGTGGCCTGCTTCCTGGGTTCGGGCAATGAGTCAAGCTCTTGTTGCGTGATACGCGGATGATCTTTCGGGTGTTCCTTGTAGGACAGCGCCCACAGTACCACCCACGCCAGGCTCAACGCACCCACAACATAGAATGAAGCCCGCCAGCCATAGCTGGCCATGATGGCCACGACGATCAGCGGCGCGACGGCATTGCCAATGCGAGATGCCGAGTGCGTAATGCCTTGGGCAAAGCCACGCTTTCCCTTGGGCACCCAGCGCGACATCACCGACGTTGCACTGGGAAACGTGGCGCCTTCACCAAAACCCAGAAGCACGCGCGCGATCAGCATGGACGTCAGGCCACCGGCCATGCCGGTCAGCACCGTCGCAACGCCCCACACCAGACCGCAAAAAATAAGCGTTCTACCCGCACCAAAACGGTCGCTGACCCAGCCGCCGATGACCTGAAACAATAAATACGGATACGCGAACGCTGAAAACACCAAGCCAACCTCGGTCTTGTTCAGACCAAAGTCTTTGGAAAATCCGACCGCGGCAGTACTGACATTGACCCGATCAAGATAGGTAAAGAAATACATCAGGCATAACAAAAGCAAAATAGTACTTGTCGCGCGAAAGCGAAAGCGTTTCATGATGAAGTGTCTCCGTTATATTTTGTGTGGCGGTATCGACGCTGTACGTTAAATCTTCACCAGGTCATCCATTGCCGCCGTCACGCCGCTGGCGGCCAGTCGAACGCCTGAGAGTTGCAGTCCCATCTCGCAGCCGGCCAGCGCGGCCATCAATGTCAGTTCATTGCAGTCGCCAAGATGGCCAATGCGAAACATGCGGCCTTTGACTTTGCCCAAACCCGCGCCCAGCGACATATCGAAACGCTTATAGACTGTTTTTCGCACCGCGTCCGCATCGACGCCTTGCGGTGTCATCACACCTGTCAGGACCGGGCTGTAGGCCTGCGGGTCGGCGCATTGAATTTCCAGGCCCCAGGCGAGTACGGCCGCGCGACAAGCGTGGGCCAAACGCTGATGTCTGGCGAAAACATTCTCCAGCCCTTCGTCCAGAATCATATCGAGCGCCTCGGACAGGCCATACAGCAAATTGGTATTGGGCGTGTAAGGCCAATAGCCCGTCTTGTTCATCTCAATGATTTCAGTCCAATCCCAGAAACTGCGCCGCAGCCCGGCAGTCTTGCTGGCTTCGATGGCCTTGGGGGACAAAGCATTGAAACTGATACCCGGGGGCAGCATGAGACCTTTCTGGGACCCTGAAACCGTCACATCTATCCCCCACTCGTCATGACGGTAATCAATTGAACCCAGACCAGAGATAGTGTCGACGAGCAAGAGCGCCGGATGCTTCGCCGCATCGATAGCGCGACGAACAGCAGCCATATCGGAAGTCACTCCCGTTGACGTTTCGTTATGCACGACACAAACCGCTTTAATGACATGACCGGAATCGGCGCGCAAACGTTCCTCAATCTTCTGTGCCGAAACCGCGTGACGCCAACCATCATCACCGGGCGATGACAGGAACTCGGGCTTGAGCCCTAGTTTTTCCGCCATTTTTTTCCATAGAGTGGCAAATTGCCCGGTTTCATACATCAAGACGGTATCGCCCAGGCTCAACGTATTGGACAGCGCCGCCTCCCAGGCGCCCGTGCCTGAAGAAGGATAAATAATGACCGGCTGCTGAGTGTTGAAAATCTTCTTGATGCCGTCCAATACCTTAAGCCCCAAAGCGCCGAATTCGGGTCCGCGATGGTCAATCGTAGGGTAACTGATTGCCCGTAATATGCGATCCGGCACAGCGCTGGGCCCTGGGATCTGCAAAAAATGACGACCGGCAGGATGGAAGTCAAGTTTGATCATGTGATTTCCTTTTGTATTTTGAATGCAAAATACTATATCAAAGAAAAACCACCCAGAAAAGTAAAAACTTTATTATTTCGTATAGCGTTTACCCTCCTCTATCCGAGCCCGCAAGATGAAGTAAAATCGTTCCAGATCATTTACCTGCCATTTTGCATGCAAAACTTGAATACCAAGACCGATCAAGCCTTGGCTCCCGTACTGCCCAAGGTACCGCGATTAAGACTCCATGACACGGTGGTCGAGCAGTTGCGCAATTTCATCGTCGAAGGGGTGCTGACCCCCGGAGCCAGGCTCAACGAGCGCGAACTCTGCGAAACTCTGGGAATCTCCCGCACTCCCTTGCGCGAAGCACTGAAGGTGCTGGCCTCAGAGGGGCTGATCGAAATCGTTCCAAACCGCGGCGCCACGGTATCGCGAATGTCGGAAGCAGAGATTGGCGAAACATTCGAACTAATGAGTGGCCTGGAAGCCTTTTCGGGGGAATTGGCCTGCGAGCGCATCACCCCAGTGGAGCTCGCCCAAATCAAGGCCCTGCACTACGCTATGCTTGCCTGTCATGCACAGAATGATCTGTCGGGTTACTACAACAAAAATCAGGAAATCCACAATCAAATCAACGAAGCTGCAGGTAACTCGGCTTTGCGGCAAATCTATACGTCTGTGAACCGACGGCTACAGGCATTGCGCTTTCGCTCGAACTTGCGTGCCGAAAAATGGGACAACGCTGTTGTAGAGCACGAAGAAATGCTCAAAGCACTCGAAGCCCGCGATGGCAAGCGCTTGGCCGCGATTCTGCGCCAGCACCTGTTAGCCAAACGCGACGCCGTCCTATTGTTGCTGACAACACAAGATACACAAGATAACTGAACAACTACCCAGTTAAAACCAGAGACCCGATTGCTACGGCTCTATTTTTGGCAAATCTTCGGCCAGCACGCTTAGGCCCGAGCGCAACGCCCGTTCATAACGCGCCCTCTCGACCCGCATGCTTTCATCCGACCATTTGTAAAACCCCTCGCCCGACTTCATTCCAATCGTGCCTTTTTGAGGCTTATCAGCCAGCACGGGCGGTGGAACAGAAATATTCGACAGCGTCGGATAAATCGTGGCGGCTGCCGCGGCGTGCACATCCAGCCCGGCATGTTCTTTTTGCATAATAGGTCCGGCAGCCAAATACCGGAAGCCGAAACCAAAACGCACCGCTGCGTCAATATCTTCAGGCGTGGCAATGCCTTCCTGAATCAAGGAAAACGCCTCGCGACCCAGAGCGTGTTGCAAGCGATTGGCAATAAACCCAGGGATATCTTTTCTGACCAAGATCGGGACCGAGCCGCAACGGCGCATAAAGGCGGCCAGCGAATCCGCCACGTCTTTATCTGTATCGGGCCCCATGACCACCTCCACCAAGGGAACGATATGGGCGGGCATAAAAAAATGCAGGCCAAGCATGCGCTCACGCGTGGGCAAGCCTTGCGCAATCCGGCTAATGGGAAAGCTGGAGCTGTTGCTGGCCAGAATGGCTTGGGCCGGCGCGTGATCGACCAGTGTTTTGAAAAGCGTGTGTTTGAGTTCCAGAACTTCGGGCACGCATTCAATCACCAGATTCACGCTAGCCCAATCGATTTCATCAATCGAACTGGTTATTTGCAATAGCGTCTGATTTTCAGACTTGCCAATGGCTTGAAGATTAAGCCTGACTTTTTGAGCGATGGCCTCGTGCGATTTCTCGTTGGGCTCAAACACCAACGTTTTGCACCGTGCACGCAGCAATACCACCGCCACGTCGGCACCCATGGTCCCACCGCCGGCGATGACCGCAAAAGCCTTCGAGGGCCGCACGAGAATTTTTTTTTGCATGATGTTGTCAATCTTCCAAAAACCATGGGTAGCACGGACGAAACACACAATGATACGGCTCCTGACAGCCATACCTACCAAGTGGCGCCGCCTGGTGATTTCGACAAGCCTGAGGTCGATCTGCCACCCGTATTCTAGGCGCACACCGCAGTACACTCTACCGCTATTTGACACACACTGGCAGCGGCACCATGAACCCCGAAGATCTACAACTTTTAACAACGCGTGTCATGCCCTACGGCAAGTATAAGGGGCGGCTGATCGCCGATTTGCCTGGACATTACCTGAACTGGTTTGCACGCGAAGGCTTTCCTAAAGGGGAAATCGGCCGACTACTCAGGCTGATGCAAGAGATCGATCATAACGGCCTGTCTTCGTTACTGACGCCATTGCGCCAATCAACCCCTCCCAGCACAGCCCGATCTGATTAAAATACGCAGCATGTCTGAGACCCATCCCGCCCCTTATTACTCCACGCTATCGCATTCCGAAGTGCGCTCCGTCCTTATTGGGCTGATGCTGGCTATTGTGCTGGGTGCCCTTGACCAGACCATTGTTTCAGTGTCGTTGCCGATGATGGCCTCCGATCTGCAAGGCGTGAATCTCCTGGCTTGGGTTGTGTCGGGCTACCTGATTGCTGTGGCCGTAGCCACCCCCATCTATGGCAAGCTGGGCGATCTGTACGGGCGGCGCCTCATGCTGTCGACGGCCATCAGTATTTTCCTGCTGACCTCCATCGCAGCGGCCATGGCTCCCTCTATGCCGTTTCTGGTGGGTGCCCGTATCTTGCAGGGCCTGGGTGGCGGCGGTCTGATTTCGGTGGCGCAAGCCATTATTGCGGACGTTGTCTCGCCGCGTGATCGCGGGCGCTACCAAGGCTATATTAGCGGCGCGTTCGCGGTGGCCAGTGTATCGGGCCCACTGGCTGGCGGCCTTCTCACCACTTATTTATCGTGGCGCTGGGTGTTCTGGATCAATCTACCCTTGGGGCTAGCGGCGCTGTTCATCTCACGCCGGGCGCTTAAGCGCCTGCCTGTGCCCAAGGTAAAGCGGCCTATCGACTATCCGGGCGCGGTGCTGATGATAATAAGCCTGGCAACCCTGCTGATCGGCATCACGCGCGTTGGCCAGGGCGCCGCCTGGCTTGACGCCAACAACCTTCGCCTGTTTGGCGTCACGCTCATTGCGATGGTGGCTTTTTACTGGCAAGAACAGCGCGCCGAAGAGCCCATTGTTCCACTCGGCATGTTCAACAACCGGACCGTCGCGATTTCCTGCATTATTTTGTTTATCGCGTTCATACAAATCGTTTCGCTATCCGTCCTGATCCCTTTAAGGCTGCAGATGCTGACCACGGCCGGCGCCGATGGCTCGGCGCTGCAACTGGTGCCTTTGAGCCTGGGGATACCCGTAGGCGCGTTTATCGGCGGCAAGCTGATGACACGCTCAGGGCGCTACAAAAAGATCCAACTTGTCGGCGCGCTAATCGTGCCCTTAGGCGTGCTGGCCTTGGCCTTCGTCGATCCACATAGTTTCGTACCGGGCATTTTCTGCATGGCGGCGGTAGGACTGGGAGTCGGGATCCAACTGCCCACCTCCACAGTGGCCGTCCAAAATACCGTTGAACACCGTTACGTAGGCATCGCTACGGCCGTAGCTGCCTTTTGCAGATCGCTGGGCGCAGCCATAGGCATTGCGGTACTCATGGCGTTGCTACTGGCTGCCCTGCAGGCCGACGCGCCCGCGTCAGCCGCTTCATTTTCAGGCGGGGACATCATCAAAGCCATGATGGGCGACGCCGCGGTACACGTAAGCGCCATAGTCAAATCCCAACTGGCCGACACGGTAGAGAACGCCTTTCGGCAAATATTCAGTATCGGGGCCGCCATCGCGCTGGTCTCCTTTATTCTGGGCATGTTCATCAAAGACGAGTCTTTGGACGAAGCGCCACCGAAGACGGAATGAGCCAGCTATCGAGCGCCCGAACTTCGCCACGACCCATCATGATCGAAAAACAACACCTCAAATAGAAAAATACAGTCCTGCACAAAATAAGATTAAGGCAATATTCAGAACTATTCGATAATAATGTCAAGTTAATCCTTATTATTATTTTCGGCTTGACCGAAGGATGTACCCCGAATGCTAGTCGCCGAAAATATAGAAGCCGAGATCTTGGCCATTGTCGAATCGGTTATCTTCAAATCTGTAGGGGCCGACGTGTCGCTGGTCAAGTCGGGTTTGGTCGACTCGATGGCTGCCGTAGATATTGCGCTGGCCATCGAAGATAAATTTTCCTGTGCAATCCCTGCGCCTGAAATCGCTGAAATTATGGAAACCGCCAAAAGCATGGCCAAATATGTAGCGGCTCATGCCTAAAGCCTTAGGCTAATTCCTGAATATATAAGTTAAACGGCATTTCGAAATGTGGCGGCGACTACGTCATAACGCCCTACTACGACACCTGCTCGCCATACTGGCGGCGTTAGGTATTGCCATCGGCTTTTATCTAGGCGTCAATCCCTACCTTGAACGCACGTTAAAGCCAGCACCCACAGACGGCCTGAATCCCAGAGCAGGAGTCTACCTACCCAACATGGGAGACAATTGGAACGAGCAGTCGGTCAACTTCGACCGCATGCGTACGGCGCTAAGCAACGGGACTCTCGTTGTCGTAGGGTCATCGGAGCTGTCCAGTCACGATTTGCGCTTCGTGCCCTACCGTTTCTTTCCGACCGAGTTAGGCATACCGACCCTCGCCTACGGGCATGCCAAATTTCAGTCCTATGGCATTTTCCGAGTGCTGCAATCGCTCTCCGCCTCCTTCACGCCTCGCACCAAACTGGTCATCATGCTGTCGCCTGCCTGGTTTGCCGCCGAGGGCGAACTCCCCTCCAGCGCCTTCGCCGAACATGTCTCGGGCCCCGTCCTGACGGAACTGTGGAAGCGGCCCGCTGCGCGCAAAAACCTGATTTACTGGGTACAGCATCACGAGACCTGGGGCATATTGGGGTTGCTGGCACAGGCTCAACTAGCAGATTTTCGCGACAAAATTCAAATGTGGATTAGCGGCAAACCCATTGCAAGCGGCGCCGCCTACGACCCTACTCCCACTGCGATCGCCGCCACGCGCAACGCCACCTTTCCCGTACCCGCCAAGCTGCCCCAGGCGAATTGGCAAAAGCTGCTGGACGAGGCGCGTGCCACAGGGATGTTATTGAGCAATGACAATCCGTACGCGGTGCGCAATCAATATTACAAGTCGCACCTGTCATTGGTCGAAGACCCCACACACCAGGAATTTGCACGGGGAAATCCTTTGGCCGCTCACGAATTTGCCGATTTATCGCAATTGATGGAATTTCTGGCGCAGAAAAAAGTGCGTGCCTACTTCGTGCTGCAACCGTTGAACACAAAACTGATCTTGGATTCTGAGCGCTTCATTCCCACGGCCAAGAGCATTATGGCAATGTGCCGACGCTATGAAATGTCCTGTCTTAATTTGTATCGGCTTAAAGCCGTACCTGGCATCTTCCACGATGATATGCATCTGGCCGAATTGGGCTGGGCGCTGGTGGATGAAGGTATAGACCACCATTTTTCTCAATGAAACGCTTCCTGATCCTGGTTTGTCTGTATCTGGGCCTGATTGTCGTGCTCACTTTACAAGCGCGCGCACCGTCCGACCTGGGCGGCCCCATGAAAGTCGAATACGAGTATCAACAGTTCTGACCCTTATGGAATTATTTGCAAGCCTGGATTTTTTCACCGATGCGCTAATGGCCAGCTTGGCTGTATCGCTACTAAGCCCTCTCGCCTTGCGTGCTCGACTAAGCCTGCGTTACGTACTGGCGTTTTTCAGCATACTAACTTCAGTCCTGGTGTTCTGGAACAGGCCGCTACAGGCCATTATTGTGCTTGTGGTGTGCGCCACAGCGTTGTGGCTATGCCGCCGCGGCCTCATTGCAACCCGGGTTGCCGTCGTGCTGACCATGCTGCCTTTGCTGCTGGTCAAAACGCACGCTATGACGCTACTGGGCATGCTGGGGCTGTCCTTCGTGACATTCCGTGCAGTGGACGTGCTGCTGTTCGCTCACAAAGACGAAGCGATTCGTCCGCTGGATTATCTCACCTACCTGTTCTTTCCACTGACGTTGCTGGCCGGGCCCATGTACCGTTGGCGCACCTTCCAGGCAGATCTGCAAAAAGGATTTGAGCAGGTCAATATGGGACACTGGCGGACAGGTTTGGAAACGCTGCTTCTGGGCATCGTGCAAAAATTTGCCGTGGCTCATCTGATTTGGCTCTACGGCCTCAATGCGATCTCGGCTCATGATTACTCATTCTCAGGTATCGTACTCAACGCCGCACTATACAGTGCCTACTTGTATTACGATTTTGCCGGCTACTCGAACATGGCGATTGGCATAGGCAAAATGTTTGGAGTCAATCTGCCGATCAATTTTCAAAACCCGATACTTAGCAAGAACCCACAAGATTTTTGGCGGCGCTGGCATATCAGCTTGTCCGAATGGTTACGCGACGTCGTGTTCATGCCGATATACAAGGCCTTGTCGAAAGACTCCTTTTTTTCACAGCACCGATTCGCCGCGCAGAACATCGGCATTTTCGCCACCCTGTTTTGCATGGGTATCTGGAATGGCCTGCAGTTGCACTACATTGTCAGCGGTATGATGTTTGGTACCTACTCGGTGGCACATAACCGGCTATTGCTTAGCGCCCGAAAGCGTCCAGCGCTACAACAATGGCTTGCAAGCAAACCGGCAAACCTTGGCGGACGTATTCTGACACTGGTGTTGGTTGCTCTGGCCTTATACGTCTTTAGCGGCCGCAGCCCCATTTAAAAAGGTATCCCATGCATTTAGATCTATGCACGATGCAATTTTCCGACCCAACGGTCGGTGCCGATCGACTGGCTGTGGCCGGCAGTGACCGCTGCTTAAGCTGGGCCGAGCTGCAAGCGGAAGTGCTGCAATGGTGTAATCAGGCTCGTGATCTGGGCATCGGGCAAGACATGCCTATAGTGCTCTGCGGCCACAAGGAGGTCCATTTTTTTGTGGCCATGGTCGGCTGCCTGGTTCTGGGCGCGCCCTTTGTGCCGATCGACACAATCTATCCGGCAGAACGCCGTCAGAAAATCACTGACATCATCATGGCGCCACTGATCTACGACACAGTAAACCGCCGCTTTATCCGTAGTGGACATGACTTTACAGCGTTGCCCGAGAAAGACCTCGCCTACGTACTATTTACCTCGGGCAGCACCGGCGAACCCAAGGGTGTGCAGATCGGCCGCGAAAGCGTGCGGCTCCTGGGCGACTGGATGCAATCCAGGTTTCGGTTGGGAGATGCGCCTGTTTTCATGAACCAGGCACCCTTTAGTTTCGATCTGTCGATGTTCGAAGTATTCGACACTCTGGCAAGCGGTGGTGCGTGCATACTGAATTCGCGCGAACAGATTCAAGACGCCACAAGTTTTTTGCATCGCTTGGCAAAGCATCGCGTTACTTGCTGGGTTTCAACGCCATCTTTTGCGCACCAGCAGTTGCTGAACAAGAATTTCTCGGGCGAATTTTTGCCATCGCTCAACACTTTTTTGTTCTGCGGCGAAGTACTGCCTCACTCTTTATGCAAACGCCTGCTGCAGCGTTTTCCCAAAGCGAAGATTCTCAATACCTATGGCCCGACCGAGGCTACCGTCGCCACTACCCTAATTGAAATAGATCAGCCCGTACTCGATGCGCATAGCGTTTTGCCTGTCGGCTATCCCAAGCCCGACTGCGAAATTATTATCGACGACGACGAAATCTGCATTATTGGCAACCATGTCATGCGCGGCTATCTGAACCGACCGCAACTGAATCACGAAAAACTGTTTACGTCGCACAACGGACGGCGCGGATTCCGAACCGGAGACTTGGGCCATATCGACGAAAGCGGCCTCTTATGGTGCCAAGGCCGTCGTGACGATCAGGTCAAGCTGAATGGCTATCGCATCGAACTGGCTGAAATTTCCAGGGCGCTACAGGCGTTGGACCAGGTTAAGGCCGCCATCTGCGTCGCGCTACGCCGCACCGACCAGACCGTAGCGCGCCTGCTGGGATTTATCGAGATGGAGCCCAATTCAGGCATGGCCACTGCGGGCGAATGGGCTTCCTACCCTGCCGAACAATGGAAGCCTCAACTGGAAAAGCGCCTGCCCTCGTACATGCTGCCATCCGAAATTCTGACCGTTACCGCACTTCCCATGTCAGTGAATCACAAAATCGACGGTAAAGCGCTTTTGCAACAGTATTTAAAGCTCTAGGCGCACTGATCTAACGCATGTTTCCGGTATGCCCCAACGAATATCTGCCTGGCTGTGGCCATACGGTCAAACCGTGGGGCTCGGTGCCAACCCGAATGACCTTTACAGCGCCACTGGTCGTATTGATGGCGTAAACCACATTATCAAAACGCCCCGATATCCACAGATATTTCCCATCGGCGCTGACATTGCCCATGTCGGGGCTGCCTCCGCCTGGAATGGGCCACGTTGCCACGACTTTACCCGTGGCAAAATCCAGCACCGAAATACTTCCAGGTCCCTTAGGTTTACCACGAATTTTATTTGAGCCCCGGTTCGTGATATAAAGTTTCGTGCCGTCGCGACTGGGGTACAAACCGTGGGTACCTACGCCCGTTTTGATAAAACCCATCTTCTTGAAACTGGCTCCATCAATCACGTATACACCATCGGCCATCATATCGGCCACATAGAAAATTTTGCCATCGGGCGAAACGCGTATATCCTGAGGCATACCACCCTTGGCCAGCTTAAGATAGGCCAACACTTCATGCTTGACCATATCTATCTTGACCAGAGAACCGTCGAATTCGCACGTGAAAATAGCATAGCTGCCATCAATCGAATAATCGGCATGATTGATTCCGGCGCAACCAGGGGTTGCTAACGAAAACTGCAAGGCCATTGTGTGCGGATCACGAAAATCAAGCCGTTTGAGGGCTTCAGCGACCACAACCGCCGACTTGCCATCGGGAGTGAAGTACATGTTATAGGGATCGTCCACCTTCACAGCTTTGCCGTGCTTGCCGGTGTAAGGATCGATAGGAGTCAGACTTCCATTGGGGGTGCCCTCGGCATTATTGGCTACCCACAGCGTCTTCAAATCCCAGGAAGGCACCACATGCTGCGGATTCGTGCCTACCTTGAAACGATTCACCACCTTGAACGTGGCCGGATCAATTACGTAGACATCGTTTGACTTTACATTGGGGACATACACCCGAGACAAGGCGCCAGCCACGGCCGGGCTAAGTTTGCCCTCTGTTGCTTCGCTATAGAGATTGGCCGGATTAATAACAGCCGGCATACCCGGGACCGTTTTGACGGGCTGATCAGGCACAGCCGCGACAGGATCCAGAGCGGGGCCCATCTTTGCGGCCGTCGAAGACACTCCGGATGTCGAATCAGGTTTAGCGGCCTCATCGGCTACTGCAACGAGTTGCGAAGACGAGCCACATTGGGAAAGCGTGAAATCAGGCGTTCTGTCGCCCTTCACAGCACTGACAGACCGCTCGGGTGCGGCCGCCGACACAGCCACCGCATAGATTCCGCTTAAAGCCACAGCAGCGTACAAAACCGTATGGAGGAACGGATGCATGACATGCTTCATTTTAAATATCCCATAATTATCCGACCTGTTATCGAGCCGTATCGCGACGAATCGCGGCAATTGTCTGGATGACAATAGCATTGATACCCAACCGCCCCAACTCTACGCTCGATCGACGTGGGTCACCGCCATATACGCCGTCGGCCACACCCGGTTTGCTTGCTTTGCGCAGTTTGTCCTCGCGCACCATTTGCGGGGCGACCGCCATCAGCAGCGACGTATCGGCCAACCCCGCGTGAGTACCGATCTCCTCGTTGCGATAGCCCCGCTCTCGCAATATTTTTGCATAACCTTCGGAGCTGGCTCGATAGTATTCAGAGGGCACGAAGGCTCGCGCCGGTGATTTGGCCCAGGCTTTATTCAAGTGATTCACCACCCGTGTTAAATCTTTCTGGTATCCGCCGTGATCGCCCAGAAAAATAATGTTGCGAAATCCGTGAATCTTAAAACTGTTGGCCGCGGATTCCAGCGTTTTCTCGAATACATCGTCCGGAACCGTGATTGTGCCTGGAAAGCGCATATGAGAAGTAGGCGGGTCATATGACCCCTCGGGTACATAGGCAATAACTGGAGCAACAAGAGCATTGCCCAGACCCTGTGCGATCCTCTGCGACAAGACACGAACGCGGGCATTATGCTTACCCAAAGCAACATATGGACCACTTTGTTCCGTGCCGCCGATGGGAATGATGATCGTAGTCTTGCCCGCCTGGATCAGATCGCGCAGCTCGGTCCAGGTCAGATCTTCAAGCTGCACGTCGGCAGCGCCCTGCGCAAACGCCACCTGCAGTCCCGCCAACAAGGAAATGCCCACAAGGAATCGAACCAGCGCTAATAGCATAGAAGTGTCTGCACAACAAAACGCAAAAACGCGCCTTGCAATCATACTTTAAAACACCAGCGATTTACGGCCTGCGCCACCACCGTAGTACGATACTGGCAGTTGTCCGCTTGGGCCCAACTCTTCATTCACTCGAACTAGGATCGTTCATGTCTATTTCTCTATACGCCACCTCTGTACCTCTTTGCAAACAAATGCTCACAAGCCTGAGTGCTATCCTGAAGAAGGCTGAGGCGCATGCCAGCACAAAAAACATCGAACCCGACGCGCTTCTTCAGGCACGCCTGTATCCTGACATGTTCCCCCTGATCCGGCAGGTGCAGATCGCTTCAGAATTCTCCCGAGGCATCTGTGCACGTCTGGCCGGCGCCGAGGTGCCTACCTACGAATCCAAAGAAAAAACATTTGCCGATCTACAGGCCTTAATCAGCAAAACCCTGGCATTCATCGACGGCTTCAAGCCAGCTCAAATTGACGGCAACGAAGAGCACATCACTATTTTGCGCCCCGGTACACCCAAAGAGAAAAAATTCACCAACCAAGCTTACTTGCTAACCTACGGACTGCCACAAGTCTATTTTCACGTCACTACCGCCTATAACATCTTGCGCCACAACGGCATCGAGATAGGCAAACGCGACTATATGGGCAACTGACAGATTTCTGGACGCGACCCGGGCGAGCGCAAATGCCTAGCCTGGGGAGCCATCAAGTAAGCTCTATCATGACGCGGTTCCGGTAGACCGGTCGTAACGCCAAACGGCGATACCATGCTTCCAGATGAGCCAGAGGTGGCCGTTCTATCGCCATTTCAAACCAGACATAGATGGAGCAAGCCAGTGGAATGTCGCCCATGCCGAAATTGTCACCCGACAAAAACGGCTTTTTGGACAGTGCCGCGTCGACGATCTTCAGATGGCCTGCGCAAATTTGCAACGCTCTTTGCGCCACATCCTTCTTTCTTTGCTCGACCGGAAGCCTGACTGTATTTAAAAAAAGATCACGAAACGGCCCGGCAAACGTTGAATTAGCCCAATCCATCCATTGGTCGGCCATGGCCCGTTGTTTTAAATCGTGAGCAAACCAAACACCATCGCCGTGTTTGGCACAAAGATAGCGCACAATTGCATTGGATTCCCAAAGGATGAAGTCATCGTCCTTGATACAAGGCACCAGCCCATTAGGATTCATGGCTCGGTACTCGGGCGTATTCACCACACCGAAAGGACCACCTGCTGTAACGTTTTCGTAGGAGATTCCCAGCTCGTCGGCGCACCAAAGAACCTTTTTGACATTACTCGAATTTTGACGACCCCAGATCGTTAGCATACAGTTTCCTTCGGTTCGAATTTAAGATAAAAATTATAAGCCCAGATTGTCAATATTCTGCAGACTCAAGATCGGGTCTATAGCCTTGGACATGACATGAGCCGGCCAGCAGCAACGCCGGATAATAGAAATAACTAAAGAAGGCGGAATAAAGATGCTATCAGGCCCGTATACCCTCGAGTACGCTTTACAAACATCGTTCCATCCGGGAGATCATTCATGAACAAACACCTCTTAATTTCCTCACTGATGCTCGTCGGTGCCGGCCTACTCGGCAGTGTTGCCCAAGCCGCCGGACCGGTTGGCATGAGTGGCACCATGCTGGTGGATAAGGCCGGTATGACGCTCTATACCTTCGACAAAGACATAGCGAGTAGTGGCAAAAGCGCCTGCACCGGAGGTTGCGCCACCAACTGGCCACCTTTGAAGGCCGACGAGCACGCCAAGGCCAGCGGCGACTACACAGTCGTCAAGCGTGATGACGGAACGATGCAATGGGCCCACAAGGGCAAACCCCTGTATCGTTTCATGTCCGACAAAAAGCCAGGCGACAAGAGCGGCGACAACTTCAAGAATATGTGGCACACAGCCCGGGAATAAGGTTCGGGCAGCCGTGACGGTCTCGTCATCCGACAGTGAAGAAAGTGTGCAGATGGTGGCATGCCTGCCCCGCCTGCGCCGTTATGCGCGCGCCCTGATCGGCGAGCGCAGCGCGGCCGACGACTTGGTCCAGGACACCTGCGAGCGCGCCTGGACGAAGCTGGCCACGTGGCGCCGCGACAGTGACATGCGCGCATGGCTGTTTGGGATTATGCATAATCTGCATGTCGACCAGTGCCGCAAACCTGGACTGAGCACTACAGTCATGGATGACGCCAGTCTCTCCGTTGCTACTCGCGCTACCCAAACTGATTTTCTGGAAATCCGAGATATTGAAACCGCGCTTGCGCAACTGCAGGTCGAACAACGCGAAGTATTGCTGCTTATTGCTTTGGAAGAAATGCGCTATGAGGAAGCAGCCAAAATACTGGGCATTCCTTTGGGTACGGTTATGTCGCGACTTTCACGCGCCAGGGAGAAAATGCGCTCCCTTATGCACGTGAACGCGCAAGCCAAGCTGTTGAAGGTAGTTAAATGAGCCTCTTACCCATCACCGAAGCCGAGTTCCAGGCCTATGTCGAAGACGTGCTCCCCGAGTCGCGGCGTGCGGATCTTGAGGCCTATCTGGCCGTACACCAAGCCGAGGCTGGACGCCTGCGCGCCTTACGCGAACAAAACCTCGCGATCAAAGCCCTCTATGATGAAGTATTGAAAGAACCCATACCGGAAAGGCTGCGAATTGCAGCCAGCGATCCCAGGAGCAGCTTGCAGCGTCTTCGCACGCAGGCCTGGCACTGGCTACCGACGGGCCTGCCGCGTATCGCAGCCGGCCTTGCACTAATTCTCGCAGGCGGTACTGTAGGCTGGATGGGAAGGGGTGCGGCCGATTCTGGCTCGCTTGGCATCCAGCCGAGCGGTTCATCCTCTGCAAACATTCAGATGGCGAGCCTGGCTCGTTACGCTGCCATAGCACACCGAGTCTATAGCCCCGAAATACGCCATCCGGTCGAGTTGGGTGCCGACCAGGAAGATCAGTTGGTGAAATGGTTGTCCAAACGGCTCGGCTCAACCTTGCGTCCACCCAGACTCAAACCTCTTGGTTATGAATTGATGGGAGGGCGGCTACTACCGGGGTCAAATGGCCCTGTCGCACAATTCATGTATGAAGATGCCGCCAAACATCGGGTGACGCTATATGTTTCGACTGAAAATACGTCCAATAAAAATACGGGATTCCGCTACGCACAAGAAGGTTCAACCAATGTTTTTTATTGGATCGACGGCAAAAGCGGCTATGCCTTGTCTGCAGATATCAATAAGGTGCAACTGACGCAACTGGCCACGGCCGTCTACGAGCAACTTGATCCGAACTAGAAAACGGCAGCCACAAGGGCTGCCGCTACACAACTGCCGACCGACTTACTGTCCTTCCAGGAAACTCTTGAGTTTGTCCGCGCGGCTGGGATGGCGTAATTTACGCAAGGCCTTGGCTTCAATTTGACGAATCCGCTCGCGGGTGACGTCGAACTGTTTACCGACCTCTTCCAGCGTTTGATCCGTACTCATCTCAATCCCGAAACGCATACGCAACACTTTGGCTTCGCGCGGGGTAAGCGAATCGAGCACTTCTTTAACGACGTCGCGCATTGATCCATGCAAAGCAAATTCGGACGGCGATAAAGTGCCTGTGTCTTCGATGAAATCACCCAAATGCGAATCATCATCGTCGCCTATAGGCGTTTCCATCGAGATTGGCTCTTTGGCAATCTTAAGGATTTTGCGCACCTTGTCTTCAGGCATATCCATTTTTTGAGCCAAGGTCGCGGGATCGGGCTCGGCGCCGGTTTCCTGCAGAATCTGGCGATTGATGCGATTCATTTTATTGATCGTTTCAATCATATGAACTGGAATACGGATCGTACGCGCCTGGTCCGCGATGGAACGCGTAATAGCCTGACGTATCCACCAAGTTGCATAGGTCGAGAACTTGTAGCCGCGACGATATTCAAACTTGTCGACCGCCTTCATAAGACCAATATTGCCTTCCTGGATAAGGTCCAGGAACTGCAGACCACGATTGGTGTACTTCTTGGCAATGGAAATCACCAGCCGCAAGTTGGCTTCCGTCATTTCGCGCTTGGCCTTGCGAGCCTTGGCTTCACCGGTGGCCATGCGTTTATTGACGTCTTTGAGGTCCTTTAGCGGCAGCACTACACTGACCTGCAAATCGATCAGCTTCTGTTGTAGCTCTTGCACTGCGGGAATATGACGCTCGAGCGTTTCTGAATAATCGTGCCCGGCCTCTACTTCGCGCAAAACCCAGCCCAGATCAGTTTCATGCCCAGGAAACGCCTTGATGAAATACGCGCGAGGCATGTTGGCGCGATCGACGCACGTATGCAGAACAGCACGTTCAAGTTTGCGTACGTCGGCCACCTGATGACGCAAAGTGTCAGCCAGCCTCTCGACCATTTTGGCCGTAAATCGTATGCCCATCAATTCATTCAGGATAGCCTCTTGCGCCTGGATGTAGTTTTCCGCTTCGTACCCTTCTTTTTCGAACGCCCGGCGCATTTTCTCGAACCAGACGTTGATAACTTCGAATTTTTTCAGTGATTGCACACGCAAGACTTCAAGCTGCTTGCTGCTCATGCCGCCAGCCGGCCCGTCTTCGTTTTCGTCACTTTCTATTGTGACTCCGGCTCCGGCATACTCTTCGCCTTCCTGGTCGATCAGGCCATCGACGACCTCATCAATCTGCGCCGTGCCTTCACGTACGCGCTGGATGTGACTAAGAATTTCGTTGACAGTGGTCGGGCACGCCGCAATCGCCATCACCATGTGCTTCAAACCGTCTTCAATGCGCTTGGCAATCTCGATCTCGCCTTCACGGGTCAGCAGTTCGACCGTGCCCATTTCCCGCATGTACATCCGTACCGGGTCGGTGGTGCGCCCGAAATCCGAATCGACCGTCGTCAGAGCGGCCTCGGCTTCGTCTTCGACGTCGTCGTCGCTCGAAGCCACCGGAGCGTTGTCGCTTAGCAGCAGAGTCTCAGCATCTGGCGCTTGATCATAAACCGCGATACCCATGTCGCTGAAGGTGCTGATAATGCCGTCGATTGCTTCGGCGTCAACCAGATCATCGGGCAGATGATCATTGATCTCGCCATACGTCAGGTAGCCGCGATCTTTACCCAGCTTGATCAGAACCTTGAGGCGGTTGCGGCGGGCCTCTTGCTCTTCAGGCGTCATCTGGTTGCGCGCCGGTGCGTCTTTATCGGCCTTGGCGCGTTTACCGCCACGCTTGGGCAACGGCTTCAAGTCGGGGATGACCTCAGCCTCGCCATCGGCATCGTCGTCAAAATCGGGTCGGTCGTTATTTGCATTTTTAGCCGGACGCCCGGGGCGACGCCCGCTGGGGATGGCCCGTATGGCGGTCTTGGACAATTTCTTCGCCTCGCCGCCCTCTGCCGTCTTATCGACCTTGACCGATTCGCCGCCCGCAGCCTTGGCTGCAACGGCTTTCGCAGCAACCTTTTTGGCCGTTGCGTTTTTCGCAACCGCTTTGCCTGTTGCGGCCTTGGCGCCAACTGCGGTAGAGGCACCCTTTACCTTGCTCACAGCCTTATCGACGCTTTTGGGCGCGGTATCGGCACTCGTTTTTTTAGCAGCTTCTTTTTTGGCTGCCAAAGAGGTTTTACCAGTTGCTTGAGTCATAGTCGCTTCCGTAGGCGCAATCACATCGGGGCGGCGGATAAGGCCATCCGGATGTTGCAGGGCAGAACTTATTTATCGCAAGAATTTAACGTGGCGTGCAAAAACCCTGATGTTCGTTCGAAGCCCATAAATTTAAATTCCTTGACGCAATGGTTACAAGGCTGGGAGAGGCTTCCAATTCAAAACACCATCATTTTGCTATGAGGGGCAAAAGCGCAAAAAACATATTCCTAATGAATAAACACGCTAAAACCACCACAACAACACATAAACACCCTGCGAAAACCTTTTATTTTACAACAATTAATGCAATGAAACATTACTCAACAGCGTAATCTGCCGAGTCAGTTCTTGATACCGTTTGCGAGCCACATCGTCGTGCAAGCCAGCCTGTATCAGGCCAGACTGCTCGGCCCGAAGTGCATCGATCTCGATATGGCGCAAGGCGTCATTCCATTCGGCCTGTGGATCGGGCAAATCGTCTTGGCCCAACAGCTCAATCGACAAGGCACTTAGCACCTCGGCCAGATCGGAACCCGGATCGGCGGCCTGAAGTAGTGCCCCAACATGACGTGCCCCGCTCGCATGAGCCAAGGCCAGCAATTCTCTGACCATTATTAGATGGGGGCCATGCTCAAGAACTTCAAGCTGCTGATCGCCCAGATTTTCTACCAAACCCGGATGCGCCAGCAAAAGGCGCAACAGGCGCTTGGCCATCGGCATGACCGAATGACGATGGGCGCCACGCCCCGCCCGACGCGCCGGTTGAGGTTGCAATTCGCCTAGCGGGATCGACTCAAAATACGGCTCATCGCCCAGTTCGGGACCTGGGGAGCCCAACCATGGCGGAGGCACATCGGATCTGACGCCATCGTATTCGCCTGGGCGCGGCGCAATCGTCAGCGCCGCTTTAAAAGCAGGCGCGGCGGCCAGCATCGCCGTCAGCTCTTCGGGTGTGAGTTGAACGAGACGCGCGAATTCGCGCTCAATCTGCACACGTAACACTGTCCCTTCGGGCAAGCCGGCCAAGAGCGGCTTGGCCTCATGTACGCAGGCCGCGCGCCCCTCGGCTTCGTCCATGGCATGGCGCGCCGCCAACTCTTCAAGCATAAAGCGCGACAAAGGCACAGCTTCGGCTACCGACGCGCGAAATGCCTCGGCCCCGTATTCACGCACATACGAATCAGGATCGTGTTCCGCGGGCAAAAACAGAAACCGAATCGAGATATCATCGCGTAACATGGGCAGACAAACCTGCAGGGCGCGCCACGCTGCACGGCGACCGGCACCGTCACCATCGAAACTGAAAATAACTTTGTCGCTTGTACGCAACAATTTCTGAATGTGCTCGACGGTGGTGGCCGTACCGAGCGTCGCGACCGCGTTCTCAACCCCTTGTTGAGCAAGGCCCACAACGTCCATATAGCCTTCAACCACCAGCACATAGCCTTCAGCGCGTATACTGGCCCGCGCTTCCCACAAGCCGTATAGCTCGCGACCTTTTGAAAACAGCGGTGTCTCAGGTGAGTTCAGGTATTTGGGCTCACCGCGACCAATAATGCGGCCACCAAAACCGATCAGATTGCCACGCCCATTGCGAATCGGAAACATCACGCGCTCGCGAAAGCGGTCGTACCGGCGACCGTCTTCAGACTCAATGACCAGGCCTGATTCAACCAGCAACGGGTCTTCGTAATGAGGAAAGGCAGTGGCAAGCCCACGACGATTCGTGCCCGACCAACCCAAGCCAAAACGCCCGGCAATCTGTCCGTTGAGCCCGCGCTTCTTCAGATAAGCGATGGCTGCCGACGACGTTTTGAGCTCGCCCAGATAGTACTTCTGCGCCGCATCCAGTATTTGCTGGTGCTGTGAGGCTTCCTGCTTGTGGCGCTGCGTGGCCGCACGTTGCTGCGGACTACGCGGCTCCTCAGGCACGGTCATGCCCACATTAGCCGCCAAAGACCGGACGGCTTCGGGAAAGCTCGCGCCGGTATGCTCCATCAGGAACGTAATGGCGCTGCCATGCGCGCCACAGCCAAAGCAATGATAAAACTGCTTGGTGGGACTGACTGTAAAGGACGGGCTCTTCTCGTTGTGAAACGGGCAAAGGCCCAGCAGATTGGCTCCGCCTTTACGAAGCGCTACATATCGCCCGACGACATCAACCACATCAACCCGGGCGAGTAAATCCTGAACAAATGGTTCAGGGATCAATACAGACGCGGAGGCAGCTGTTGGCTGCGTATGCGCTTGTAATGGCGTTTGACGGCCGCAGCAAGCTTGCGTTTACGTTCAGCCGTGGGCTTCTCGTAAAATTCGCGCGAACGCAGCTCGGTCAAAAGACCGATTTTTTCAATAGTGCGCTTAAAGCGACGTAGCGCCGCTTCGAAGGGCTCGTTTTCTTTCAGACGAACGATAGGCATGTAGTGTCTTAAGCCTTGCTTGTAATCGGTTTAATAAAATACCGGGGTTTAATAAAATAACGGAGATTAAAATAACGGGATTTAAAATAGCTTCAAAAAAGTAGCGTGTAACGGTCAGCCAAAGAGTTTAACATGAAACACCTAGTTGCGAACCCCCTTTCCAACCCAGGAGGCAAGCTGATGGGGGCGTAGGCTGTCATAATCTTCGAACGGCTGGTGAATCCACGGATTGGTGGGAAGCTTGGCGACAAAATAATCGGGCGACGCCTTGGAATGGCCTTTCCACCACAGAACCGCACTTTTAAGCTCAGTAATAGAGGGGAATTGCGCCCGCAGATGCTCCCCCACCCGAATGAAGGTCAGCCCGGTGTCGACCATGTCGTCGACCAGCAGTACCCGTCCCTCGAGAGTACCTCGGGTAATCGTAATAAATTGGGCAATGTCCAACTGACCTTGCTGCGTGCCCGCCGCTTCGCGATAGCTGCTAGTAGCCAGAATGCCCAGGGGCAGATCGAAAATACGCGACAGCACATCGCCCACTCGCACGCCGCCACGTGCCAGGCAAACGATATTGTCGAACTGCCAGCCTGCTTCATGTATGCTCAAGGCCAACCGCTCGATCAAACTATGGTATTGATCCCAACTGACCCAGACGTCGCGATCCGTGCTCGGGGGCAAACTCATTTCAATAACTCCTGAGGAACATTTCAGCCATCAATTTGGGTGAGGCGATATATTAAACCCAGTTCGCGCGCAAAAGACGGCGGTGGCTCAGGTGAACCGGTCCGCCTTAACCACTGTCGGCGTTTTGTTTGTAACCACCGCGCAGCAAACCAACATGGCACCTACAAGGGGTGCCGCTACGAGACCGAACATGGCACCGAACATGGCACCGAACATGGCACCCACAAGGAGTGCCGCTACGAGACGCACCATGGCACCGACAAACCTGCTATGGAGCCTAGCCGTTGTAGGGATGGCGCAGCACAATGGTTTCCAATCGATCGGGACCGGTAGATACCATATCGATGGGCACTTCGCACAAGACGGAAATTCGTTCCAGATAGCGACGCGCGTTGATCGGCAGCTTGTCGTACTCGGTAATGCCCACCGTCGACTCGGACCAGCCTGCCAGCTCTTCGAGCACCGGCTCGGCTTCGGACGCAGCGCTAGCTCCGTACGGAAGGACATCGAGGAACTCTCCGCGATAACGATAGCCCACGCCGATCTTGATTTCGGCAAGGCCATCGAGCACATCCAGTTTAGTAATACACAGCCCAGAAATGCCGTTAATCATGACCGAACGCTTCAGTGCCGCCGCGTCGAACCAGCCGCAACGCCGCGGGCGCCCGGTAACCGATCCAAATTCTTTACCTACCGACGCCAACAAGGCACCGGTGTCATCAAGAAGCTCGCTGGGAAATGGCCCGGATCCTACTCGCGTGGCATAAGCCTTGGCGATGCCCAGCACATAATGCAAGGATTGCGGCCCGACACCCGAACCCGCGGCAGCGGCGCCGGCCACACAATTGCTGCTGGTTACATAAGGGTAAGTGCCATGGTCGACGTCAAGCATTGCACCTTGTGCACCTTCGAACAGCAGGTTATGCCCTGATTTCTGAGCAATGTGCAGATTATTGGACACGTCAGCCACCATGGGCTCGATGGCCGGTGCCAGCGCCATTGCCTGATCACGCACTTCATCGGCCGATATCGCCTTGGCGCCCAGATATTGAGTCAGCACGAAATTGTGGTAGTCCAGCACTTCAGCCAGCTTGGCGTCAAAAACGGCTGGATCGTAGAGATCTTGCACACGCAATGCACGACGCGCTATCTTGTCTTCGTAAGCCGGGCCTATCCCGCGACCGGTCGTACCGATTTTGTTGTCGCCCTTACGCGCTTCACGCGCCTGATCGACCGCTATGTGGTAAGACAGAATCAAGGGGCAGGCGGGTGAAATTTGCAAGCGCGACCGCACGTTTATGCCAGCTTGTTCAAGCTCGACTATTTCGTTCAGAAGCGCTTTGGGCGAAAGCACCACGCCGTTCCCGATGTAGCACGTTACGTTGGGGTGCATGATGCCCGAAGGGATCAGGCGCAATATCGTTTTTTTTCCATTGATCCACAAGGTATGGCCAGCATTGTGCCCGCCCTGGAATCGAACAACGCCCTGAGCCGACTCGGCCAGCCAGTCGACAATCTTTCCTTTGCCCTCGTCACCCCACTGCGTGCCGATCACTACAATATTCTTGCTCATGTTACGTATCAAAAAAGTTTTAGCCCGAAAGAAAGACTAAAAAGGGTTCACACCACACGATAAATCCGGCTAGCGGCTAAATCGCTCGTACCTTCCATGCTCCGCTATCGAGTACCAATTCTCGATCGACGGTAAATTCATCCAAGTGCTGCGTCTGACCTGGAAGGGCCTGCACCACAATTTCGCCCGAATCGCGCAACGCCCGCAATGCGTCAAGTAGCGGTAAATCGGTGCCCCACGGAGCACGGATAGCGCGGGCAATCGGTGCAGGCTCGAGCCCCGATGAAAGCTTGCGCAAATCGAGGCTGAAGCCGGTAGCAGGCCGCGCACGGCCAAAAGCCTTGCCTATACCATCGTAGCGACCGCCCTTGACCAGCGCATCGTGCCAGCCATCGGCATAAATA
>JBDTLC010000012.1:0-12774 GCA_039935015.1 Paralcaligenes sp. | reverse complement strand
TGCATGTAAAGCAGGGAGTTTTCTTGACGTGGATCAACAGACGTGACTGTGAAAAGTATCTGCAGTGGGCTTGGTTGCCGTAGCGGCGTTAATTCGATCGCAGCCGTTCGCCTATGCTGCCGGCGGGGTGGCTTCCTCTGGCAGGAGAGGGAAATTAGGCGGCAAAATTAATAGCTCCGGTCGCAAGATATGGATATCGCGTCGATTCACCGAAATGATGCCCGCTGTTGCCAGTGCTGAAAGTGAACGACTGATGGTTTCGAGCGTTAACCCAAGATAACTGCCCATTTCGCGACGGGTCATGGGCAGCAGAAAGTTTTTGGATGAATATCCAAGATTCGTGTAGCGCTTTGACTGCATAGCCAAGAATCGGGCAACGCGCGCTTCTGATTTGACTGTAATCGACAGGCCCATTCCGCAGCGTTCCAGGGCTATTTCCCGGCTTGTCGCCGAGTAGATCATTTGTTCCAATTCGCCATTGGTATGCCCAGGGGCGAGTAGCTGCTTAAAAGGCAAAGTGATTAGGTCGCAGTCAGTCAGTGCTTCTGTGTCGCTGGTGGTTCGATTTCTATAAATGCCATCGAACCCTAATAGGTCGCCCTGCATCGGAAAGGAAAGTACTCGTTCATCGCCTTCGGCATTGCGTAGCACGGTCTTCAGAAAACCATATTGCACGATGTAAAGAACGGTGAAAGTTTGGCCCATGCGATAGATGAGTTCACCAGCCTTGAATTGGTGGTGCTGGAAGCGCGGCTCAGGCTCTCCCGCTGTTCGTGGCTTTAATACGAGATTGAGTCGCAACAAATTGCAAATATCCTGGAGCGAAGAGGACGATGGCTGTGCTCGTCGTCGCGCATTATGCGCGTTGGTCTCGCGCTTGGAGCCAACTGGAGTGGCTGATACGGAATTGAGTTCTGTGTCACTCTCCTGATCTGATGGATGATCAGTGATTGAAATGCTCATGTCACTCTGGTTCTTCAAATTAGAAGTAATGACGAGTAGCGTAGCATAGGTCCGGACTGCAGAATGTGACGTTAGGTTTGACTTGGATCAGGAAGCGGTGGTGTTCGGTGCTTCTTTAATCTGTCGCACGTAGCGGTCTATCCCTTCGTACACCAACATGCCAGCCAGCATGGCCGACACGAAAACGACGGCTTTTAAATGCCCAGACCCCATTGCCACGATAGCAGGCCCGGGACAAAACCCCGCTAGGCCCCAACCGGCGCCAAATATCGTACTGCCAAGCAAGAGGCGTTTGTCGATGGCGGTTGCGTGGGGTAGGCGCAGAACCTTGCCAAAAACGGTACGGCCGCGTTTGCGGGCTGTTTGAAAGGCGAAGAAACCGACCATAATGGCACCTCCCATTACCAGCGCCAAAGAGGGATCCCACGACCCGGACAGGTCAAGAAAGCCGAGGACACGGGCAGGGTCGGCCATGCCTGATAGAATCAGCCCGATGCCAAACACCAGACCCACGAGAAATACCAAAATGCCTTGCATATTCATTTCCTTGGATAAAAGGTTTCTCAATTCAGACCATGGCGGATGACGTACACGGTGATAAAACCTACGGCCATGAAAATCAGGGTGGCCGCGAAAGAGCGGGGAGATAAACGGGAAATGCCGCATACGCCATGACCGCTGGTGCAACCCGACCCCAGTCGGGTGCCCAGACCCACTAGCAGCCCGGCGATCAATAAGGTGGTCCAGCTCGAGTCAATGTTCGAGATTGGAGAACCCATTAGCAGAGTCCAGAGGATAGGCGCGGCGAGCATTCCAAGAATAAACAACAATCGCCAGCCGATGTCGCGCGATTGAGGGTGCAATAGGCCACCGACGATTCCGCTTACACCCAATATGCGGCCGTTTATAAGAATGAATATGGCCGCCGAAAGCCCGATCAATAGGCCGCCTGCTAGCGAGGCCCACGGCGTAAAATGAATCCAGTCGATTGATAGCATCAGATTTCCTTTTGATCGTTGCAAAATTGTGCGTACAACACTTCCATGACAGCTCGAGTGGGCGGGCTGGAAATCCGGTAGTAGATATTTTTTCCGTCGCGCCGCGTGGCAACAAGCTTTTCGGTGCGCAGCACACCCAACTGCTGTGACAGCGTGGGCTGCCCGATACCCACAAGCGATTCAAGCTCGCTGACGCATTTTTCGCCCTGTGTCATTTGGCATAGCAAGAGCAACCGATCCTGGTTTGAAAGAGCCTTCATCAGACGGCAGGCCGCATCCGCCGCACGGCGCATCGCATCCATATCTATGAGGGCTTGTTGCGACATGGTGAAATGACTCCTTTATTTAACCTGAATACATTATATTTACAAATATAATATAAATCAATATAATAATAAGAATGTCTAAAAATTCTCTGGAGTGCGTTATGAATCCCATCGTAAAAGAGTTTTTCGAATCGAAGACGGGGACCATGACCTATGTGGTTTTCGAGAAGACTGGATCTTGCTGCGCCATTATTGACTCTGTACTGGATTTCGACCCCAAGTCGGGCCGCACGAGTACTGGGTCGGCCGATAAGGTGATTGAGTTCGTCCGGGAGAAGAACCTTCAGGTCCAGTGGATCTTGGAAACACATGCACATGCCGACCATTTTTCGGCTGCGCAATTCATTCAGAAGCAAGTGGGGGGAAAAATTGGGATTGGCGCCAACATTACCCTGGTTCAACGAGTATTCCAGAAAATTTTTAACCTGGAATCTTCTTTCAAATTGGATGGCAGTCAATTTGACCATTTATTCTGCGATGGAGAAAAGTTCGCTATTGGCAATCTGGCGGGCTGCGTCATGTCTGTGCCTGGGCACACGCCCGCTTGCGTTGCCTATCAGCTTGGCGATGTCGTGTTTGTCGGTGACACCTTATTTATGCCTGATGCTGGCACTGCACGGTGTGACTTCCCTGGTGGCGATGCTCATGCCATGTATCGGTCGGTTCAGAAGCTCTACGGTTTACCGGAGCAGACACGGCTATTCACATGCCATGACTATCCGCCCACCGATCGTCCGGTCCAATGGGAATCAACGGTGGGACAGCAGCGCACCAGTAATATCCACATCCGTGATGGTGTGAGCGAAGAAGCGTTTGTGCTTGCACGTACTAAACGGGATGCCACGCTTGAAATGCCAACACTGATTTTGCCCGCGGTTCAGGTGAACGTGCGTGCTGGAAAAATGCCCCCCGAAGAATCCAATGGTGCGGCTTATTTGAAAATTCCCATCAATGTTTTATAACGCTGACTTGATGTAGATCAAGGTACGCCTATTGCGTCGCTGGATAATGATTAGGCGCTTGGGCGCATCATCGACATTGAAGGCTAGCGTGTGCATCGGTTAATCAGCTTCACAGCGGCAGCGGTCCTCGCTGTCATCGCTGTTCTTGCATATGGGTTCATGGTGCATATGCCTCGGGTAAATGACTCGACCGAGCTCGTAATGATCAAGCGGGGCGAATTTAGCTATCACCCTTCCGGCGAGTACTTGCGTGGCAATTATCCAGTAAATTCGCCTGCCGTAGTTGTGCATTTTACGAGCGATTTTCTGATCATGAAGCGGCAGGTGAGTCAGACGGAGTATGCAGCGTGCATTCGGGACGGCGCTTGTAAAGCCCTGGATAGGGCACAGCGCGGTCATACTTCTCCTGATTTGCCGGTGGTGGGGGTTAGCTGGACGGATGCAACCGCCTATGCAGCCTGGTTATCGGCTAGAACAGGTCACCATTACAGGCTTCCAAGCGATGTGCAATGGGCCTTCGCCGCCGGTTCGGCCTATAAGGACGAGGAAGTCATTGAAACGTCTGATCCGAACGATCCAGCGCAGCGCTGGTTAGCCGAATACGAGGCCGAGGCCCGACGCAAAACGGGAGACACTCAACTCAAGCCATTTGGACACTTTGGCGTCAGTTCCACCGGATTGCTGGATATTGCCGGTAGCGTATGGGATTGGACCGACACCTGCAACAGTCGTCAGATCATTAATAAGGATTCTGCGCCCGTGTCGGCACCGGAACGAAACTGCAGTATTCGCGTCGTCGCGGGTCGACATCGTGGTTATATTGCCGATTTCATTCGTGACCCGCGGGGCGGGGCCTGTTCGGTGGGCATCCCGCCCAGTAATCTGGGGTTCAGACTTGTTCGTGAGATTGCGGACAAGCGTGCAGGTTAGGTCGGTGCATCGCTTGGGTTCGAACTGCAGTCCTCCGTCGCCCTATTTGTGGTTTATCAGGGAAAACCCGAATTAATCTATACCAAGCTTGATCTGAATCAAGAAAGCGGCTCCGCGCCTGGCGTTAAATGAAATCATTAGATCAACAAAGCACAAGGAACTTTTTATCATGGAACGACGTTCATTTTTGATGCAGGTAGGTATGGGCACGCTCGCCGGTTCGGCTGTTATCGCTGGCCCCGTTTTAGCAAAGGCAAACCCCGCGGCAAGTTCGAAAGTGGCATCCGTTGTCCACGATATATCGACGTTGCAACGTGTCAAAGTTGACCTCGTGGCGCCCCCTATGATTCACGCGCACGAGCAGGCCGTTGGTTCAATGCCCAGTGTCATTGAATTTCGAATGACGGTTCAGGAAAAAAAGATTGTGATTGATGACAAGGGTACGACCATGCAGGCCATGACCTTCGATGGCTCCATGCCCGGCCCGACCATGGTGGTGCATCAAGGTGATTACGTTGAATTGACTTTGGTCAATCCTGCCACGAACGTCATGCCGCACAATATCGACTTTCACGCCGCAACGGGAGCCCTGGGAGGCGCGAAGCTGACCAATGTCAATCCTGGCGAGCAAGTCACTTTGCGCTTTAAAGCTGACCGCAGCGGCGTCTTTGTGTATCACTGCGCACCCGAAGGTACAGTCGCCTGGCACGTCGTCTCGGGGATGAGCGGCACCATCATGGTTTTGCCGCGTGAGGGTTTGAAAGATGCGCAAGGAAAGCCTCTTCACTATGATCGAGCCTACACCATAGGTGAGTTTGATCTGTATATTCCCAAAGATGAAAAAGGCAATTACAAGAACTACGACACCGCGGCGGCAAGCTATGCCGATACCGTGGAAGTGATGCAGACGCTTACCCCGACGCACGTCGTCTTCAACGGTAAGGTGGGTGCGCTTACTGGCGAAAACGCCCTTCAGGCCAAGGTGGGTGAAACGGTGCTTTTCATTCACTCACAAGCCAACCGCGATACGCGTCCTCATCTTATCGGCGGACACGGCGATTGGGTGTGGGAACTGGGC
Source organism: Paralcaligenes sp. (assembly GCA_039935015.1). GTDB lineage: Bacteria > Pseudomonadota > Gammaproteobacteria > Burkholderiales > Burkholderiaceae_B > Paralcaligenes. The sequence goes on along the minus strand of JBDTLC010000012.1, from coordinate 7,517 downwards.
AAGTTCGATAACCCTCCGCTAAAGGGCCTTGAAACATGGTTTGTTCCGGGTGGCTCTGCCGGGGCGGCGCTGTATACCTTTAAGCAACCCGGCATATACGCCTACCTGAACCACAACCTGATCGAGTCCTTCCTGCTGGGTGCGGCGGGCCACGTCAAGGTGGAAGGTAAATGGAATGATGATCTCATGAAGCAAGTCAAGGCACCTGGCCCGATTGCCAAGGCGTAGCTAACGTCATTTGTGAAGACCTCGCCAAGGCGACGTATGGGTAATTCGCCCTTGCGGCAAATCAAAGATACTGGATTATTGGAGGAATTTATGTTCAAACTCTCACAGCTTGCGTTAGGAGTTGCTTTGGGTATGGGTATTGTCGTGGCTTCTACGGCGAGTGTTGCGGCCGATGTGGCTTCGGCCTCGGCCTCAGCCTCGGTGCAGCCCACCCACTCGGTCGAGACAACTGCAATGCTGAATCACGATGGCGAGAAATTGTACAAATCGGCCTGCTTTGTATGCCATGGAACGGGTGCGGCCAATGCGCCGAAACTAGGCGACAAGGCCGCCTGGGCGCCTCGCATAGCACAAGGGATGGAAACCGTGATGGACATCGCCATTAAGGGCAAAGGTGCCATGCCACCCAGGGGTGGGGCGAGCAAAGCCGATGATGCGACCTTGCGCGCAGCGGTGGAATACATGGTGAAGGCAGGCCAATAAGTTAGCAGCATGCAGAGCCTGCCGCTTAAGGTCGCATTGGTCAGATCGGGCGTAAATAAATGGCCTTCGCTGCGCTCTTCAAGCACAGGTTCAGCAGGCTTGAAGAATATTGATCACACGGTTTGCCAGTAATGGTGCGGTAATACGGCCATATTCAGCCATGTGCGAAGAGGCTCCATGAGCCTTCAGCGCCTGGGCGTTTTCCCATTGTTCTATCACGGCAAAGGTGTCGTTTCCCAGCGGCGTTTGCAGTTTGCCGAAATCCGGTACGTCAACAACGGCCTCGTAGCTGACGCATCCTTTTTCTGCAAGCACTGCCGGAACGTTCTTTTTAAACAGCGCCAGCACGGCTTCGCGTTGGCCAGGATGCGTAGTGATGGTGGCTATGACATGGATCATTCTGGTATGCCTTTTGAGTGTAGATTGCATGCTATGTCATCATAGCTGGATTCGTTTTTGTATGGCTTTCTCGGTCACATCGTAGCTATTAAAGTTACGTTGGCGACGTCAGCTGCTCGCGTAGCTCGCGTTTAAGCACCTTTCCATAACTGTTTTTGGGCAGCGAGTCGATCAAAATGTAGTGTTTGGGGCGTTTGAACCGGGCAATGCTGTTCAAGCAATGCGCGCTGAGCGATTCGGCGCTGGGCATTTTGCCGGGGGCGGCGACGATAAACGCGACAACGATTTCGCCCCATTCCGGGTCCGGTTGACCCACCACGCAAGCCTCCGCGACATCGGGATGCGAAAGCAGTGCTTCTTCGACTTCGCGTGGATAGATGTTCGACCCGCCGCTGATGACGACGTCTTTGGAGCGGTCGCGCAGGGTTAGAAAGCCTGTATCGTCCAGCATGCCCATATCACCGGTATAAAGCCAGCCATTGCGCAGCGCTTGTGCAGTCGCTTCCGGCTTGCCCCAGTAACCAAGCATGACGGAATCGCTGCGGCAGATGATCTCGCCGATCTCGCCAGCAGGTAGCAGCACGCCCTGCTCATTCACGATGCGTATCTCTACTCCGGAACGGGGGTATCCGACCGAGCCCAGGATTTCGTCGCTGGCACGCAGGTGATCCTCCTGGCGCAAGCCAGAGATAGTCATGGGAATTTCGCCTTGACCGTAAATTTGAGCAAAGACCGGGCCGAAAGTAGTCATTGATTTTTTGATTTCGTCGACGTACATGGGGCCGCCACCATAGACGATGCAACGCAGGTTCTTCGGCCGCAGACGCGATTTTTCCGCCTTCGTGCGTAATCGCTGCACCATGGTTGGGGCCAGAAATGCGCCGCAAGAGGGGTGTGTATTACAAAGCTCCAGGAACTCGTCGGGTTCGAACGCGCCGCTGGCAGGAATAACCTGTCGCGCTCCGCGCGAGATATAAGCGGGTATATAAAGCCCTGATCCGTGAGACATGGGGGCCGCATGGATCTGACTGGTGTTCTCGTCGATGTGCTCTATATCGGCCAAGTGGCAGATAGTCATTGCCATCAAGTTTCGATGCGACAGCATCGCCCCCTTGGGGCGGCCGGTAGTTCCGCTGGTATAGAAAAGCCATGCCAGCATTTCGGGCGTGGTCGTGGCGGGAGGTTCAGGCACTACGGAAAATAACTCGGCGTAGCCATCTTGCCCTATGGTTGCGAGCCGGCACGATCCGGGCTCCAGCACGCTTTTCAAATCGCCTGCCAGCCGAGGCGGTGCAAAGACCATGGATGCTCGGGCATCACCGATAATATAGGCCATCTCCTTGGCATGCAGTTTGTAGTTTAGCGGAACGAAGACCATGCCGGCAGCCCAGGTGCCGAACATCAATTCGACGATTTCCGGCCGGTTCTCGCTGGCAACGGCAATGCGTGAACCTGGTGGCAACAGGTGCCGCAGAGCGGTTGAGAGGGCTAGGGCACGATGGTAAAGCTGGTCGTAGCCGCAGATTTTCGTGCTGCCTTGGTAGATAGCACCGCGGTTGGGAAAGCGGCGCGCGGAATGTTCAAGCACAGAAAAGAGATTCATGTTTCCTTCCGTAGAGGGTGGGGCGGGATATCGCGCCACTGGCCGGGCAGTAGCCCGTCCAGGCCCCACGGCCCGATCTGGACTCGTATCAGGCGCAAGGCGGGCAGGTTCACTGCGGCGGTCATGCGTCGCACCTGCCGATTGCGTCCTTCGTAAATAATCAGTTCCAGCCATTTGGTCGGTATGTTCTTGCGGAAACGCACAGGGGGGTGTCGCTCCCATAGTGGCGGCTCGTCAAGTAACTGTGCTTGGGCCGGCAGGGTGAGACCGTCGTTAAGATCGACGCCGGCCCGCAGACGCTGCAGTTGCTGTTGAGTGGGATCCCCTTCCACTTGAACCCAGTAGGTCTTTGCCATTTTATATTTCGGTTGGGTGATGCGGGCCTGCAAGCGACCATCGTTGGTCAACAGAACCAAGCCTTCACTATCGCGATCAAGACGTCCGGCTGGATAGACGCCAGGCACCTCCACAAAATTCTTGAGCGTGGGTCGCCCTTGATCGTCGCTGAACTGGGTCAGAACCTCGAAAGGCTTGTTTAGCGCCAACAATCGGGGTTCGGCGAGAGGCGCTCTGGCTATTCGGCGCACAGTATTCAATTAGGGATCCATTCGTCGCGCCATGGCGACTGCGCCTACAGAGTGCCCGGATGCATCGAGCACGACGGCGAAGCTCATTTGCACGAAAAGCTTATTGCCCGATTTGCATAGGGCACGTGTTCGGGTGGGAACACCGCCCATTCGAGTTTTGCCCGCCGCCATGGCATGAGAAAAACCTCGCCAATGAGCTTCTCGCAAATGCTCCGGAATAATGAGATCGACACTCATGCCGATTGCTTCGGCCGCGCTGAATTCGAATAAGCGCGCCGCGGCCTGGTTCCAGATACGAATAGTGCCTTGCCGGTCGATGACGACGACCGCGTCTGCAGTCTGTTCAAGGGCCAAGGTGTGAAGGTCAGTCATGATACTTTCGATGTTTATAGCTAAGCCAAGGTAAGCGCAACCAGGCTGTCATCTTGTTGGTGTAGTCGCTTGATCGACTCTGTGTAGCGCCGGAATAATTGTCAATTTTGGCCTTAGAAGCGGCGAGAAGCAAATGGGAGGCACGTTTCTGTATTGGGCGAGAGGTGAATTGGCACGGCCACGAAGGTAGACCAATGATAAACTGGCGCCTCTTGCGACCTTGGCAGGCGCCAACCCAACCAGGCAGATGATTTGTCCGAACTCCAGATCGCGCTGGTAGCGCTTACCGTATTTGTCGCGGCGGTTACCCAAGGCACTACCAGTATGGGTTTTGCTTTGCTTTCCGCGCCTGTAATTGCGTTGATTGACGCCAGCCTGCTGCCGGTCTGGCTTCTCATCATGATGGTGCCTTTGAATATTTATGTGGTGCTGCGTGAACGGTACGCGATCGATTACTACGCCACTAAATGGATCTCGTTGGGGCGCATCGCAGGCACATTTGGCGGTGTATGGATTCTCGTCGCGATTCCCTTGTCATGGCTAAGCACGTTGATCGGGATAGCTATTATTCTTGCATCGCTCGCGTCGTTCCTGGTCCCTGTCTTCAATCCGGGCAAAAAGGCATTGACTGTTGCCGGAGTCATTACCGGAGTTGTAGAAACAGCGACAGGTATTGGCGGACCACCTTTGGCAATTGTGTGTCAACACATGCCGGTGCCTACGTTGCGTGCCACGGCGGCACTATGTTTCCTGATCGGGCAGATCGTGTCGCTGGCCGCACTCGCGCTCAGTGGCCACACAAGCTCGCATCAGTTTATGTGGGCGCTGGCCATGATGCCTGCGCTGCTGGCGGGCATGTGGGTCAGCCATCTGATCCATCATCGCGTTAATGCCAGCGCTCTGCGCAAGGCAGTGCTGATCTTTGCGTTGATATCGGGCGTTATTATTCTGCTGCGTGCCTGATGGCCCTTGCGGTTTCGGGAGAGTCTAAGCGGTCTGAAAGTACTGCGCGAGAATTCGCCGATGTATTGAATTGCTACACTCTCTAAACAGGCCAATCCAATCGAGTCGAAAGCTTAAGAATGTTGCTATACCTTTTGTCGCTGTGCCGACGTAGCGGCCATATGTTTTTTGCTGTGGCCAAGGTCATGCTGCCAGTTATGCTGGGTGTTGAAATCGCCCAGCGCTGGGGACTGATACAGGTGGCTGGGCACTTTATTGCGCCCGGTATGGCACTGTTGAACCTTCCGCCCGAAGCGGGCCTGGTTTGGATTTCCACTGTATTCATCGGGACATACGGCGGTATTGCCACGTTGGTAGCGGTGTCTTCTTCCATCCATCTCAGCCTGGGCCAGCTTAACGCTTTGTGCGTCATGATACTGATTGCCCATTCCATTCCGGTCGAGCAGGCTATTGTGCGGGCAGCAGGCGCCAGTTTTTCTGCCACGGCTGCACTGCGCTTGGGTGTCGCCCTGTTATATGGCGCGGCAGTTGCATGGCTTAGCCAACTGACGGGTCTCATGACCGAGCCCGTTTCATTGACATGGCTTCAGGGTTCCGGCTCGGTTCAGGTAGCGGCAACGGGGGGCGGCTATTGGGCGTGGATTCAGTCTACCGCGACAACGATGTTGATGCTGTTGGCTATCATTTTTGTGCTGGCCCTGTTGCTCGATACCTTGGAGCGTCTTCGTATTACGCCGCGCATCACCGCATTGCTTTCGCCTTTGCTTAAGCTGTCTGGGCTCGATTCGCGCGTGACGCCGGTGACTACGGTGGGTGTGCTGCTTGGACTGACCTATGGCGGGGCCTTGATTATCGAAGCGGCCAAAAAGCATCAGCTCGACGCGCGTGCCCGCTTTCTGGCATTGGCTTGGCTTTCGCTCTCCCATGGCTTGATCGAAGATACTATCGTGGTGCTGGCGCTTGGCGCCAATGTCTGGATAGTATTGGTGGGTCGTTTGGCTATAACAATGCTAGTAGTGGCTTTGCTGGCAAAGTTTACTTACCGCAAATTAATCCCTGGTTTCGCCCCCTAGCCGCGTGGGTCTGTTTGTATCCCGAGTCCGAAGGTATTTGAATGAGCCCAACGCGGTCGCCAGCAGTAGTGTGTTGTCCAGCCACACTTCGCCGCGAGAGAAGTATATGCTGCGTCCTGCACGCTCGATGTAGCCTTTGGCGACCAGTACGGTGCCCTCCCCGCTATTAATGAAATGAGTCGTCAGCGACAGCGTCACACTTTGCAAGAGGGGCTCCTCAGGTGGTGCGAAAAGCCCGCAATAGCCCGCTACGGAGTCGAGCAGGGTGCATAGGGTTCCGCCGTGCACCCGTTTGGAGCGATTACCTAGCTTGGACGTTACGGGTAACCGCATTTCAGCGTATCCGGGCGACCATTCGGTGAGGGTCACTCCGAGCCATTCAAGAAAGGGGTTTTCGATGGGTAGTTGTGCCATGATTGAGGGGTAGTCTTTGGCCTGAAAAGACTGTATCGTACTTGAAAGTGCAGGTTTGCCCATATGAGAAATACCATGAACCACGGTAGAAAACGAAAGGCATCCAAGAGAGGATTGCCACTTTACATTCGTTTCTATCTAAGCGCGATCGTGATTTTGATCGTAGGCTTATTCAGTGCCGTCTTGGCTTACGTGTTGGCGCAAGACAGTCAGGCCTACCAAATTGCAAGTGGCAAACAGTACACCTTTCAGGTGGAACGTATTGGTGGGCAATTTACCGTTTGGGTGGTTCATTTCAATCAATGGTTCGGCAGCTTGTGGCACGGAAGGTCGCTGGCCTATACGCTGGCGTTTATTTCTATCGGAGCCGCCCTCATTTGTTTCCTAATAGCCCGAAGCCTGTCTTTTAATATGTCATTCAAGTCGACTAAAGGTCGTGACGATTGATTTTTCGCTCGACGGTATCGTGGCGGCTTAGTCTGGTTATTTGTCTGCTTGCCTTGTAGTAAGCTGTGTCCGCGGCAGGTGTTCAAACCGGCCTCAACCATATTGTAAGTTTCGTCTCGTAAACAGGAAACCATGCTCCGCGTTATTTCAGCCAATCTTAACGGAATCCGTTCCGCCGTCAACAAAGGTTTTCTTGAATGGCTTCCAAAGCAGGAAGCCGATTTTGTGTGTCTGCAGGAATTAAAGGCGCAGGCCGACAACATAACTGCCGCTATGCGGAACCTGCCCGGCTACGACAGTTATTTCCATTATGCCGAAAAAAAAGGCTATAGCGGCGTAGGCCTCTATGCCCGCCACAAGCCATTGCAAGTGATCGAAGGTCTGGGCGTGCCCGAAATTGACGCGGAAGGCCGTTACCTGGAGCTGGTGTACGACAAGCTCTCAATCATTTCTCTGTATCTGCCATCGGGCTCCAGCGGAGATCATCGCCAAGCAGCCAAATACGTTTTTATGGAGCATTTCTTTGGGCATCTTGAAGAGCTTGCCCGTTGCGGGCGGCAAGTCATCTTGTGTGGCGACTGGAATATTGCCCACAAAGAAATCGATCTGAAAAACTGGAAAGGCAATCTCAAGAACAGTGGTTTTCTGCCCGAAGAAAGGGCATGGCTCACGCGCGTCTTCGACGACTTGAATTGGGTTGACGTCTATCGCCATCTTTACCCCGATGCGACGGACGAAGCGTATACCTGGTGGAGCAATCGTGGCCAGGCCCGTGCGAAAAATGTTGGCTGGCGAATCGATTACCAAATCGCGACTAAAGAGATCGCGGCTACGGCGAAAGCGGCTTCAATTTATAAAGAAGCCTGGTTTAGCGACCATGCGCCGTTGACGATAGATTACGATTGGAAGGTTTAATCGGCGCCAGCAGGAAGAGTTTGCGATTCATGG
>JBDTLC010000011.1:0-3175 GCA_039935015.1 Paralcaligenes sp. | reverse complement strand
TCGCGATTATTGGGGTCATAGGACGGCAAATTGGCCAGCGCCAAGATTTCTCCGGTACGCACATCCACAATAATTCCCGAGGCCGCCTTGGCCTTGTGATCGACCATGGCCTTATTAAGTGCCGTGTACAGATCGAACTGTAAACCGGCATCGATCGACAGACTCAAGTCCTGACCATTGACAGGGGGCACCACCGCCTGCACGTCCTCAACCACGCGTCCAAGGCGGTCTTTGATGACGCGGCGGCTTCCAGGGCGGCCTGACAGCTCGGAGTTGAAGGCCAGCTCGACCCCATCTATACCCTTGTCTTCGATATTCGTAAAACCGACCAGATGCGCGGCGATATCGCCCTCGGGATAAGAGCGCCGCATCTCGCCCTCTTGATGAAACCCAGGCACTTTCATATGTGCAATCTTTTCGGCTACGTCCAGAGAAACCTGGCGTTTGATATAAACAAAGTTTTTGTCTTCGTTAGCTAGCCGGCTTTGTATGTCGTTGGCCGACATATCGAGCAATTTGCCCAACGCATTAATCTGGGCCGGGGTGGCGTCTTTGGCGTCTTCAGGAATCGCCCATATAGCCCGTGCCGGCACGCTCGACGCCAGCACGACGACGCCACTGCGGTCAAATATCTTGCCTCGGGTGGCTGGAAGAACCAGCGTACGCTCATAACGGCGTGCACCCTGCTGCTGCAAAAACTCGGTCGAGATGCCCTGCAAATAAAGAGCCTTGGCCGCCAGCGCCACGAAGCCCAGCATCAACAATATAAGCACCAAGCGCGAGCGCCATAGGGGCATCTGCATATTAAGAACGGGGCTATCGTAGAACCGGATTCGCTTCATGGGCGCGCTCCGGATGCCTGGGCGCCAGTCGTTGGCGCTACGGTACTATCCGAAACACCCTTGATGTAAATCGTCCGGTCCGAAGTCGGGTTGACCATCTTCAGATCTTGACGAGCGATGCGGTCAATACGGGCATTGCGGGCCAATTCCGCGCGCTCAAGCTGCAAGCGGCGCCAGTCTGTGTCCAGGTCGCGAGCCTTGGTGGACAAACGGTCCGACACCACAAACAATTGACGCGACTGAAAGCGCGCAGTCACCAACGAAATGGCGGAAAGCATCAACAGGGCCGCGACAACCGCGATCAGGCGAACCATTATTTCTTCCTCCGCCGGGCATGCGCTGCCAGTTTCGGCGCCAGGCTAACCGCCTTTACAAAAGAGGCGCCCTGATCGGGGGGCAAAGGAGTCTGGGTGCGCTGGGCAACGCGCAAAACGGCCGACCTGGCCCGAGCGTTGCCCGCCACTTCGTCCTCGGAGGGCAGAACTCGCCCAAGAGAATAAAGAATGGGCTGGGGCAAGTCCTTCTCGAAAATAGGCAAACGAGCATGTACAGCGGCCGGATTCGCGGCAGCCGCGATGCACTGCTTTACCATGCGATCTTCAAGAGAATGAAAGCTGATCACCGCAAGCCGCCCCTTTGGTGCCAGAACTTTTAGAACTGTCGCGAGGGTGAACGCGAGTTCCTCGAGCTCCTGATTGAGGTAAATCCGTAAAGCCTGAAAGGTACGAGTGGCCGGGTGTTTACCCTTTTCGCGCGTACGGACGACACTGGCGACGAGCTCGGCGAGGTCGAGCGTTGTGCGCAGCGGCCCGGATTCGCGGCGAGCAACAAGCGCCTTTGCAATCTGGAAAGCAAACCGTTCTTCGCCATATTTTGCTATGACCTCCTTTATCTCTTCTACACTGGCGTCTGCCAGCCATTGCGCTGCGGTCGGACCGCGGCTTGTATCCATTCGCATATCGAGAGGACCTTCATGCATGAAGGAAAACCCACGACTTGCGTCATCAATCTGCGGGGACGAAATCCCCAAATCCAGCATTACGCCATCAACTTGCGCGATGCCCAGCGCCTGAAGTTGCTGGGCCATCGATGCAAACCCATCGTGAACAACCTGTACGCGCGAATCTTCGGCCTGCAATACTTGCGCATGCGCAATAGCTTCGGGATCTTTGTCAAACACCACCAATCGTGCATCGGGCGCCAGCTTTGACAACAACAAGCGGCTGTGCCCACCACGACCAAAAGTGCCATCTACAAAAATGCCGCTCAAGCGTGTTCGTGTATCGCCCTCTTCCTGTCCCACTCTGCTCTTTCCGCCAAAATGCGGATCGGTCAGAGCCTTCACTGTTGGTTCCAGCAACACGGGTCGGTGCAAAAACTCCATGACCCGCTTCAGAACGAAAACTGAGCTAACGCATCCGGGATGCCTGCCGCCAAGTCCGCCGCCTCGCGGCGAGCCCACTCGGCTGCATCCCATAATTCAAAATGGCTTCCCATCCCTAGCAACATGACTTCGCGCGTCAGGCCAACCGCTGCCCGAAGTTCGGGCGCGACCAGTATGCGTCCGGCGCCGTCCATATCCACGTCTTGCGCATTGCCCAACAACAAACGCTGGAAAGGCCGTGCCACCATGGGGAATGCAGCAATCTGTTCACGCTTTATTTCCCAAACCGATCGTGGATAAACCAGCAAGCAGCCATCTGGGTGGCGCGTTAGCGTCAACCGCCCCTCTACCTGCGACACGAGCGCGTCACGATGCCGGGTAGGAATGGAGACCCGACCCTTGACGTCTAACGTGAGTGCGCTACTGCCCTGAAATACCACTTTAACTCCACTTTTTTGCACTAAATCCTACTTTTCCCCACTCTACGGGAACAGTTCGAGCAGGTCAAGCAACTTAGTGAAGTTTTTTCAATGACAACAAGTACTTAGCGCAGATTTAATAAAACGCCAAACTTAAAATACGTAGATAAATCAAGAAACTGCAGGGCTATCTCGATGTCGTTCATTAACTAAAATCCGACAAAAAGAATTTTTACTTTTGCAATTGCTAACACTCGGGCGAATTCGGACTTGCGACCTGCCCGTCACCACGCGGCGAACATCGCAAAAAGACAAACGGGAAAAAAATAAGGGCGAGACAAGTCTATAGGCCGGATTCTGTATACCAGGCAAGCCTGGCAGGCAATCATTCCTCTACGCGCGGCATTGCTGCCGTGCTCTAGCCATCTACCCGCATACTCGAACGAGCCGCCCTTTGGGCCCGAAGGCCTGCGTATGCCTATTTGATGTTGCTCCGGATAGAGGTTGCCGCGTTTCACCCTGCCGCGCCG
>JBDTLC010000010.1:0-4652 GCA_039935015.1 Paralcaligenes sp. | reverse complement strand
GAATTAAGAATGTATTTCGTTCCTGCTCGTCGAGTTGAGAGACCAGATTGGTTTCCCACTCCAGGTATTTCCGGGCAGCCGCCTTATTGCCATCATGGCGGTCATGCACAAAAAACAGGTAGTCGATGCAGTCCTCGTCGGGTGGGATCGTGTCGGTTTGCTCTATAGGCAAACCAGCCTGCCTCAACGCTTCGGCACCAATGACGCAGAGGGTGATTTGGTTGTATCCCTGCGCCTCAAGATCTTGCGCCAGAAGCTGCAATTTTTCGATGGACGATCCTAGCATCAGTATCATTGCGGCGCGACTTTCCGGAATCCGCGACAATAGTGTCGAACGTATGGCCCAGACGGCACCTCGCAAATGACCCTTGCGATACTCCATGCTTGGACGCACGTCCAGAATCGCCGCCGATGTGTGGTCGCGAATAAAGCGGCCCAGCCCCGAGGGCTCCAGCACAACCGCATGCTGCAAAATGGGTCTGAACTGGGCAGGTGTCGGCAAACCCGTCAGATTCGCCGGATCGGTCAATAAATAGACGTCCCAACCCAATTGCTTCAGCCAACTGGCCACCACCGGCGCACGAATCCCATCGAAATCGCAAATGACCACTCGGGATTTGCGAACCCCAATGTATTGGTCGGTGGCCTGTATCAGTTGGCCGCCCGGCGCGTGCTGCACAAATGCAGGAGTATCGCGCAGATATTCTTCCAGAGTACGCACATCGCACAAGTAGGTATTGCGGCCCTCATCACGCAACCAGGCTAGCGCTGTTTCTGCATTGATGGTTGGCAGTCCAAATTCTTTGGTCAGTCTGGCCGCGCGTTCCCGCAACGCCGGTTTGTCGGCTTCTTGTATCACTTCCGGATAGAGCCGATCAGACTTATGCTCAAGAGGAAAATCAGCCAGAAACCAGCCTTGCGTGCCATTTTCCAGCGCGTAAACCTTATTGGGCACCTTCAGATTGATTAACGTCTGGGCACCGATAATGCTGCGGGTACGGCCAGCGCAATTGATTACTATCGTAGTTTCTGGATCCGGGGCAAGCGCATGGACTCGCAAGGCGAGTTCGCCATTGGGGCAGCAAGTCGAGCCTGGAATATTCATCTTCCGATATTCCTCGACCGGTCGACCATCCAGGACAATGACGTCCTTCGATTTGTCCTGCAGCATTTCATGCAGCCTGACGGCGGAGATGCTTGGTGTGCCATAGGCGTGCTCGGCCAGCTCGCCAAAAGTCTTGCTGGGTAAATTAACGCCGGCAAACGTGGCATAGCCCTGACCTATCCAGCTCGAAATGCCTCCGTTCAGGACAAAGACACAGGTATAGCCCAGCTGTGAAAGCGAGCGGAATGCCGCCGACACCACATCTTGGCTGCTCTCATCGGCATAGATCACTACGCGGGTAGCTTTATTTGGCACCAGTCGATTGATATTCAGTTCCAGAGTGCTGTAGGGCAGCGGAACCGCAAAAAAAAGATGGCCCTCGCCATACTGCCCACTTTCACGAATGTCGAGCAACGCGAGTTCGCTCTTGTCGTGTATCCATTCTTTCAGTTGCACAGCGTCGATAAACTGCAGGGATGATTCAGTCATGGTGTCGCATAAAGTAAGTGTTAACGGGTTTCAAGTGACGAGAGCAGCCTGTTTAAATCGGCCTTCAACTCTTCGGGATCTTCCAGGCCTATATGCAACCGCAATAAATAGCCGGTTTCATTCTCGACCTGGCTCAAACGCGTTTTTTTCACGTCTATGGGCAACACCAGGCTCTCATAACCGCCCCACGAGGAACCAATGCCAAAGAGCTCCAGCCTGTCAATGGCCTCTTCGATGCGAGCGGTCGATATGCCAGGTGCAAACTCTACCGACAACAGCCCATTGCTACCTGTGCAGTCTCGCAACCACAAAGCGTGGCCCGGATCGCCGGGCAAGGCCGGATGGAAGACCGTATGTACCGCCGCTTGTTGGGCAAGCCAGCCGGCCAGATTCAAGGCGCTTTGCGCGTGGCGCTGCAAGCGCAGATCAAGTGTGCGCAAACCCCGCAAAACCAAAAAGGCGTCTTCGGCAGACACCACCTGTCCAAAATTGACGCTGGCGGCTTCCACCGATGCAAAAGCTGCCTCGCACGTCGTCACGACCCCCATCATCACATCGGAATGACCGCCTAAATATTTGGTGGCCGCTACGATCGACACGTCTGCACCCAGTTTCAGCGGCTGATAGCTCAGACATGAACCCCAGGTATTATCGGCACACAGAATGATGTTGCGCTGCTTGCACGCGACCGCCATGGCCGGGAGATCTTGCATATCGTAGAGCAGCGAACCCGGAGACTCTACATACACCATGCGAGTATTGGGCCGAATGCCTGCCGCCCAATCATTGGCCGCAGCACTGAAGTAGCTGAATTCAATGCCGTAATTCGCCAATTGACTGACACAGAACTGTTTCGCCGGGCCGTACGCCGCGTCGGCAATCAAAACATGATCGCCCGCTTTCAGATAGGCCAGGAAAGTGACGGCGATGGCGGCAAGGCCGGTTGGAAACAGCTTGGATCGGTACCCACCCTCCAGGGCAGCCACGGCATCTTCCAGCGCGTAAGTTGTTTCATTGCCACGAGCCCCGTAGGACAGCATGCGCTCGTGCTCGCGCTTGGCACGGGTCTCGCGCCAATGCCCCAGACTCTCGAATAAGTATGTGCTGCCCTTAACGATAGGGGTGTTGGCCCACCCTGTTTCAGGCCTGCCAATTCGAGTCAGTGCGGTAGGGCCGAAGCGATTGGACATTCAGGCATGGCTCCGTGTTGTCTTGACCGCCATCGACATCACCTTATATGTGTCGTTTTCAGTATCGAAGGCCACGCGTTCCTTTAACATTTCAAGCGCAAGGCCATACATATGAAGATGGCGAATGCCGGATTGGTCTTCGATCCTAACCGCATGAATATCGTCGGCCATCAGGGCAATGCCGCCGCCTGGCGACACAGGCTGCTCTTTGGCCAGAACAAGCTTGGCCACACCAGGTTTTGACTTATCATCAACTCGGTCATACACGTAATTCGTTTCAGTGCCCCGGACTGCGGCAATGCAAGCCCAGGTGGTGTGGTTGTGCGGAACAATCGCCTTGCCCGGCTTCATCACATTCAAATACAGCGCGTACGTATTGTCAGGCTCTTCATGAACCATATAGCGCGACTGCAATTCGCCATCGGCGGGCTCCGGGTAATCGTCGCCCGACCACCACTCTTTGTGCGCCGCCAAATCAATTAACGCCTTCAAAATCACGTCCAGCTTCTGGCGCGTCATCGGGCTGGCGCCGGCGCGTTTGGCGGTATCGATAAAGTTGGAAACAGCAGTTGCTTTTTCAGTGGCGTGATTCATGTAAATCTCCTGTATTGAATAAAATATAAGCGGTAGAGACCCGATTAACAATTTAATAATTATTAAAAATACATAAGCATTGCTAATGTTTTGTCTATGAGATACAGTCTGAATATAGCCTATTTATAAGGGATTTCACCTATGCGAAATCTGGACTTAGAGCTGCTGCGAACCCTGGTAACTATAGAAAAAACTAATACATTCTCCAGCGCTGCCAACGAACTGTTCAAAACCCAGTCGGCGGTCACACAGCAGATGCAACGACTGGAGTTACTGCTCGGATTTGCCTTGTTCGAGAAAAAAGGCCGACGCCGAGTACTAACGGCGCAAGGCAGCAAGCTTGCCGCGTACGGTCGCCGCCTGCTCGCCATCAACGATGAGGCCATTCGCACCATCGGTCAACAACCCATGGAAGGCGACATCCGATTAGGTGCGCCATTGGATGTTGCCGATACCATTCTGCCACCAGTACTGACCCACATCGCACGCTATGCGCCAAAAGTGCGTTTGGAAATCCGCGTAGACAGAAGCCCCTTTTTAATGGAAGCGCTAGAGTCGGGCGACATCGACTTGACGATTTCAACCCGGCACAAAAAAGATCTTAATGGAATCGTCTTACGCACCTCGCCTACTGCCTGGATATGCGCCGCCGATTACGTCCACAACAAACGGGTTCCATTGCCTTTAATTCTGGCCGATGAGCCCAGCATATTCCGCAAAATCGCTCTAACCGCGCTAGAGCAGACCAAGCTGGAATGGCGCATCAACTATCTGGCACCAACTTTGGTGGGGATCAAGGCCGCCATTCGAGCAGGCCTGGGGGTAACGGCTCGCAGTGTCGAGCTATTAGGCCCGGACATGCGCGTACTGGGGGAGGCAGAGGGCCTGCCACCGCTGCCCTCTGTGACCTATTACCTGTGGACCCGAAAGGATACGGTCAGCCCGCTAACCTTGTATATATATGAGATGCTGAAAACCAAATTCGAATATAAGGCAAGCGACCTGCTATGAAAGGCCACCAGCCATCACACCATGCACAAGCGCGATGTGGCGAATAAACGGGGTACGACAAATGAACACATGGAAAACCGGTGGCAGCGACAAGGACGGCCACTACATTCACAACGTATATATCATCGATCTGGCCGCCCTTGTGGCGGCCAGATCGATGATGAAGACTGCATCTGCTTTAAAAATTATCCAGTACCGCCCCCGTGCTGGCATTCGAACAATTGAACGCAAACTTGGCCTGCACACCCCGGGTGTAACGTGGC
>JBDTLC010000009.1:0-18318 GCA_039935015.1 Paralcaligenes sp. | reverse complement strand
ATTGGCATTGATGCGCTCTAGGCGCAGCGAGAGGGTTCGCAGCCCCCGTAATAGCAGCCATGCGTCCATCGGCGAGAGAACCGAGCCGATGGTGACGTGCATTTGCCAGATTTTTTCGGCCAACTGCG
Organism: Paralcaligenes sp.; assembly: GCA_039935015.1. Taxonomy (GTDB): domain Bacteria; phylum Pseudomonadota; class Gammaproteobacteria; order Burkholderiales; family Burkholderiaceae_B; genus Paralcaligenes. Next base: position 18,190 of record JBDTLC010000009.1, on the reverse strand, counting down.
TCGAGCAGCAGACCGCACCCGCCGTGATGTCGTGGTGAACGCCGAAATACTTGGTGGCACTGTGCACCACAATGTCGATGCCCAGTGAATGCGGTTTTTGATTCAGAGGCGAGGCGAATGTGTTGTCTGCGATGGTGAGTATGCCGCGGGCGCGGGCCAACTTGGCCACCGCAGCTAAATCGGTCAGTGACAGGGTAGGATTGACGGGCGTTTCCAACATGATAAGGCGGGTTTCCGGTCGAATCGCGGCGGCGATGGCGGCCAGATCGGTTTGGTCGACGACGCTCACTTCGACGCCAAATCGAGGCAGCACTTCTTCAAATAATTTGGAAGTGCTCATGTAATGGCGTTTTTGCGCAATGACATGATCGCCCTTGGTGACGAGGCTTAGCACTGTCGTGCTGATGGCTCCCATGCCAGAGGCCATCAACAGGGCCGTTTCAGTGCCCTCGAGCGCGGCAAGAATTACTTCAACGCGTTTGTGGACGGGATTTCCATATCGCGTATACAGGCCTGCGGGGCGAGACATATTGGCCATCGCTGCGAACTCGGCAGGCGAATTTGCCCTGAATGTGGCGCTGTAATGAATAGGCGCTACGACAGATGGGTCGGTTGCCAGCGCTGCGTCACCGTGCAATACCAGCGTTTCATCGTGCCAGTCGGCTTGTGTATCGTTGCCCGCAGCGGGTGTGACGGCCTTCATTGTGTGCTCCCGTAATGATGAGAATTGCGCCTGATCGAACGTAATGGGTACGTTGTAAAGTGAATCTTCCCATAATACGCCGCGCGCCAACGAACTTGAATTGTGTATCAGCCTGCATCGGACTTGTCACCGACTGTATGGGCGTATTGTGTGCAAATCCTTGAGAATCAATGCTTACGGCGGAACGTGAACCGTTCAGAAGTATTAAATAGCTACAGATAACGCACATCTTTGCATATTGGGTTCGAACTAAATGAGTCGGACACCGCTCCTAATCACATGAGTCGCGCAATCTCTGCCGGCTCAAATCCCTCGGATGCGCGAGCATTCGGGGAAAGTTTCCAGGAGTCACTTAAATGATCAAACAATCGCGTATTGCTGTTGCCCTTTCTGCTTCTGCGTTGTGTTTGGGTATAGCGCTTGCGCCTTCTGCGTTTGCGGCCGGCACCGGCTCAGCGACCACCGCCTCAGCGACCACAGCCTCAGCCACGCATGCAAAGACTAAGCATGTTGCCAAACACAAGATGAGTGCTAAAAAGACGACAGCAGCCGCCAAGTCGAAGGCCACTGATGCAGCAAAAGTGCAAAAGTAAAAAGTTTGGGTGGTTCCGTTAAAGTTCCTTTGATGTTGCTCTGAAAGGGTCGATTTCGCTTGCGAAACCGGCCCTCTTTTTCATGACGGTTTGTAGTATTGTTTTGTTTAGTTGGGCTGTTGGCGGTATTGGAAGTATTGCCGCGTATTATTGATGCCTGGCAAACACAAGGGGTGCCAAGACGCTAATAAGGTACAACGACCACTATTGTATTTTTAAGCTCCGGCGCCAGTGCCGTAATTTACAGGTAAGGGCTGGCCAGCCAGATGATTTTATTTCGCAGCCGCTTGCGAAACGGGATGGCGGCCAGGTTTTCCAGTGTCACGGGATCGGCATGTTCGATCTCGCTATCGATGAGGTGTTCGATGTCTCGCGCGGTGTCGCGGCTATATATTTCGATGTCGAGTTCGAAGTTCAGGCGCAGGCTGCGTGGATCGATATTGGACGAACCTACATATGACCATGCCGCATCGATAGTGATGAGTTTCGAATGGTTGAAATTGCCGCTGGCGCGCCAGACGCGGCAGCCGTTGCGTATGACCTGGTCAAGTTGCGCCGTCATGGCGTAGTTAACCAGCCGCAGGTTATTACTTCCCGGAATGACGATGTCGACCTGGATGCCGCGTCGCGCGGCTGTATTGATGGCGCCTATTAGTATTTGGTCGGGCAGGAAATAGGGTGATTGAATGCGTATATGCTGCTGCGCCACGGCGAACGCGCCCAACAGCATATTGTGAGTGCTGGCAATGAACTTGTCGGGGCCCGAACGCACGCAACGCGCTGGCACTTCGGGCGAAGGCACGTGCCAGTCGTCGCGGCACCAGATCGCATAGGGGAGTGTCTCTTTGGTGGTGAACTCCCAATCGTGCGCAAATGCAGACATAAGTTGCAAAACGATAGGGCCTTCGACCTGGAAGTGAGTGTCGCCGGCCACCTTCGGCCCGGCGATCGCCGAGACGAACGCTTCTCTTATGTTCATGCCCCCGGTGAACCCGTGCCGCCCATCGACGATCAGAATCTTGCGGTGGCTGCGCAGGTTGGCATAGGGCATTTTCATGCCCAGCGGGTTGGTCATGAACAGGGCCGCTGTAATGCCGTTCTTGTGCAGTAAGCCGATAATGGGAGGGCGGGAGTATTTCGATCCGATCGCGTCGATGAGAACCCGGATTTCGACACCACGTTTGCGAGCGTCGGTCAGCGCCTGCGCGAATTCGCGCCCGACCTGATCATCGTCAAAGATATAGGTTTGCAACGCGATGGTTTTCTTGGCGTTGTGAATGGCAGCGATCATGGCCGGATATGCTTGGTCACCGCCCAACAATATCTTTACATGGTTGTTGCCGCGTAGGGGGAAGCCGGTGATCCGGTCGCCTAGCGTGCGCAATGAGACAAACTGGGGGGCCGAGTCGGCTGCGACATCGGCTACCGGCACGGCCTGTTTGTTCGAATAGTCTTTGATGGTTTCGTCGCGTTGTTGTGAAATCCGGTCGTGGCGGACACGGTTGATTCCGGCGACCAGGTAAAAGAGGGGTCCGAAAATCGGCGACATCAAAATGACCCCGACCCACCCTATGGCGGCACGCACATCGTTCTTGGTCATGGCCGCGTGTGTGGCGGCTACGGCGCCCGAAATGAGGCTGATTAAAAAGACGATATGGGGCCAGTACGCGAGTAGCAGGTCATGCAATGAATACATAGGTGTCGAAGTCATGAAAGCGTGATGGGTGGCCAGAGCCGTTTCCGGGCGATAAATGTTTGCTCGCGCATTGTCGCCTGAGTCGGCATCGCAAGTATATAGACAGATGTGCCTTCTGTTCGCTCGCCCTATGAGTTCATGTTAGAATCACGTTCACTTTCGAAGGGCCTCGTGCCCCTAGAGCAGTGGTGACCGTAGCTCAGTTGGTAGAGTCCTGGATTGTGATTCCAGTTGTCGTGGGTTCGAGCCCCATCGGTCACCCCAAATAATTCTAATAATTCAACGTCTTGCGAAAAACACCATGTTTCATAATGTGGGAATTAGAACTAATTTTAAAGCGTTAGAACTTTTCACTCAGTTGCCCCCGCTCTTTTGACGCGCCGACGGTCATAATTGACATGTGTGGTCGATGGATTCGCATGAGCAGCACAATCATAGACATCTGCGGCTCGATGCTCCATTTTGACCGTGATTGCAGTCGGTCGCACCTCCATTAAAGTGAAATACCCTGGGTGTTCGGCGACCAGATCAAGGGGCGTGGCCAAGTACGCGGCCATCGCTTTGTGCCATGACGCGGTTCAGCCCGACATCATATAGGCTCGCCCATTTCGTGTTGACGCAAAAAGATACAAGCTCGTGATCTTTTCTTTGCGTTGTCAGGCTGGCAGGGATCTGATTGCCGAAAAAGAGTTTTAAATTCTTGGCCGAAGATGCGCGGATCGCAATCCCATCTTTACTCTGGTGGGCATAATGGGTGGGGGCGGTCTCCAGAATAGAGCGATTAATCATTTCGGCGACTGAGTCCGCAATCACGCGCCCCTGGACGATGTTTAGCGCCCGTAGCCTGGCGAGCACCTCCGCGTCGCGCACGGCTGCCTTATCTTCAATGGAGGCGCTGGCGGGGGTTTCGCTTCGGTGATCCAGGCGATTGTATATGAATGAGACTTTAAGCGTGCCGACGCGCTTGTACAGCCGCGCTACCTAGGTTTTGGTCCACAAAGGCGTTGAGATTGGGCGCTTCGTCGAGTTTTTTGTTTTGGCCATTGTTCATCCCCAACTTAGGGGCCTGGAAAACATCCAAATTTAGTTCCACTGCGAGGCGTAGCGCCGCCCCATCGTTAACTAGTGGGTTCCATGGGCGCGGTTCGGACAGGTCGCTATAGCGCCGGGGTGGTATATCGCCGAGTTGATACCAGAACGCTTCCAGGGCTTCCTTTTCGAGCAGTCGCTGCCGCATAAGCTCTCGATCATGGTCTGTCGGTATGTGCTTGCCAATGGCGTTAGCCGCCAGTTCCAGTAATTCTCGGCCGCTCATACTTTCTCCCTCAAAAACTCAGCGAGAAGGGCGTAGAGTGGCTCAGAAGTGACTGGGTACGATTCGTCGTAGTCTTTACCTTGGATCCCGAACGGGTTGTAATCGTCCTTTGTAAAGCTAATGTCACTCTGATCATGTCCTTGTGCATGACATTCGCGAATGCCATAGGATCGCCCATAGACGCGATCAATGCAGCCATTGCGGCTTGGAAAAGCTCCCAGCATCGCTCCGTTGCTGCGAATTCATATTTTCCGTCGCTGCCGATAATGAACGAGTCGTCCAGCGAGTCTGGCCACCGTCTTTTCTTCAACTCCTCAAACTGTTCTCGCTGCGTCATAGCACTTTCCTTATAAGCCAAGCATCGAACGCGAGCGCCACGGTAACAATCAGCGCACCGGCCCAGTGGGTGGTGAGAAATTGGAGGACGGCGGTCATGATGGCTCCTTCGATTTAAGCCCAGAAGTTTCTCTCAGCGTGCGAAGCGCTTCGTTACAATTTGCCACGCGTTGGCGTTCCTCAGGCCGCTAGAATCGGTACGTCGAATAATCGAAGGGGGTAACAGTGCTGCGAGTTCTACTGATTGGGTTGATGGCGTCCGTGTTAAGCGGGTGTATTGGATACGTGAATGACCGAGGTGGCCATCGCGACGATGGCTACCATGATCGGCACGACAATCGAAATGGCAATTTCTGTCCACCAGGGCAGGCGAAGAAAGGGAATTGCTAGTTTTCATCGCGACTGGATTTCCAGCCTTGATTCGGTACATGATGGTCGCTGGATGGACTGAGCCAGGCGCTACATTTAGGAGGAAACCCGTTTCGTTCATTGGCGTTTCCATGCTTAAAAACTCGACCGACGTTGGCGCATTTTTTGCAACCACTGGATCTTCCCGCTCTTAATTGTGCGGCGCCAACAATTGAATGCGTCCCGCAGTCGCAAGCGCACGTCCATTTGCCGGATCTCACATAGAAAATGACGATCCATTTTTAAGACGTTGCCCCGCAATGGCGATGGGACCCAGGGCCTTGTCGCCGCTGGTCGCGCTGCTGTAGGGTAATGTCATGATTGCCTCCGTCCGTCAGCGGCGGTATAAAAATTCTCTGCTCTACGCAGGAGAACGCCATGTGGAAATGCAGACATTGCAGTTTGGAATTCGCGGTTGATGCGGTTAAACCTAAAGTTGATTCCGAGGGTTGCCATTTCATTTGCTTTGGATGCGACGGGCGCAATGCACTCGTGAACGTGGGGGGATTGGATCAGGAAGACCCGATTGTTTGGGAGCCGCCTGATATTTAGGCCATTCATGGCTGCTCCTGTGCGGAGATACTGGGTCATAGCGTTGATTCCTCGTCGAAATGACATTCTGAAACAGCCTGTTTCAACCAAAACCCTTCCTTTCCGCTCGAGGATCAATACTGAGCTGTCGGCACAACGTGCCTGTATTCGGGAGATTCTCCATGGCAACGCTTAGTGACAACGCCAAAGACGCGGTCGAAGAGGGTGCGGACGCGGTGAATAATGCGATTCAGAACGCGGCCACGAAGGCGTCTGACGTAACGAACAGAGCTGAGGTAGCTGCCATAGACGCCATCGACGAGGGACGCGATGCTTTGGAAAGTGCGCTGATTTGTAGCAAGGACGCCATCAGGGCCAATCCGATCACGGCTATGGCGGTCGTTGCGGCTATCGCTTATTTGTGGGGGCGGTTGAAAAGATAACGCCGCGTTTTTGTGAGCAGCGCAATTCACACCGACTCTGTCACTGGTGGCAACCGAGTAGCCATCTTGTTGGATCATGACTGCTCTTGTCGCTTCCACCTGATTAACGGCCGATCGCCACGAACATAGAGTGGATGTCTTGGCGCGCCGGACTTTGTTGTGCCCAGACACCAGATCTTGCGACCGCGTCGTTTGAATATTGAATAAACTTTATCAACGCGGCCTGGCTTGGCATTGTTGCCCCAGGCGAACACGACATCTTCGTACTCGGCGGCAACACCAGATAAATACATATCGTTGTCCGGCCCAACTGGATCGACATGACTCCATAGAGCCATTGGGTTGGTTGCTTGCAGCGCATGTAAGTTAGCGACGGTAATACCAGCGCAGCCCCAACTATCGACAAACCGACGGCAACGTCGAATGGTCGGGTCGTCGAGCGAGGCATCGGCCGTGCTCGGGTTGAGCATAACGAAGAGGGCGGTGCCAAGGCAGGGATAGGGTGTCAGCGGCTCGCGAGTAAGTCGATAGCGGTAGCTGCCGCATGGGCCTTCCGGAATAATGGCATCTCCGAACGTTTTGCCATAACCAGTCTCCGTCGCTGGCCAATCGCGCACTGGGGGCGGCATCATGTAGTAGCCATAGCTGCAATCTCGTCGTTGACGTGCTCATCATCGTGGACAGCGTCATAGCCGCTTTGGATTTGGTTACTACGTTCAGCCAGGACGTCCGTGACCGCCCGAGTATTGGCATCCACTTTATCGGCGTCCTGCCGCGCTGACGGCCGGGGGTGATCTCTCTGACAGACGTGTTACCCACGCCAACACCAATGGGACTTGCAGGGCGTAGACACGAGAAAGCCGCACAACCGTTTGATTTCGCGTATCAGCTCCGAGACGTCTTTGTGCCGACGGTTGCCGTCCGGGATGGCTTTTAGCTCGAGCTGAGTAAACATGGCTTAATGCTGATTAATAAACAGTAGCTTTAGCATGCGCCTAGGCAAAATAATAGCCCTACAATGGGCTTGTTTTGCGGAAAAATATGAGAACTGATGGCTGAAGAACCGTATAAACATTAGAGTGTAAAAGAACATTTAGTTCTAACGCCAAATCCACAACCATCTGATTATTATCGCAATTTTCAGATTGTGAAACTGGATCGTGATTCCAGTTGTCGTGGGTTCGAGCCCCATCGGGCACCCCAGCATTTATAAAAAAATCGAAACTATCCGTAACATGCCTCCTCGTGATGTCATCCCTGAAACTACGGGAAAACCCTGATTAAGTGTTCTTTTTTCGACCCACCTAGTAAAGTCATGATGTAACGAATTGATGCGAATTGCTCTTTGCAGGTTGATCATGAATCGCTAGGATAAAGATCCGGCAACTACTATAAGGTGTTGGATATCATGAAAAAACTTTATTTCACTCTATTCGCGTCTGCGGTATTGGCAAGTCCTCTGGCGACGGCTGCGACTCAAAACATGTCACATGAAGCCTGGATTGCGGCTCAGAAAATTGACATTCCACCGACTTTGAAGATCACGGAGACCAAGATTCCTGCTGGTTCCATAGCATCGAATACGGCCGTGTCTGGTCAAGTGTCGGCGACCAATCAAACGAAAATGGACACTGCATCCCAAGCCAAAGGCGCGGTGCAAAATAAGTAGGCCTGTTTTTATCGGCACGCAGGCTGGTGGGTCACATGCGGCGTGTTAGGCACTGATCTGCGGATCGCGGTAAACCGCAACCTGGAACGTCAAGAATGTTAGGATACGTTCCATGGCTCAATATTTTGTGGTTCACCCCGAAAATCCCCAGATTCGCTTGTTGAAACAGGCTGGGCAACTACTTGCCGATGGCGGGCTGGTTGCTGTGCCCACCGACTCCAGTTATGCTGTTTTAGCGCGTCTGGATGATAAGGCGGCTGCCGACGCATTGCGGCGGTTGCGAGGTCTCGACAGCCGCCATCACCTCACTCTGTTGTGTCGCGATCTGGCTGAAATAGGCCATTTTGCACGAGTTGACAATAGCCAGTATCGTCTGTTGAAGATCGCTACGCCAGGTCCCTGGACTTTTATTCTTGAAGCGACCCGCGAGGTTCCGCGCCGGGTGTCTCACCCTTCGCGCAAGACGATAGGCATTCGTGTTCCGAATCATCCCGTTACGCTTGGCCTGATCGAATGTGCGGGGTCGCCTTTAATTTCCACTACGCTCATTCCTGAGGGCGAAGACGAGCCTTTGAATGACGCCCAGCTGATTCGCGAGCGTTATGGTAACCAGTTGGCGGCTATTATCGACAGCGGTGCCTGTCCGCTCATGCCGACAACCGTCATTGATCTGACTGGCCCCATCCCGGAAATCATCCGGCGAGGGCAAGGAGATCTCGCATCGTTGGGCTTGGCATAATTATTACCTTATATGCGCGACCAATCGCCAGCAAACCTGGTTTGTTTCAGTTGGACCGGCTCTAAGCCTGTGCCAGCATTTTTCGGGATTATATGGATTCGTTAATTCAAGGCATTACGATATATGCGTTGCCCGTGCTGTTCGGGATCACCCTGCATGAAGCGGCGCACGGCTACGTGGCCCGGATGTTCGGCGATCCCACCGCTTATGAGGCTGGGCGCGTCAGTTTGAACCCCATTCGTCATATTGATCTTATGGGCACGATAATCGTACCCTTGGTTTTGTTGTTCAGTACTAAGCTCCTAGGAGGAGCAGGCCTGTTATTCGGGTGGGCCAAGCCTGTGCCGGTCGATTGGGGGCGCTTGCGCCACCCCAAGCGCGATATGCTTTGGGTGGCACTCGCTGGGCCTGCATCCAATCTGATCATGGCAATTATCTGGACGCTGGGCTTGCGGTTTCTGGCTGATTCGGGCGCCTCCCAGAACGATTTTTGGGTTCAGATGATGATTGCCGGGATTCAAATCAATTTAGTGCTGATGGCCTTGAACCTGCTGCCGATCCCGCCGCTCGATGGCGGACGGATTGTGTTTAGCTTATTGCCTGGCCGTTTGGCATGGCGGTATTCCAAAATTGAACCCTACGGCTTGGTGATTATTGTTGTACTGATGTTAAGCGGCGTTTTATGGGCATTTCTTCAGCCATTGCTGGCTTTGGGCCAAATAATTGTTAATTGGTTTTTATAATCCGGGCGCTTATCCGGTAAACTTGCATGTTAATTTAGTAAGTTCGCCATTTGGGCGAGTTCGAGGAGATAGTTTCCATCATGGCTAGTACGGATTCTGCGATTCCCATATTTCAGGGCAGCATGGTCGCCCTGATAACCCCTATGCATCCTGACGGCAGCCTGGACTTTGACTCGTATCGCAAACTGATCGATTGGCATGTGGCCGAAGGCACCGACGCGCTGGTGGTGGTGGGCACGTCGGGTGAATCTCCCACTGTCAACATCGACGAGCACGCTGAACTTATTCGTGTAGCGGTCGAGCACGCCGCTGGTCGTGTGCCGGTGATTGCCGGAACTGGGGCAAATTCTACTTCCGAAGCGATTCATCTTGCGCGTCACTCTCAGGCCGTAGGCGCGCAGGCAGGCTTGTCGGTCGTGCCCTATTACAATAAACCCTCGCAAGAGGGGATGTACCAGCATTTTCGTAAGATTGCCGAGGCGACCGACCTGCCTAGCGTGCTTTATAACGTGCCCGGCCGCACTGCGGCCGACTTGTCCAACGATACTATTTTGCGGCTGGCGCAAGTGCCTGGCATTATTGGAATTAAAGATGCAACAGGCAATATTGCGCGCGGCGCCTTATTGCTGTGCGATGCGCCAGCCACCTTTCAGGTGTTTAGCGGCGACGATGCCACCGCGGCGGCACTGATGCTGTTGGGTGGGCGCGGCAATATTTCCGTTGTGGCTAACGTTGCGCCCAAATTGATGCATCAGTTGTGCATGGCGGCGATTGCCGGAGATGTAGTGCGTACCCGTGAACTCAACCGGCGCCTGGCGCATCTAAGTAGTGTGTTGTTCATCGAATCCAACCCGATCCCGGTTAAATGGGCGGTGGCCGAGCTGGGTTTATCCAAACTGGGTTATCGCTTGCCGCTAACTCCGCTAGATCCGCGCTATCACAATACGGTGCGCAGTTCGTTGAAAGATGTGGGATTGGTTTAAAAATGATAAGGATGCGTATGAACAAACGCTACGCTGGCTTAGCCGTAGGTGTAGGTCTGCTGTTGCTGTCTGGTTGTTCACAACTGAAACAACTAACGGGCAGCGAAGAATCCGTCAACTATAAAAGTACGGTGGCCGGCGATCCGCTAAGCATCCCTCCCGACCTGACGCAGGCTAACCAAGATGCCCATTACAAGGCGCCTGCAGGTACAGCAACCTTCAGCCAGTATGCGCAAAATCAGGCGGCGAACAAAAGCGCCAGCCCGAGCGATTCAATACTGCCAGCGGCCAGCGGCATTCAAGTAATGCGCGACGGCAATATACGCTGGTTGTCGGTAGACAAGCCGGCGCAAGTCGTTTATCCCAAAGTCGTAGATTTCTGGGGCGAGCAAGGGTTTACTATCCGTTCGCAAGACGCTAAGGCGGGTCTCATCCAGACCGATTGGGCCGAAAATCGCGCCAAGATACCAGAAGGCTGGATCCGTTCTGCGCTGGGTAGCTTACTGGATCAGGTGTTCGACAGCGGTGAGCGCGAACGTTTTCGTACACGTGTCGAGCGTGTTAATGGCAAGACCGAAATTTATGTCAGCCACGAGCAAATGGTTGAAACTCCCACAGCCGATGGCACAACATTCAAATGGGTTTACGGCAAGGAAGATCCGGGCCTGAATGCGGCGATGCTGGCACGCATGATGGTGTTTCTGGGTACGGACGTGAAACGGGCCCAGAATATGGTGGCTCAGGCTGAAAAAGACCCAAGCCAGCCACAGGTGGTCAAAGCGCCTGGGGATCCGGCCGCGATTCAAATCAGCGAGCCCTTTGACCGCGCTTGGAGGCGTGTAGGCGTCGCTATTGATTCGGCCGGCTTCTCGGTCGACGACCGGGATCGTTCAAGCGGCGATTATTTTGTGCGCTACCTCGATACCGATACGGGTGTGAAAATCGATCAAGGCAATTTCCTGACACGGATGTTCGGCGCCAAGAATACAGCAGAGGCGACGCCTTTCCGGATTCACGTGGCCCAGCAGGGGGCAGGTTCGACGGTTACCGTACTAGACAAAAATGGCCAGCAAGACAAGAGTCCTACTGCGCAACGTATCATTGCGGTTCTGACGAGCCATATGAAATAGGGCGTTTTCTGAACTATGTGTGATGTCGGTGCCAGTTAATCAGGCCGCTTTGATAAGCCCGTTCATGGTTGTCGTGATATCGGCATATGGCGCCGTGCGTTCGTTGATGCTGACGCCGAACCAATGCAGCTTTTTAGCCAAAGTGACGGTTTCTCCGACTAGAAGCAGGCAAGGGGCATTGAAGAGATGCCTGTTGGCCAGTGTTGCCATATCTCTTAGTGGGCCGCTGAGCACGCGCTGATTGATGCGCGTGCCGTTTTCTATCAAGGCAAAAGGCGTCTCGCCCGCGCACCCGTGTTTCATAAGTTGCCCCGACAGCCACGCAAGTTGGCTGCGTCCCATATAAAAAGCCAGCGTTTCTTTGCTTCGGACCACAGAGAGCCAATCATAGGTGTCGTCGTGATGACTGCTGTGCGCCGTGATCAGGCGAACAGAATGGGCATGGTCTCGGTGAGTCAGGGGGATGCCGGCATAGGCCGCGCAGGCCAACGCTGCGGTGACGCCGGGTACTACCTCATAATCAATGCCGTGCTCGCTCAGAAATTCAAGTTCTTCACCGCCGCGGCCAAAGATGAACGCGTCTCCGCCTTTGAGTCGCACGACGTATTTACCCAGTTGGGCATGGGTTAATAACAGATCGTGAATGCGTTGCTGGCTGGCGTTGTGGTCTTCGCCTGGACTCTTGCCGACGGCAATCTGTACGGCGTCGCGGCGGGCAAGGGACAGTACTTCCTGGCTTACTAGGCGGTCGTATAAGATCACGTCGGCCTGATTTAGTGCGCGCAAGCCCTTGATGGTGAGCAGGCCGGGATCTCCGGGCCCGGCGCCCACCAATACGACCTTCCCTGTATGTGATGCTCTAGGCTGTGTAAGCGCTTTTTTAAGCTCATGTTCGGCCAATAAACTGTGTCCCTTGCGTAAAGACGAGGCGACAGGGCCGTCGAACAGGCTGTCGTAGAACTCGCGGCGGTTGCGCAAATTGGGACGTAGGCGACGTATGGTGGCGCGATATTTCTGCGCCAAAACGGCCAACGGGCCGAGCGAGTGTTCGAGTAAGGTTTCGAGACGTTCACGCACCCGGCGCGCCAGCATCGGCGCCGTGCCTGATGACGAGATGGCTACGATGAGCGGCGAGCGATCGACAATCGACGGCACGTGGAAAGAGGATAACTGCGTATCGTCGACTACATTGATAAAAATGCGCCGCTGCTGGGCGTAATGAGCAATATGCTGGTTGGTCGCCGTGTTGTTGGTGGCTGCGACGATTAGCCAAGCCTCATCCAGCCATGCCGGCTCGAAGTGTCCTGTAATTGTTTCGATTGCGCCTTGGTCTCTCAGGCGCCGCAGTGCTTCGCTAAAGCTGAGGGCACCGACGACAATATGGGCGCCTGCCGCAAGCATGCTATTTACTTTACGTTCCGCTACGGTGCCTGCGCCCACCACTATTACACGGCGGTTCTTGATGTCGGCAAAAAGTGGGTAAAGCGTCACGTTGCTGCGTCCAAGACAATGGGAATGAGGCGTTGCGAGGGAGCCGGGATGACTACTGTTCGAATCAGGAAATCACCGAATTTCTCGTCGGGCCTGCGTTGGTTAGCGTAGACGCCAAACAGCATGTCCAGGGCCTCGATGATTTCCGGCTCGGTAATGTTCTGACGATAAAGGGTATTAAGCCGTTGGCCTGTGAAGTCTGCGCCCAGGCGCAAATCGTAGCGACCGATCGCGCGGCCTATCAATGTAATTTCACCCAGATAGGGGCGCGAGCAGCCGTTGGGGCAACCCGATAGGCGCAACAAGATCGGCGCATCGAGCAAGTTGTGGTGAGCTAAAAGTATTTCTAGCTTGGGCAGCAACTTTGGTAGATACCGTTCGCTTTCAGCCATGGCCAGCCCGCACGTGGGCAAGGCGACGCAGGCGATGCTGTGCCGGCGTATGCCGCTTTGCTTGTGATAGCCATCCAGGCCGTATTGGTGCACCATCTCGTCTATTAGTGCCCGGTCTGCCGCGGCAACGTCGGCGATGATCAGATTTTGATTGCAGGTGAGCCGGAATTCCCCCTTGTGTACTTGGGCGAGTGCACGCATCCCTGTTAGAAGGCGGCTTTCGTCAGTGTCGATCAGGCGCCCAGATTCAATGTAGAGCCCCAGGTGCCATTGTCCATTTTCGCCTTCAATCCAGCCATAGCGATCCCCGTTATGGTCGAAATGATAGGGTCGAAGGGGCTGCAGGCTGTACCCCAGGCGTTGCTCCAGTTCAGATTTGAACCAGTCCAGCCCGCGATGGTCGATGGTGTATTTGAGCCGCGCATGCTGGCGCTCGGCTCGGTTGCCGAAGTCGCGCTGTAGGGTGACGACCGCCTCCGCGACCTCGATTATTTGTTCCGCAGTGGCGAATCCGATCAGACTGCCCAGCCGCGGGTAGGTGGTGTCATCACCGTGAGTCGCACCCATGCCGCCACCCGCAGCCACGTTAAAGCCTAGCAGCGTGCCGTTTTCGATAATGGCGATCAGGCCCAGATCTTGGGCGAAGACGTCGATATCATTGGTGGGAGGAATAGCGATTCCAATCTTGAATTTGCGTGGCAGATAGGCGTGGCCGTACAGAGGCTCGTCGTCGGGCTCGCTACCGACTTTTTCGCCGTCAAGCCAGATCTCGGCGTAGGCTTTGGTGTGCGGCAGGAAATGCGTGGACAATTTCTCGGTCCAATTTTGTACGAGCCGATGCTGACTTGACAGCAGCGGATTGACTGAACTCACCACCTGACGATTGACGTCACCGCATGCCGCGAGCGTCGTGCTCATGGTCTCGTGTATGGCTTGTATAGCGCGTTTCAGGCTTTGCTTGGGAACTCCATGCAATTGAAAGGTCTGGCGCGTCGTGATCCGCAAGCCTCGGGTGGCCCAGTTTGTCGCAATATGATCAAAAGCAAGCCATTGCCTGGGGCTGACTACGCCGCCGGGCAAACGCGCGCGAATCATGAATCCATAGGCAGGTTCGAGTTTCTGCTTGCGGCGCTCGTCGCGCAGGTCACGATCGTCTTGCTGATAGCTGCCATGGAATTTCAGCAGCTTGTTGTCGTCGTCGCCGATAGCACCGGTGACCGGGTCACGAAGTCCGTCTTCGATGCCGCCACGCAGGTAGTTGCTGTCGGTCTTGATGTGTTCCAAGTGGGAAAGGGTGGTGTTCATAGTATTAGTAAACGTCGCGGGCGTAGCGGCCTTGTGCGGCCAGGTTGTCCAGCCATTGTTTGGCCTGCTCGAGATCTAGGCCGCCTTCGTTGTGGGCGATTTGCATCAGGGTCTGTTGTACGTCTTTAGCCATGCGATTTGCGTCGCCGCACACATAGACATGGGCGCCTGCTTGAATCCAGTTAAATACATCGACAGCGGATTCAAGCAGTTTGTCTTGTACGTATACCTTGTCGGCCTGATCGCGCGAAAAAGCGAGATCGAGCCGATGCAGGTCGCCATCTTTCAGGGCGCGCTGCCATTCGGTTTGATAGAGAAAGTCGGATGTAAAATGAGGGTTGCCGAAGAATAGCCAGTTGCGACCGGCGGCGGTGTGGGCGCTGCGTTCTTGAACAAAGGCACGAAACGGTGCGACGCCTGTACCCGGACCAATCATGATCACGTCTCGCGAAGAATCGGCGGGCAGGTGAAAGCGCGGGTTTTCTTCGATGAAGATGGGCAGCTTGTCGCCTTCTTTCAGGTGGGTTAAGAAATGCGAGGCGCAGCCCCAACGCGACTCATTCTCACGCTCGTACTCTACATGGGCCAGCGTCAGGTGTACTTCGGCCTCCGCCACGCTGGGGCTTGAGGCAATAGAGTACAAACGCGGAGCCAGCGGACGCAGGGTGTTGACGAGTGCTGCTGCGCTCCACGGGGCTGGGTAGTGCTTGAGGATATCGATAAGTTGAAAAGTTTCAAGCAGATGTTTGAGCGGCTCGATGGCACTGGATTGTGCTTTCAATTCGGCGCTGTCGGCCAATTGTGCATGCGCCAGCAAAAACGGCTTGGTCAGCACGGTAAGTTCGCGATGATGGCTCAGCCAGTCTTTGAGTGTGCGCGACACATTGTTGACTTCAATGTCTTGGTCGGCGTCAAGGCTCAGAGTGCTTATAACGGCTTCAACCAGCGCAGAGGATTGTGTGGGCCATACGCCCAGCGCATCGCCCGCCTGATAAGTCAGTTGACTGCCTTTAACTGAAATTTCCAAGTGACGGATGTCCTTGTTGCTGTTTCTGGACGTAATGGCCTGATTAAGCAGCAGTTCGGCCATAAAGGGCTGGTCGCGTGAAACTCTTGCAGGTTTGGGATGCAGAGGAGTAACGCTGGCTACCGGCGGTTCATTTCGATTTAAGAATTGGCGGGCGTGTGTGATGGCTTTGTCCTGCCAGGGCAGGGCGACGGTCTCGATATCTAGGTCGGCGGTGCCCATTTCGTGCAGGCGCTCGGCACCCAGTTGGGCCAGGCGCGTGTCAATGGTTTGGGTCACGCCGCAAAAAAGGGGGTAGCTCGAGTCGCCCAAGCCCAATACGGCGTATTTGAGTTGGGGCAGTTTGGGCGCGCGTCGGCCGACCAGATACTCGACGAAGCTGCGCGAGTCGTCGGGAGGTTCGCCTTCACCTTGTGTGCTCATTACGATGTACAGAAGCTGTTCATCTTTGAGTTCACGGGTAACGTAGCGGTCGGCACGCACCAGTCGCGTGTTCAGGCCCAGAGCTTCTGTGCGTTCGAACAATGATTCGGCCACGCGCTTGGCATTGCCCGTCTGACTGCCGTAAACGATGGTGAGCCGCCTGACAACGGCAGCGTTGGGCACGGCCGTGGCAATGGCAGGCAGTTGTGCCTGCTGCCTGACCTGACCCAGGCCGGCGAAGTATCCCGAAAGCCAGCTTAGCTCATTGGGTTCAAGGCCATCGGCCAGGCTTGTAATCAGTGCATGTTTGGATTCGGATAAATAGGAAGGCGATAGCATGAATCACTCGCAAAGGAAGGCAGGCCTCATTCTAGAGAGAGGCGCTTCATATGCGAAGGACTAGATTCTTATTTTCTTATGCCCGTATATGGTTATATTGGAAAGCAATAACTATTGGCGATCGTCAATATAGTGCAGCCAGCCTTCTTGCAGCCAGCGGGTGAGCACGGCTTGTTCATCGTGGTTCAGAGTATCTCGTCTGCGCAAACCCAGCCGCAGGGAGCGGGTATCGGCCAGTTCACGCAGCGCCTTCGAGGCCGGTAGTGCCAGGGCCTCGCCGTTAAGGAACAACTGCCGTTTGCGGTACATCAGGCGTGTGCAGCGGTCTAGCCGCAGCCAGCCAGTAGGTGTATGCGAATCTAGATTGATATGCGGGCTGCTGGGCTCAAAATAAGCCAGCGGCGAAAGTTCGGTAAGCCATTGGCCCAGGAATCGGGTGGCAAGCGCTTCGTTAAAATGAATTTTTCGTACGGCTTTGCATGCGGCAGTTACCAGCGCATCGGGCAAAGACGCAGGCGTTGCAGTAGCAGGCGCGCCGGCGTCATGATAGGTATTGCTCAGGTCAGGGCCTGGCAAGGCGCCAACATCTTGAGCGTCACTGGTGCCGTTGATGCGAGCCATGATCTGGTCGGCGGCTGTCTCGAGCATGCCTTGCGCGAGCACAGCCAAAGTGGGTGCGCGAAAGCCGATGGAAATCGTCATGCACTCGCCGATGGCCACGCCATCATGGGCGACATGCGGCGGGAGGTACAGCATGTCGCCTGGGTTCAGTACGTATTCGTGTTCGGACCGAAAGTTCTCCAGAATCTTCAGAGGTAAGCCAGGGACAAGCGCCAAATCTTTCTGGCTGCTGATGCGCCAGCGCCGTTGTCCATGGGCCTGTAATAAGAAAACATCGTAGCTATCGAAGTGCGGACCCACGCCGCCGCCGTCGCAAGCAATGCTGATCATGGTGTCGTCCAGACGCGCGTCCGAGATAAAACGGAAGCGCTGCATCAACTCTGCTGTCGCGTCGTCGTGCAGATCGACGCCTTGTGCAAGCAAAGTCCAGTTTTTCCCGCGCCTAGCTGGCAGGCGGTTGAACGGGCCGTTTCTCATCCCCCAGCCGGCATCATCGCGCCATATCAGACGAGACTCCACTTCGTCGCGCCTGGCCAATTGTTTGATCTCGGCGATGGACAATGGCGGCTTGAAATTGGGGATGGCCTGGCGGATAAGCAGTGGCTGGCGTTGCCAATAGCGTTGCATGAATGTTCGCGGCGTGAGGTTGCCGAGCAGCGCTAGAGGGGTATTGATATTCATATGTAGATGGTTAGAGAGAGTTTGGAATGAACAATTGATTGCTGGGGTTTCGAATGGCACCCACATGGGGTGCCGCTACATGCGACTGGTACGTTTTGTAGATACCTTCTTGGCGCGCCGTCAACGCTTTTGTAGTGGCACCCCTCGTGGGTGCCATATCGACCTCATAAATACGTATTTTTCAGGTGGTATAAAAAATCCAGCGCTTCGCGCGGCGTGAGCTGATCCGGATCGGTGTTGGCCAGTTCGGCCTCGAGAGCAGAATCTGCCGTGCCGACACCTTTGCCGTGAGTGGCCACGCCTTCCTCCTCATTGCCGTCCTCGTGGGCAGGAGCGAGAGAGTCATTGACCGGAGTCGCAAACAAGTCGAGCTGAGGTGTGGGTGCGCCCTGAGCTTCAAGCCGCGCCAACTCCTGGCTGGCGCGACGTATGACTGCCGCAGGAATGCCGGCTCGTTGCGCGACCTGGATTCCGTAGCTGCGACTTGCCGGGCCTGGCTGCACCTGATGCAGAAAGATGACACCTGAGGCCGATTCGGCGGCAGCAAGGTGCACGTTGGCAGCGGCAGGCACTTCGTTGGGTAGCCGCGTGATTTCGAAATAATGCGTGGCGAACAAGGTTA
>JBDTLC010000008.1:0-23442 GCA_039935015.1 Paralcaligenes sp. | reverse complement strand
CACGACATCCGTGGTGCCCCCGGCCGAAAAGCCGACGATCATCCGAATTGGATGATCGGGATAATCGGCCATGGCGCTGGCCGAAAAGCCCAGCCCGCTGCAAACAACGACTGCAGCGGTCAACGCCCTGGAGACACCCAAAATGCTTTTGTTTATTACCACATTCCTCTCCTGTCTTTAGCTCCCCCGCAAGGGATGCCTTTTTGACTTAACAACAATGAACTAGAAAAAAAGTTTCCAAACAGGGCCTGATTTGTCAGCCTGCATTCTCTATCGGCCAACGCGGGCGGCTAGGAAGCCTGGCTGCCTGGCGTCAGGTTTCGCACCTCGCGCACAGGTATGGGCAAATCCAGGCCTGCATTCTCAAGTGCCTCGCGCGCTGACTGATACAGATCAAAATTCAGATTCCAATAGTCGCTACTTTTGGCCCAGACGCGGATATTGATCATGACCGTGCTGTCGCGGTATTCATTGACCATGACCTGCGGCTTAGGCTCCGATAATGCCAGCTTATGATGCTCAATCAAACCGCGTAAAGTCTCCATCGCCAGCTCCAGGTTGTCGCCATAGCGAACCCCCACCTGAAAATCCAGACGCCTCGTGGCGTTGCGGCTGTAATTAACAATGGGATTGCCCCAAACCAGGCTATTGGGCAGGGTGATTTGAATACCGTCGGCTTGTCGGAAATGGCTAAGAAAAAGGCCGACCTCTTCAACCGTTCCATCGGCCTTGCCCACTATCGAGACATACTCGCCGACCCGCAATGGACGTAAGGCCAGAAGCATAATGCCCGCCGCGATATTCTGCAAAGTCCCTTGCAAGGCCAGGCCAATGGCTAGGCCGGCGGCACCTAGAACGGCAATAATGCTGGCCGTTTGCACACCAAACCGCGCAAGAACCGCAATCAGGGTAAATCCACGTACCGTCCATACCACGACCGAACGTACCACAGGCACAATGGTCGGATCGACCTTCGATGAACGGGCAGACGCCTTGCGCACCCCTGCGCCCAGGATATCCGAAACTATCCAGCCCACTATAAGCATCGCTATAGCAATGATAAGGTTCAAGCCTATTGAGTCCAGACCGGCTATCCAGGACAGAAATTGATGCACGCTGCTCACAATGTTCACCCATCATAAAAATGCGTAGCCCGACATAATACCTACATCTCTGTTTGCAGGTAATCCCGATAGCGCTCGCGCAATACACGCTTTTGCATCTTGCCGGTCGCCGTCAGCGGCATTTCATCAATAAACACAACCGCATCAGGCATCCACCACTTGGCGACCTTGCCCTGAAAAAACTGCAACATTTGGTTGGCGTCAATCTGCGCGCCGGGCTTTTTGACGACGACAAGAATCGGCCGCTCGTCCCACTTGGGGTGATTGGCCGCCACGCAAGCGGCCAGGAACACAGATGGATGCGCCATTGCAATGTTTTCGATCTCGATCGACGAAATCCACTCGCCACCGGATTTGATGACATCCTTGCTGCGATCGGTGATAAGTAAATAGCCGTCGGCATCGATGGTGGCCACGTCGCCTGTTCCAAACCACCCGTTCTCCAACGTCGACTTGCCGCTGCCAAAATAAGATTCCAGCACCCAATTGCCGCGCACTTCCAGATTGCCGAAGGTTTTGCCGTCCCAAGGCAGTTCCTTGCCCTGATCATCGGCAATGCGCATATCAATCCCAAACAAGGCCCGGCCCTGCTTAGCGGCGATGGCCAACTGCTCCGCGTCTGAAAGCGCCTGGTGCTTGGGCATGGGCACACACACCGTTCCAAGCGGCGATACCTCGGTCATCCCCCACGCATGACGCACCGTCACACCGAGGGTTTCAAAATCAGCAATCATGGACGCCGAGCACGCCGAGCCGCCGATGACCACGCGCCGAAACGATGAAAAGCGCCCATGTATCTTGCGTACGTGCGCCAACACCCCCTGCCACACTGACGGCACCCCCGCAGAAAAAGTTACCCCCTCGGCCTCGAACAGCTTATATATGGTTTCTCCATCGAGTTGCGCTCCAGGCAAAACCAGCTTGGCGCCGTTCATGGGCGCCGTATAAGGCAGACCCCAGGCGTTGACATGGAACATGGGAACCAGCGGGGCCACGACCTCTTGGACCGAAATAGCCATGGCGTTGGGCAAAGACGCGGCATACGCATGCAGGACGGTAGACCGATGCGAGTACATCACGCCCTTGGGGTTGCCTGTGGTGCCCGAGGTATAACAAAGCCCGGCTGCTAAATTTTCGTCAAGACAGGGCCACGCATAGTCCGTATTGCCTTCCTGCACCAACGACTCGTAGGCTCGCGTCTTGAACTGGACCGCATCGGCCACTGCCGTCGTATCTTCAAGCAAGATCCATTCTTGCACCGCCTCGCACCGATCGGTCAGAGCTTGCACCAAAGGCAAGAATGCCGCATCGAAGAAAACCTGGCGATCGTGGGCGTCGTTAATAATGTAGGCAATCTGGTCGACGTGCAAACGCGGATTGATTGTGTGGCACACAGCCCCCATTCCCGAGACCGCATAATAAATTTCCAGGTGACGGTACGAATTCCACGCCAAGGTACCCACGCGCTCGCCTCGAGCCAGGCCCGAACCATCAAGAGCGCTCGCCAGCATGCGGGCACGCTGCTCACATTGAGCATAAGTGTAACGGTGCATGCGCCCCGAACCCAGGTGCGATACCACTTCTTGAGTAGCAGCATGGCGTGCCGCGTAACGGATAATCGACGAAATCAGCAGAGGCTGATCCATCATGGTGCCCATATCCATCATATTGTCTCCACCCACTTGTTTGAATATCCGTATTCTTATGCTCATTAGCCAGGTGCACAAGTACTTATCCACTTCTGCTGTGGACAACACAACGGATAAGCTGGGAGCTACTGACAAAATCACTTACAGATCAAGCCATTATTACGGGCGGTTGAAAAACATCCAAACCGGCAAGAGCCCTCGCTATTTTTCCGGAACCACGGGCTTACCCTTAGGTCAAGAATCGAGATATTGGCAACGAATGAGTCATGAACGGAGTTGGCCGACGCACTAAATCGGCTCTGGCGACTTATCCACGTAAATTGTGGATAAGCCGCGGGAAAACTTTATGCTTACCGGAAATAGTCCTGCAATAACAGGTAATTAAACAAATCGTATGAAAATCAACCAGGCCATTTGGTGTAGACCAACCAGACTATCGACATTTCACTTTCGCCAAACACTGGCCAGCCAATGCTGTTGCTCTCGCGGCAAGCCCGCTGGGCGGTAAAAATGCTCAAGCTCCAGAAACCCAGCAGCCACCATGACGGCACGCCAGGACGCCAGATCGTGATAGACGCCATATCGGCCCGCATTCCAGCCTTCTTCATTCTGTCCGCGAGGGTTCGAGCTAAACAAGACGCCGCCCGGCTTAAGTGTCGCCCACAACTGTCCTAGCACCCTTGACAATGCGAAAGTTGGCACATGAAACAGGGTCGCGTTCGCAAACACCCCATCGAAGCTTGCGTCGGGAAGATCGAGATTGAGGAAATCTTGCTGCCAGACCTCACAGCCCGATTCAAGGCGAGCCATGGCGACGAATGATTCAGTCCCATCCAGGCCAACCGGAATATGCCCGAGTTTGGCAAAAGCCTTAAGGTCACGCCCAGGCCCGCAACCGAAATCCAGAATGCGCCAGGGAGGCTCGGCTGCAATGTGCCGCAGCAGCGCGGCAATATTTTGCGTCACGTCATGATCTCGCGTTCCTTCGCGAAAGCTCTCGGCACGCTGCCGATAGTAATCCAGGGTCGTTTCGCTGATCTGCTTGACGTCTTGCACCGGATCTGTCATATCAAAAATCACTCCTAAGGCGTGCACAATCATGGCTGCTTAAACGCACTGTAACGCCGTCAGGTTTCTAATGCCAAATAGGTTACCATCTCTCCATGATTCCGTTTTCCATTCTCGACCTCTCCCCCATCACAGAAGGCAGCGACGCCGCGCAATCGTTTCGCAGCTCGCTGGACCTCGCGCAACTGGGCGAAAGCCTGGGCTTTAACCGATACTGGCTGGCCGAACATCACGGCATGCCGGGCATCGCCAGTGCAGCCACGGCCGTGCTCATTGCCCACATCGCGGCGGGCACAAAGACGATACGCGTGGGTGCGGGCGGCATTATGCTTCCCAACCATGCGCCGCTGGTCATTGCCGAGCAGTTCGGCACGCTGGCATCCCTGTACCCCGGCCGTATCGACTTGGGCCTTGGACGCGCACCAGGCTCCAACCAAACCACATCGCGCGCCTTGCGCCGAACACTGGAGTCCGACCCGGATGCCTTCCCCCACGATGTACTTGAGCTCATGGATTATTTTTCATCCGAGCCGCGACAAGCTGTACGCGCCGTTCCGGGTACCGGGCTAGACGTGCCCGTATGGATACTGGGCTCCAGCCTGTTTGGTGCGCAACTGGCCGCTGCGCTGGGCCTGCCCTACGCATTTGCGTCACACTTTGCGCCGCAGCAAATGATGCAGGCTATCGAGGTTTATCGCGGGCAATTCAAACCCTCGAAGCGTTTATCAAAACCCTATGTCATGCTCGGCTTCAACGCTTTTGCCGCCGACACCGATGCCCAAGCCCAGACGCTTGCCACATCGGCGCAACAATCGTTTGTCAATTCTCGTAGCGGCCGTCCCTCTCAATTACCACCGCCCGAACCCGGCTACGCAAACCGGATCGGTCCTCAAGGACGTGCACTGCTCGAACAAATTCTGTCGTGTTCGGCTATTGGGTCACCCGAAACCGTCACACAAGAATTAAAGGCATTCATCGCTGCCACAGACGCCGATGAACTAATGATTACCTCGCAAATATTCGATCACCAAGCCCGTTTGCGTTCTTACCAGATAGTCGCCGATGCACACGCGGCGCTAAATTGACGCTTGTCAGCCATGCCCGCGCAAGACTTCAGGCTTGCCACTGACGCTTGCCACGTATGGACGCTTTCGCTGAAGCAGCCCGCCGGCGTGCTGGAGCGATTACAGCAAAGCCTGTCGCAAGACGAGCTGCAACGCGCCCGCAGATATCGCTACGCGCGGCAGCTTCGGCAATTTATTCTTACGCGAGGGGCCCTACGCGAGCTGCTGGGATGCTATCTGGATAAGGCGCCTGCACAATGTTGCATTACCTTAAGCGAATCCGGCAAACCGTTCGTGGCAGCTTCTACCTCCGACGGACGCTCCGATGCTGTACATGCCGGTGGTCATGGGTTTGCACACTCTGGCGAAATATTTTTTAATGTCGCGCACGCAGGCGACCAAGCGATTATTGCGATCGCACGAGGGATAGAAGTCGGCATCGATATAGAGGCCCACCGAGTGCTTGACGAACGACAGGCACTGACTGACATGATTCTTTCGCCCACAGAAAAGGAACGATGGGAGGCACTTCCTGAAGAAACAAGAACCTGCGCATTTTACGCACTCTGGACCCGCAAGGAAGCCGTCGCAAAGGCAATAGGTCAGGGCTTGCTGATGGAATTGAACACGCTGGGGGTCAGCTTCGAGCAGGGCCTGCCGCCAAGGCTGCTGGAGATTCCCGTAATGTACGGCAGACCGCAAGACTGGACGCTTGTCGCGCTAGAAGCTGCAACTGGCTATACCGCTGCTCTGGCGGCGCCCGTGCGCGAAATTCGTATCACGCAAAAAACCTGGCAGCCACAAGAGCTGCCGCTACATTAGCGATGGACACGTTTTGTAGTGGCAGCCCCCGTGGCGGCTCACGCCAATATCGATTTGGCGATGACTGTGCGCTGTATTTCTGATGAACCCTCATAGATGCGCATGATGCGGGCGTCACGTACATATCGCTCCAAGGGCATGTCGCAAGTAAAACCATATCCGCCGTGGATCTGCAAGGCCGTATCGGTAATAAACGCGGCAGCTTCCGATGCAGCGAGCTTGGCCATCGAAGATTCCAGTGAAAACCGCTCACCTGCGTGGCGTGCCGATACAGCTTGCAAAGTCAGCAGCCATGCCGCCTCCAGCTTCAGCTTCATATCGGCCAACATCCACTGAATACCTTGCTTATTGGCTAAAGGCTCACCACCCACCTGACGCTGCTTGACCCAGGACAGCGACGCCTCGAGGGCAGCCTCGGCAATGCCGATGCTACTGGCCGCCACGTCGATCCGACTATTGTCCAGCACTTTCATCGCCGTGCGAAAACCCGAACCTTCATCGCCCATCTTGTTCTCTGCTGGAATATCGCAATCGAGCGATACCTCAAAGGCGTGAGCACCCCGAATCCCCATGAGCCTTTCAGGCTTTGATATCGACAGGCCGGGCGTCCCCTTATCTACAACGAATGCACTAATCCCACGATGGCCCGCTGCAGGATCGGTTTTGGCGTACACCACAATAAAATCAGCTTCGCCCGCGTTGGAAATAAAATGTTTAACGCCCGACAAGCGGTACCGATTACCGTCTCGTTGCGCTCGGGTCGTCATATCGGCCGGGTTCGAACCCGCCCTAGGTTCAGTTAACGCAAACGCACCCAGCTTCAATCCGTTGGCGGCATCGGGCAAATAGCGGCCCCGCAGAGCATCATCGCCGCCTATCAGGATCGAATCCGTTGCAAGATAATGGGCACCAATCATCGACGCCGTGGCCGCACAGGCTTTGGCAATTTCCACTAAAGAAAGAATCATGGCAGTGGGCGACACGCCAGGGCCACCCCACTGTTGAGACAAATTCATGCCCATAATGCCCAGGCTGGCTAACCCTGGAACATAGCGCGCGACTGATATACCATCATGATCGACAGCCTGCGCTTGCGGAGCCAGTTCTGTGGCCGCATAGCGCCTGACAGCCTCTGCAATAGTTTGATCTTCTGCTGTGATACCCAGGCGTGTCTTCACAAACGTCTCCGATATGGCGTCTGATACGGTGTGTTTTTGAGCGTCAACTTGGCCTCCCAGGCATCTCACCAGAACGTGAACCAAATGCCCCAAGAGCTCGCAGCTCTGCTATTCTGGTGTCGGCCAAACTCAGTAATTCGCCTAGCGTTTGATCAGTATGTTCGCCCAGATGCGGAGCGCGGGTCACACAGTTCTCTTTGAATGCCGAAAATTTGATTGGTTGTGATGGCAATTTCAATCCGGGCAATCTGGCGTCCTCCGCGTCGGTCAGCGTACCGCGAAACACACTTTGATCGGAATCTAACGCCTGTCGGACAGTCCATATCGGGGCCACAGGAATAGCGGCAGCTTCCAGCCGTTGAACTACCTCGGCTACATCCAGCAAGCCCGACCAGGTTTCGATATACGCGCGCAGTTCGGGCTCATGTTCAGCTCGCAGCGGGTCGCTGGCGAAACGGGCGTCCTGCGCCAACGACGGACAGCCAATCACTGCCGCAAGTTGCTGGAACAATTTATTATTCAGAACAGCCAGTACGTAATGCCCGTCTTTTGCGCTAAACACCCCAAAGGGCGCAGATAGCGGATGCCTGTTGCCGACCCGCACCGGCTCTTGGCCAGTAAACAAATAGCGCGACACAGACGTAGCCGTAAAAGCCAGCATGGTATCAAACATGGACACATCGACGTGCGTACCCTGTCCGGTACGCTCCCGGGCATATAAGGCAACCAGGGCGCCCCAGGATGCAAACAGGCCACTGACCACATCGGACACGGCTTCTCCAACCAGGGTAGGTGGACCGTCGGCCGAGCCGGTTGCATTCATCAATCCACTCAGGGCTTGAATGACAATGTCATAGGCCGGACGGTGCGCCGCCGGGCCATTTTGCCCAAAGCCAGAAACACTGACATAAATAAGCCGTGGATTCAACTCTTTCAGGGCGGCGTAGCCGATCCCAAGCTTGTCAGCAACTCCGGGACGAAAATTTTCCACTACCATATCAACATGCTTGGCCAGCTCTTTAGCCAAAAGGACTGCCTCCGCGTTTTTCATGTCGAGCACGACACTTTTCTTGTTGCGGTTCATCACCGTGAACATCGCACTCTGGCTGTTTTTCATGGGCCCTACTTCACGATAATCGTCGCCATGGGGCGGCTCTACCTTGATAATTTCCGCGCCCAGATCGCCCAACAACGCTGTGCAAAACGGCCCGGACAGAACTCGCGTGAAATCCAGTACCCGGATGCCGCGTAAAGGCAGGTCTCCCTTCTCGCTCAAACCGTTCTCCTTGTTGAGGGCTGTAGCACACAACCCAGCGGTAACACCACCCGTAGTTGATCGTTAACGCCCAGCTTAAGCGGCCCCGTTTATAATTAAAAATATTATTTAGTTATCTATTGAATTAATAAAATTGATAAAGGTCACTCTCCGCCAGCTGGAATATTTCGTCGCCGCCGCGCGCCATGGCAGCACGGTCAAGGCTGCGCATGCGCTAAACGTGTCGCAGCCGTCCATTTCTCATGCTATAGGCGAGCTTGAGGCGCTATGGGATGAAAAACTGTTTTATCGGCTTCATGCTCAAGGGATGGAATTGAGCGCTTCCGGAAAACTGCGCTACAAACAGGCACAAAACGTGCTGCAGGAAGTTCAAAATCTGGATGTGGGAACGGCGGGCGGCATCAACGGCGAATTGTCTGTCGGTTGTTTCTCGACCTTAGGGCCCATGTATTTTCCAGACATCATGCGTCGTTTCCACATGGCCCACCCGCAGGTCCACATGATTATGCACGAAGGCAACACGGAAGAATTATTAAGCCGAATCGAACGCGGCACGCTGGACCTTGCACTGATCTATGACATGGGTTTGGCACGTGCCGTGCGACTGCACTACATGAACGAACAAGCGCCTTACATCTTACTGCCCGAGGGGCATCCGCTGACGCGCCACGATACCTTGACGGTCAAGGACTTGTCCAAAGATCCATTCATTTTGATTAATCTACCTCATAGTCGAGAATATTTTTTATCGATTTTCAGCTTTGCCGGCGTCACGCCGCAAATTGCCATGGAAACCGGCTCACTAGAAATGGTGCGCTCACTGGTGGCAAACGGGTATGGGCTTTCTATCCTGACCACTCGCCCCGCCAAAGATTATAGTTACGACGGCAAGCGAATCGTATGCAGACCCTTGACGGGAGCCTTCCCCCCACAGAAAATTGCTTTTGCCTCGTCCGCAGAGCTCAAGCTATCAGCGGCAGCCTGGGCCTTTCTCCATATTGCGCAAACACAGTTTGCCGATAACAAGGCGCATCAGGCCCGAATTGGCGAACCTGTAAAACGTTAATTCCGCCGCAGATTTCGCCGACCAGAAATGCTTGGTACCCACAAGGGGTGCCACTACGTGAGTGACAGACACGAATTTGTATCGGCAGCCCCTATGGTCGCCATATGCCCACTAATGCCTGTGCATCAGCGTACTTTTACCAAACAGGCTTTCAATCAGGTCTACGGCAAGCTCGGCCGTCTGGTTACGTACATCGAACGCTGGATTAAGTTCCACAATATCCAGCGACGACAGACATCCGGTATCGGCCAGCATTTCCATACACAACTGGGCCTCACGATAATTAGGCCCTCCGCGTACGGTTGTGGCCACACCGGGAGCTATGTCTGGATCGAGAAAATCCACATCAAAGCTTACATGCAAATGCACTTCTTCGTTCATATCACGCAACGCCGACTGCATGACCTGACGCATACCCAATTCGTCAACCGCACGCATATCGAAAACTTCGATGCCCGCCTCGTGCACCAGCCGCTTCTCCCCCTCGTCGACGCTACGGATACCGACCTGACGGACTTGCTCCGACGACAGAATAGGCATGTGCCCGCCCATCTGTACGAGTTCTTCAGGGCCATAGCCGCACAGGCAGGCAACCGGCATACCGTGAATATTGCCGGTCGGCGTCATAGCAGCCGTATTGAAGTCGACATGCGCGTCCAGCCAAAGCACCCTTAACATTCGGCCCTGCTCGCGGCAATAACGGGCCACGGCGCTAACCGAGCCAATACCCAGACAATGATCGCCACCGAGAACCAAAGGCAAGCACCCCTGCGACAGCTCTGTATAAACAGCCTCGTGCAGCAGTTGATTCCATCGCACGACTTCCTTCAGATGACGAAAACCATCGACCGGGGGCAAAGAGGGATTGGCCGGCCCGCTGATATTGCCGCAATCACGCACGGGCACCCCAAGGTGGCCCAGAGCCTGGGCGATACCTGCTACGCGTAACGCCTCGGGGCCCATGCTGGAACCGCGACGACTGGCCCCCACATCGGTCGGAACGCCAATCAGGCTGACAGTCTTCCGATTTTTCACCATTAAAGCAGATCCCCTTTCATGTAAGATTGCGAAGACTCCACAAGTGGACTCCCAACTTGGGCAACACCTGGACGCACTGCCTGAAGTACCAGGCCGCATCCGCTTATTTCATGAGACTAGCCATATCAAAACCAGCTCTCCTCTGCAAACCTACCGATTAATGTGACGCGCGGGCGGGCCAAACCAGTAAAACACGGATACCACGTCGGGCGCGCTCCGCTATTGACACCTGCTGGCCCCGCAAATCTTGTGCCAGGAGTTGCTGGGGGTGGGTAAAGTCGGCCTGAGTTTTTGCTATGGTGACCAGTCCCAGGGGATGCTCCAAACGCTCAATCGTGACCATGCCGCTCCAGAGCGATCGAGCAGCGCCTTCTATCTCAGTGTCTATCTGATACTGAAACCGCCACAGCCGCAGCACGACCCGCTCCTGCGCACCGACCGCTTTGGTAAAGGTGATTTTTTGTTCTCGTCCTTGGTCGAATTTTGGCAATACCGGGATCTCCGTGCTGGATGTATTGGGCAAAAGCCACAGTAAGCTTGCTTTTGACCCCCAAGGCTCGGGCACTTGCCAGCCAGCTTGCGTCATCGCGCGACCGATTTGCGCGGCAGTCCCCGCCCACTGAACCGACAAAGGTTCTTCGAATTCGCCGCTCAACTCCGAACGCGCGAAAGGCAACTGGTGCCATCCACCGTCTGTCCAGCCAGGCAGCGACATGGTGCTGATCTGAGGCCGATAGGCATAGCGTTTAACATCGGCACGATGTCGCGGCCCGACATAAAAGCTGCCAGACAGCCCCAACACCAGCACGATCACCAGCGAGAACGGCCATGTGCGCAAACGCTCAGTGGGCAAATGGTGAATGTAAGCAATGCTAAGTAAAGCTAGCCAGATCAAGCCCAGGCTCAGGCTTCCCAACACATTGGAGATCCAGCGCACGCCCAGATACAGCCGGGAAGACTCAACCAGAATAATCACTATCGTAGCCACCAGAGTGATGGCGATTTTCTTCTTGTCGGATTTCCCGCGCCCTAGTAAAAATGCAAGGAATCCGTACATCACAATGCTCACTGTCGTGTGCGCGCCCGGAAAAGAAAACTGATCAATACCCGTATAAACATTCGTCGGGCTTACACGGTTGAGCGTATATTTCAGCGTCCAGACAAGAACTTCGGCAACGCCGGCCGCAGCAATCCAGTAGGCCAGCGTGTGCCAGCGACGTTTGATCGCAAAAAGCACTGACACCAGCAGTATCAGCAAACCCGTCCCGGCAGGGCCCCCCACTTCGGCCACAGCCACCATGAAACTGTCGCCCCACCGCGTTCGCAACTCTTGGAGCAAAATATAAATCGATTGATCAAACTGAGCCAACGCGTCGCTCGAAATAATTCCATGCACAATACCCAGGAACAGCCAACTGCCGCCAACCAACAAACAAGCCGCAAAAAGCAGGGCTTGGGACTCCGCCCTGGCGGGATCAAGCAACGACAAGATAATGCGCGAAGTCAACCCCGCTTTGCCGCGGGCATATAACACCAGGCTATCGCGCAACAACTTGACACGCGTCCAGCCGTAGGTGTGCGCGAATTTCGCGCACTTGACCACTACCCACAAAAATGCCGCAATGATAAGCAGCAAGATAAGCAAGCGCGAGCTTACTGCCCCCGCAACTTGCAAAGACGCGCCAAACAGCACGCCTGGAAGAATATGGGCGGCTGCCCAAGCCACGGCAGACAACACATTCATGAGAAAAAAGTGGGAAACAGACATGCCGGCTATGCCTGCTGTTACCGGTACGATGGCACGTACAGGCCCCAGAAAGCGCCCAAAAAAGACACTTTTGCCGCCATTTCTAGAGAAATATTCCTGGCCACGCGCAAATAATTCGGGATACTTCTTTATTGGCCAGATCGTGCATATCGACGAGCGATAATGATGGCCCACCCAATAACTTAGACCATCGCCTAAAATTGCGCCGACAATGGCAAGACCCATTGTCCACCAGAGATCGAGCGCGCCAAGACCTATGAGCACGCCTCCCGCGAAGACAATTGAACTGCCGGGAATAAAGGTGCCAATTACCGCAACCGCTTCAAGCAGGGATGCAGCAAAAACAGCAGCCATGGCCATGGAGGGATGAATTGAAAAATAATCGATCAGCGTCTGCAAATACGATCCCACAACATCCTCCGCGCCGCCAAGGCGGGGCACTCACATGGTACTGTATCCCAAAACCCAGCCAGCGCACTCCCGTCGTTTGGCCAAGTTTGGCTTTTCACCTCTACCCCCCCACGACGCCTGCTGCGATATTGATGGACAGGCCCAGGATCGCCGCGTTAAATAAGAAACTAAGCACGGATTGAGCCAACACGGTCTTGCGCAACGATCGAGTCATCACCAGGACGTCGGACGTCTGGGCTGCCACGGCGATCGTAAATGAAAAGTAAAGAAAGTCCCAATAGATTGGATTTTTTTCTTTATCGGGAAAACACAATACCGGCTGCTCACTACGTGAATTGTAAAAGACTCGTGCGTAATGAAAAGTGAAAATAGTGGCCAGCAGGCACCATGAACCCAATATGGTAGAACCCGTCAAGGCATAATGAGCCAGCCGCCCGTGCAGCGCCAATGTTTTTACCGTGGACAGTTCAAGAATAATGGCCGCCACGCTGGCAATGGCCGCAAACGACATCACCACCAAAACAGCGACCGCACCTTCGTCTTCCTGTTCGGCGATTTCTCGCACCCTTTTCTGGTTTGCACGCAACATCAGCCAGCCGATCAGCACAAGATAAAACCAGATCGTTACGTTCCAGCCCAGCAGCGCCCGCATAACGAGGCCCCAGTGCGCAGGTAGCGCCACGCCCACGCAGATTCCTGCAACCACAGAACCCGTCAGGCGGGGCCGGGTCCGAACAAACCGGTGAATAGTGTGCATGGATACGGCACCTGTTTTCAGGCACTCAGATAGGGCCTGATCCAGGCTAGATTATCACGAGTCAGGGTCGCCGGAAAATATTCACACCCTATCCATCCGTCATAGCCCAACTCTTCCAAGACCGAAAAAATATAGGTGTAAGACAGCTCGCCCGTGTCTGGCTCATGGCGATCGGGGTTACCGGCAATCTGCAAATGTCCCACACGTCCAGACGGCCAGTAGGTGCGCAGCTTGCGAGATACGTCGCCTTCGACAATCTGGCAATGATACAAATCCATCTGCACCTTGACGTTGGGCAGGCCCAAAGCGAGCACAATGTCATGAGCCTGCTTTTGGGTATTCAGAAAGTATCCGGGCATGCCAATGGTGTTGATGGGTTCGAGCAGCACATTGACGCCTACCGGCGCCGCCAACTCTGCTGCGCGGCGCACCGTATCCAAATATTGCTCTTGCAGGGCAAGGTAAGGCACACCCTGAGGTGCCACGCCAGCCATTAGGTGCACTTGGCGCGTGCCCAGCACACCCGCGTAGTCCAGCGCCCGCCGCATCCCATCCAGGCATTCGGGCTGTCGACCCGGTAGGCACGCCAGGCCGCGCTCACCACCATCCCAATTCCCGGGCGCCGCATTGAAAAGCACCAGATCGAGGCGGTGTTCAGTCAAACGCTTCTTGATCTCGTCGGCTTCGTAGGCGTAAGGAAACAGAAATTCCACCGCCTTGAAACCGTCTTGCGCAGCAGCGCCAAAACGATCAAGAAAATCGAACTCGTTATACATGGTGCTAAGGTTCGCGGCAAAACGGAGCATGGTAAGCGCCTTTGAGAAATAGGCCGGTTAATCGATAAGTGCAAAGGCTTTGTGGGAAAAAACCACTGAACCAAAGTTACCTAATTTAAACGATATTGAATTCATCTCGAAAACGCCGGCACCCAGGCGGTGCACCGCGGTACACCGGCGCCGATTTGAAAACAGATACGCAACCGCGTCATGCCCAAAGCCTGGACTACCGCGTGTGCATCGACACCGATGTCATCGACGGGCACACCTATTATTTACACCGTAGCCATGCCGGCTGCATCGCGCACGATGATTCCCTGGATAAAAATCAATGGTTATTTTAGATACATACGATATAATTACATATGAAATTATATTTTTGGCTCATTACTAATCATGACTTTTGAAGCACGTATAGGCCGTTTTTGCCAGGTTCACCCTGAAGCGCCGCGCGACGATATCCTGGCCACACGCCTGCTATTTCACACGACAAGATTGCTGCGTGCGCACATCAATCGGGCGCTCGCCCGCTTTGAACTGGATATGTCGCAGTACCTCGTCATGAGCATGCTGTCGACCGACGAAACGAAGCCCAGCTCGCCGTCGGAACTGAGCGCCGCTATGGACGCCACGCGCACCCAAATGACGCGGTTTGTAGACAGCCTGCACACGCGCGGGCTCGTCAAACGCCACGCCTCCGAACAGGATCGACGCAGCCTTACTCTTACCTTGACCCCCGCTGGCCATCGCTTGCTGCAACACGCCATACCAGATGTGCATGCGGCTTATGTGCAGGCCTGGCTGGTGCTCGATAAGGCGCAGCAAACAGCGACCACTCAAAACCTGAACCAACTGCACGAAAGGCTGCTCCATCTGGAACCATGAGCCATCCCCGCGCAGCATGGACCGAGCGCTGTCGGATCTTGGCTATAAATCTTTTGACCCGCTCGCAGCGCCAACAATGCGTCATGGTGCTCCTCGCCCTGGCCGTATCCGTAGAATTCCTCGAAAACATCATGTTTGTGTTTTCGGCGAGCCATATCATGGGCGGCGTTGACGCCGATCCGCGCGGCTTCGCACTGGCCCAGTCCGCCTATGCCATCGGCAGCATGCTGATGATCGTCAAACAGCAATGGCTCGCGCGGCGCTTCGGCTATCGTGCCTATCTAACGACCGCGCTGCTTATCTTCTCTGCAGGCACCCTTCTGGCCGCCACCAGCGGCGGCTTGACGCAACTGGTTCTGGCGCGGCTTATTCAGGGCATAGGCGGCGGTGCCCTTTTTACCAGCTGCCGAATCCTGATTGTGGTGCTTTTCACACCCGCCAATCGACCACGGGCAACGCGCTCGTTCATCCTGGGCATCTTCACCGCATCGGCTCTGGCCCCCGCACTGGCCGCCGAACTGATTGATCGCGGAATCTGGCAGGACGTTTTTTATGGTGTCTTGCCCTTTAGCGTAATCGCTGCCATCGGCGCCTGGCTGCTGCTGCCCGATGCAGGGCCTCGCCGCTCCACAGAACGGCCGCTGCTGATTCCGCTGCTATGGTTCGGGATCGCCATTGCCGCCTTGCAAATAGCCATGACCGAAGCTCGCTTCGACCTCTTTTCGCACCCCGTCCACCTGATCCTGATCGCCCTGACAGGCTGCGGGCTGCTGCTCGGCTTTTTCCGGCATCAATGGCGCCACAGCACGCCTCTGCTGCAATTGCAAGCTTTGAACAATCCGGTCTACCGCACCGGACTCGCCTTGTATTTCATGTACTACCTTATCAGCTACCTTAGCGGATACCTGTTTCCCATTTATGCAGAAAAGGCGCTGGATATACCCTTGACCACGGTTGGTTGGCTCAACACCGCGGCAGGGATGGTCAGCGTCGCGGGCATTTTGGCCTATCTGCAATTTGCCAAATACCTCAAAAGTAAAAAACCGCTCATCATTGCGGGGCTGCTGCTCATGGCCGCAGCGGCCTGGCAGTTTTCCAGAATGCCCCCAGAGACGACAATTAACTGGCTTTTCCCCAGCCTAGCGGCAAAAGGTCTGTTCGGCGTCCTAGTCATCATTCCAATCGCCGGAATGACCTTTCGCGGCCTCAGCGATGAATCCTTTGCCCACGGCTATCAGGGCAAAAACCTGATGCGTCAGGTCGCCAGCTCCTTTGCCTCTTCGCTGGGCGCGATATTGCTGTTGAATCGTCAATACAGCGTCCATGCTTCGCTGGTCGACGCTACCGGAAGGCAACCGGCCATTACCTTGCACTGGCTGCATGACCTCCAGGCCGCGCTGATGCAACACGGCATCGATGCTTTGCACGCCAACCAAATCGCTCTGAATCAGCTGACAGCAATGCTCGACCGTCAGGCCTTGCTGATTGCCAGCGAGGACCTATACCGGTTGATTACGCTGTTAGCCATCGCGGGCGCGCTAATCGTGTTCACCCAACGCAGACTGGCATAGTCACGCCGCCACGCGTAAAATCGCGCTAGCCAAAGCTTCTTTTCATTTAATCATCGTTACCAATGGCGCATCATCATGAGCGAAGAATTCGAAGTAAAGGGGCTGCACGACGAACAACTTGAACGAGTCAGCGAAAACAACCCCGAACACGGTGACAAATTCTCGAATCGCCTGGCCGTCATGACCGCACTCTTCGCTACCGTAGGTGCCCTGTTCAGTTACCAGGTGGGTTCCACGCAAAATGAAGCCGCCATGAACAAAAATAATGCGGCCATTACGAAAACCGAGGCGGCCGACCAATGGAATTATTATCAGGCAAAGTCCAACAGACAAAGTCTGGCCGAACTAGCTGTAGACATGCCTGGGCTGAATGCCGACAAGTACAAAGCCAACGCGGCTCGTTACAGCGCCGAAAAGGAAGCCATTAAAAAGAAAGCCGAAAAGCTCGAAGTGCAATCGCTTAAATGGGACAAGGCATCTGAAGACCTCGTGCATCAACATCATCGATGGGCGCAGGCCATGGTCGCGCTGCAGGTCGCCATTGCACTGGCCGCCATCACTCTACTGACCAGAAAAAGATGGATGCAATGGGGATCTTATGGTGTGGCGGCAACCGGTATCGCCTTGGGCTATGCGGCTTGGCTGCATTTTTAAACCATACGACGTCAATATGGTCAGGCTGTCGCCGGGCGTAAAGATGGGCGCCCTTGCAGCCACGATTCGATTTCGCCCCCGCTCATGGGCAGCGCAATGTAGTAGCCTTGCGCGCAATCACACTTTAATTCGGCCAGTTGCTGCAAAACCTCGTCGGTCTCCACCCCTTCTGCTATCACAGACAATGTCAGATTGTGCGCCAGGCTTACGATCGAGGCCACGATGGCGCGGGCTTCAATGTGTTCGGTCATGTCCGCCACAAACGACTGATCGATCTTGAGGCTGTCAACCGGCAATTTCTGAAGGTAAGCAAGCGACGAATGACCAGTTCCAAAATCATCTATTGAAATACGCACACCCAAGTCGTGGATCCGGGTCAACACATACTGTGCCCGGCCAGGGTCCGCCATAATCGAACTTTCAGTGATTTCTATTTCAAGAAATCTTGCATCAAACTGATAGCGCGTTAGAATTTCGTGGATCGCCTTGGGCAAGCTTACATCGAGCAGATTGCGCGCTGACACATTCACCGCGACGGCAACACTATACCCATGGTCGCGCCAAGTGCAGCACTGTCGCACGGCAGCTTCGATAACCCATAGCGTCAAAGGATGTATCAGATCGCTAATTTCAATAACCGACATGAATTCTGAGGGATGCAGCAGCCCACGCTCACTGTTTTGCCACCGGATAAGCGCTTCGACTCCCACCACACTCTGATCCAGCAAGGAAACCTTTGGCTGATAATGCAATACGAATTCCTGCTGCTTTACAGCATGTCGCAGGTGCGTCATCAGCAGCGTCTTGCTTGGAGTCTGCTTGTTCTTGGACATATCGTAAAACATGTAGCCAACACCTTCCCGCTTGGCTTCGTACATGGCCGAGTCGGCATTGCGCATCAGGCTATCGATGTCGGCGCCGTCTTCCGGGTAGCCTGCGATGCCAATACTCCCGCTGATCTGGATTTCGATACTGTTTAAAAGAAATGGCCTTTTCACTTCCGTCAACAAATCGGTCACCACATCTCCAATAGGCGAGACACGAGCCAAATCGTCGACATAAATCGCAAACTCGTCGCCACCGACGCGAGCAATCACCGTCCGAACATCGAAGACGATTTTTATACGGTCGCTGACCTGCCTTAACAACACATCGCCAGCCTGGTGACCAAGGGAATCATTGACTTCCTTAAAACCATCAAGGTCCAGCAATAGGACATAAAAATGTGCACAGGCGGCCGTGTCGACATCAATCGTGCTTTGGACTTTGGATGTCAAAAATGCGCGATTAAACAGGCCCGTCAGCATATCGTGTGTTGCCTGGTAAACCAATGCATTGCCCTGTCGGCGGCGCTCTGTAATATCCAGAAAAGTCACAATCGATCCCACTACCCGGCCATCACGATGTATAGGGTAGGCCCAATATTCGACAGGTAAAGCAACCCCGTCTTTGCGCCATAACACCTCATCATCGACATGAATATGAAACTCCCTGCCCAGCGCCTTGCGCATAGGGCAATCATCAACAGGATAGGGTTGCCCGTCTTCATGTCGGTCATGAATCAAGTCGTGTAACGACTTGCCTATTAACTCGGACCTTTCGTAGCCTAAGAGCGTCTCACAGGTGTGGTTGACAAACGTACAACGGCCTTCTATGTCTAGGCCAAAAATTGCTTCGACTGTTGAGTCCATTAAGAGCTCAAATAGCTCGTCGCGCTCGCGGATATTCTGCGCCAGGACCCTTTTTTCAGTGACATCGTGGATGAGAGTCAGCCTGGCCTCGCGGTTTTTAAAGTTAAGCGGAAAATTCGACACTTCAACAAATATAATTTCGCCATTTTTTCGGCGATGCCTGCGTGGCGCTTGACTTAACGGGCGCTCATCCGCACTCGTATTTTTGTCAGAATCCGGTTCCACTATCTCGATCTGGGTAGCATTCATAAGCAAGAAATCGTCGCGACCATAGCCATAATGCATGATGGCCTGGTCATTTACCGCCAGAAGCCTCGACGTCGCCGCATCGGACACCCACATTGGGCTGGGGTTGAGTTCGAACAGAAGACGATATTCAATTTCCGATTGAGTCAACGCCATGGCGATACGGCTATGTTCAATGGCAATCGCAGCCAGTTCCGATATCATTTGTGCCACGTGCAACTCTTGCGGCTTAGGCGATCGCGTGCATCGACAATACAGCGCGAACGACCCCAAGACACAACCAGCGGAAGACATAAAGGGATGCGACCAGCAAGCATGCAACCCATGGCTAAGCGCCTCGTCGCGATAATCGATCCAGAGCGGGTCGCTGCCAATATCTTCCACAATCACGACCCTCTTTTCATACATGGCTGTGCCACATGACCCTGCCCGGGGCCCGATCCTGGCACCTATCACCTTTTTGCGGAAGGCCTCTGGAATATTTGGCGCAATGCAAGACTCTACGGTCACCCCATCTGCTGCAAGAAGCTGGATAGAGGCTACCGTATCGTCTACCTGCTCTTCAGAGAACTTAAGAAGGGCTACCAAGGTTTCTTGCAAGTCTTCATTCTGGGCGACCCGGCGCAAAATCTCATTTTGACCTTCCTGACGTTGCAAAGACAAACGCCATTCTTTCTCGCGGGCGCTTAGTTCGGTGGCCATCTCATCAAGCAAAGTGGCGATCTCCGTAAATTCTTGCCCTGACACCAAGCCGCCAATCTGCGTGTCGAATCGCCGCCGCTTCAATCGCTTTGCGGCCTGTGTCAACTGCCATATATTGCGACCCACTAAAGCCTGGGTACCAGCCCAGCCTGCCGTAAGCGCCATCAGCATGAGAACGAAGATAACGATTATGCCTATCCATAGATCGTGGCTGAGGCCGGCCAACCACAAAGACTCGGGAGCCTTATACAGAACCGTCAGCGCGTTCCGATCATTGTCTACACCTGCCTTGGCATAGCCGACCAACCACCGTTTTCCATCGTGCCCCCGCGCCACATCGACCCCACTATCCTTAGCACGCGCAGCATTTAATAGTTTCGCATCCCGAAAAACGTTTCCAACTTGTCCACTTTTACCAGAAGTGGTGTTGAGCACAACGCCATGCCGATCGACAATCGCCAGCCAAGTATCGCCCGCCGGAGCCACGAATTTGCTGGGATCAATCAGGGAAGACAGCTTCAGAGCTGCAAAGATAACGGCCCGAGGCGCGCCACTGCTATCGCGCAATGCGGACGAGACTACAATAGTAGGTTGCCCGGAGAGCCGCCCCTGCAGAAAATTCCCGATGACGAAACCTTCTTGAACCAAAGCGCGCTGGAAATAGCCTCGATCGCCCAAATACGACTTTTCCTCGCCCAAATCGGAACGCGCGCTGCACACCGTGTAGCCGTCAAGGCCTATCACGCCAAAATTCGTAAACCGTTTCTGTACACGCAGCAATTCCGAAAAATAGGAATTGCAGCGCGCCCAGTTGCTATCTTTGACGGCCGGCGAGGTGGCAATAGCATCCAGAGTCTCCTGAGAGCTTTGTAAAAGCCAATTCTCATAACGCGCGGCCAGATCGACATAGCGCTGGGCATTTTCCAGAGCAATGCTCTGTAAACGGTCTTGCTGCTGATAGACGTAGTACCCCAAGCCTGCGACAGTCGGAACGACAACGGCGCAAATCACCAGAAACATCCGTGCGTAAATGCTTTGAAAAAGCCGCATTCTAAACGGCATTTCCGTCCTCCCCATGACAGCTGTCAAGTCTAAGCACGACCTTGTTTTTTCACGCCTTGCATAAGCGGCGCGTCAACGGACGTAATACGTCAAGATAGCACCATTGTTTGCCCGTGGGCCTATCTATTTAAAAAAATGGGATGCGAACACGTTTTCAGTTAAATTCAGACACGTTATTATTCTACTGGCTAACGAATCGCCACATGCAGCAATGCCGCATATGCTACAAAGTCTGATACTTCAGATTGGACAAAGAGAGGTTCGAATTGTGGTGAATGCTGTTAAAACTAAGGAGATAGCTGGCAACGGCAATACCCTGGAAAGCCACACTCCCATGATGCAGCAGTATCTGCGCCTGAAAGCACAAGCGGGTTCGCATCTGCTACTTTATCGCATGGGAGATTTTTACGAGATGTTCTACAGCGACGCCGAACGCGGCGCGCGACTGCTGAACCTTACCCTCACCAAGCGAGGCGCTTCCAACGGGGCCCCCATACCCATGGCCGGCGTGCCCGTGCACGCCATGGAACAATATCTGGCGCGACTGGTGGCGCTGGGCGAGTCAGTAGCGATTTGCGAGCAAATTGGAGATCCGGCTGCCAGCAAGGGGCCGGTGGAGCGCAAGATCGTGCGCATTGTCACCCCGGGCACACTCACCGACGATGCGTTGCTGCCTGCTCGCGCCGATCGTATGATAGCGGCCACGATCACAATACGCCACAACCGGGTTGAACGCGTCGGCCTGGCATGGATGAACCTAGCCAACGGCGAGTTCCGGGCGACCGAGTGTACGCCAGAAATGCTTGATTCCGAGCTGCATCGTGTGGCGCCGGCCGAACTCGTGTGCGCGGAAAGCAATAGACCTCATGCTGACCCCGGCATGGCGCTAAGCCCAATTCCAGACTGGCACTTTGAACTGGACGCAGCGCGTAATGTGCTGCACCAACACTTTGCCGTAGATTCAGTCGCCAGCTTCGGCCTGGTGGATATGCCTGCCGCCGTCTGCGCTGCCGGTGCATTGCTGCGTTATGTCAGCCGCACTCAATCTCAGGCCTTGTCGCACATACAATCTATTCGGGTAGATCTGGCCAGTTCCTATGTTGTGCTTGATCCGGTCACGCGCAAAAATCTGGAAATCAGCGAAACGCTAAGCGGCGAAGAAAGCCCCACCCTGCTTTCCACCCTGGATCATTGCCAAACACCCATGGGCAGCCGATTGCTGCACCGCTGGCTGCATAACCCTTTACGCGACAATGCACCGGCGCTTGAACGCCAGCAGACGATTGCGGCCCTACTGGCCGCCGAACCAGCCAACGGCACGATGCTGGAAGCCACTGCGCCGCTCGTCACATTACAACAGGCGCTGAACCACTATCCCGATATAGAGCGCATTGCCACGCGCGTAGCGATGCGATCAGTGCGCCCGCGCGAACTGGCAAACCTGCGCGATGCGCTGGCCATTTTACCGGCTTTGGCCGGCGATCTTACCCGGTGCTTTTCCCCCACGCCAAGATTGGTTCAACTCAGGAAACAACTCAACACCTCACCCGACCTGCTCATTGTGCTGCAAAACGCCATCGACCTTGAGCCGGCATTGCTTATACGCGACGGTGGCGTTGTCGCGAGCGGCTATGACGCCGAGCTTGACGAGCTGCGCCGCATGTCTTCCGATAGTGGCGAGTTTCTATTGGAGCTCGAGGCACGCGAACGCGAGCGAACCGGCATCGCCAACTTACGGGTCGAGTTCAACCGCGTGCACGGTTTTTATATTGAGGTATCGCGCGGGCAAGCCGAAAAAGTGCCTGATGATTATCGGCGGCGCCAAACTCTGAAAAATGCAGAACGCTACATCACTCCTGAACTGAAGACGTGGGAAGACAAGGTCCTTTCGGCCAAAGACCGCAGTCTGGCGCGCGAAAAATGGCTCTTCGAAAACATCCTGGAAGAGCTTGCCGCACACGCACCGGCACTATCTTCGTGCGCCGCAGCACTGGCCGAAATCGATGTCTTGGCGGCATTGGCAGAACATGCACAACAAAACAACTGGGTGGCTCCGGATCTGTGCGATGCAAGCGAAATATGGATTGAGGCCGGCCGCCACCCCGTGGTCGAACATAGCATCGAGCGTTTTACCCCCAACGATTGCGACCTTGCCCCGCAACGGCGCATGTTATTGATCACTGGGCCTAATATGGGCGGTAAA
The DNA here is from genome assembly GCA_039935015.1 of Paralcaligenes sp. GTDB lineage: Bacteria > Pseudomonadota > Gammaproteobacteria > Burkholderiales > Burkholderiaceae_B > Paralcaligenes. The sequence continues at coordinate 431 of JBDTLC010000008.1, read as the reverse complement.
TCGACCTATATGCGGCAAATTGCACTGATCGTTTTGCTGGCCAAAATCGGCAGCTTTGTACCAGCCGAGCATGCCCGCATCGGCCAGATCGATCGCATCTTCACCCGCATTGGTGCCGCCGACGATCTGGCCGGCGGACGCTCGACCTTCATGATGGAAATGACCGAAGCTGCTGCCATACTGGCGGCCAGCACGGCGCAAAGCCTAGTCCTGATGGATGAGATAGGGCGCGGCACGTCGACCTATGACGGACTAGCGCTTGCCTGGTCAATCGCTCACAGGCTATTGACTCACAACCAAGCACTAACCTTGTTCGCCACGCATTATTTCGAAATCACGCGGCTACCCAACGAAGTGCCTGCCGCTGCCAACGTGCACCTTGCTGCCGCCGAATCGGCCTCAGGTGTCATCTTTCTGCATCAGGTGCAGCC
>JBDTLC010000007.1:0-12034 GCA_039935015.1 Paralcaligenes sp. | reverse complement strand
TCATCGGCGATGAGCAGTTCGGGGCTGCACATCAGCGCCATGGCGATCATGACCCGCTGACGCAAGCCGCCCGATAGCTGATGAGGATACTGGCCCAGCCGCTGGGCACTGGACGTGATCCCTACCTTTTCGAGTAAATCGATGGCGCGGTCACGGGCCTGCGCCACGCTGCTGCGCCGATGTTGCAGATACGACTCCATTAATTGATTGCCAATGGTGTAGGCGGGATTCAATGCGGTCATGGGCTCCTGGAAAATCATGGCCATTTTGTCGCCACGCAAGGCGTTGATACGGTTTTTGCTGGCCGCGGTCAAGTCTTCGCTCAAAAAGGACAGGCGTTGTGCGCGACGCTTAGCCGCCTTGGGCAGCAGGCTCATCAGTGCGAGCGATGTCATGGATTTGCCGCAGCCCGATTCGCCCACAAGGCACAAGGTTTCGCCGCGCCGAACTTGAAATGACACGTCGCGTACAGCATGTAAAGTGCCGCCCGGCGTAGCGAGATCGACATTCAGACCCTGGACATCCAGAACGATATTGTCCATAGCCTTAAGACCTGCCTTCGGGCGATAGCAGGTCATGCAGCCCGTCGCCTGCCAAGTTGATGGAGAAAATCAGCAAGGCCAGTGCGCTGCCGGGCAAGGCAATAAGCCAGAAAGAAAAAAACATATAGCTCTTGGCTTCTGCAATCATCAGCCCCCAGGAGGGCAAGGGCGGCTGCACGCCCAAGCCCAGAAAGGATAGTGCCGCTTCCAGCAAGATGGCGCTGGCTGCTTCAAGGGTAGCAATGACGATGAGCTGCGGAATCACATTGGGCAGGACCTCTTGCAGCAATATTCGTAAGGTGGATGCTCCGGCCGATTGCGCCGCCGCCACGTAATCGAGCGAGCGAACTTGTTGTGTGGCGCTGCGCATGACGACGGCGTAGCGATCCCACTTGAGCAGACCCAACACGATGATGACTACCCATAAGGAACTGCCCATGATTGCGACCGTTGCCAGTGCCACCAGTATTACCGGCATCGACAGTCGGGTTGTGACTAGAAAAGAGACGAGCATGTCTGTTTTGCCGCCGAAATAACCGGCCAGCATGCCCATGGTTGCGCCTATCAAGCCGGAAATTAGCGCGACACTGGCGCCAATAAGCAGGGAAATGCGCGCGCCGTAAAACAGGCGCGAAAGGTAGTCGCGGCCCAGTGGGTCGGTGCCTAGTGGGTGTACCCAAGCCCCTTTGGCGTACCAGACCGGCGGGACATTGCGGTTGATCAGGTTTTGAGTATAAGGATCGTGCGGCGACAGCCAGGGGGCGAAAACGGCAATCAGGAAAATCAGCAGCAACAGGCCGCCACCCACCATGAATGCCTTATTGTGCCGCGCGCGTCGCCAGAAACCGTGCTTTGAAATTGTGACGTCGGGGATAGTTAATTCCATCACGCTACCCGTATGCGGGGATCGAGCCATGCGTTGGCAATATCAGAGGCCAGAGTAAGCAGCACATAGATGACCGAAAGCAATAGCACAATTAACTGCATCACTGGAAAATCTTTGAAGGTAATGCTCTGATACGCCAGATAGCCTAGCCCGTCCAGCGCGAAAATCGTTTCCACCACGACCGATCCGCCCAGCAGAAAGCCTAGTTGCACAGCGGTCAGTGCCACGACCGGCACGATGGCGTTGCGCAGCGCGTGCTTGAAGATGACGCGGCCAGTAGATAAGCCTTTGGCCCGAGCTGTACGGATGTAATCGGCTTCGAGCACTTCCACCATGCCCGCGCGTATCAGGCGCATGAAGGCGGGCGCCACGTAATAGCCCAGTGAAATGGCGGGCATCACGAAATGCTGCCAGGTACCGCTGCCCGATACCGGCAGGATATGCAGCGAAATCGACAACAGCATAATAAGCAACAGCGCAAAAAAGAAATTGGGCAACGCTTGGCCCACCACTGCGACGGCCAGGCAAAGACGGTCGATCCAGGTGTTTTTGTAAATGGCGGCCAGTACACCCAGAGGGACGGATATTGCCAGCGCCACGGCCAGGGCCGCCACGCCCAGAATCAGGGTAGTTTGCAGCTTTTCGAAAATAAGCGGGCCGGCGGGAGTTTTGAAGTAAATGGAGTCGCCGAAGCGGCCGTGCAATATATGGCCCAGCCATTCCAGATATTGGATGGGCAAGGGCCGGTCGAAACCGTAGGTCTGGCGTATCAGGTCGATATCGGCCTGTCGCGCGCCTTCACCGGCAATTGCAATAGCCGGATCGCCCGACAGGCGCAGCAAAAGGAAGGCGATGATCGATACGGTCAGCGCCACCAATACCGCCAGCGCCAATCGCTTCATGATGTACGCGAACATAACCCTTATCCTTCCTGTTGCTTCTCGATGGTTCGCAGATGGTGATGCAGATTGTTGATGTTGGCACCTGAAACTTGGCACTCACAAGGGGTGCCGCTGCATTCTTCAAGTGTTCAATGATATCCACAAGGGGGCGGCTACACATGGGTGCCCGTGAGCTATGTAGCGGCAGCCCTTGTGGCTGCCAGAACCATCACAATTACTTCCAGCTCATTTCCCAGAAGCGCACTAACTCATCGGGATACGCTTTGAACTTCAGGTCTTTGTTGGCCACGTAGTACACCGGCAACGACCACAATGGCACGCCGTAGGCTTGATCGGCGATTCGGTCCAGTGCCTTTTTGTACGCGTCTTTGCGAACCTGTGGGTCGACCGAGTTATTACCCTTGTTAAGCCATTCGATCACCTGTTTATCGTGGGTCACGTCGTCGTCGCCGCCACCGTAGAACACGGGAGTCGAAGCCGATACATCGTTCACCGAGAACGAACCCCAGGTTTGATTGATCAGTTCCGACTTGTTGGCGCGGTTCATGTCGCGCATGGCGGCGTACTGGAGGAAGTTGAGTTTCGCCTTGATCCCCACCGCTTGCAGGTTGCCGATGATGGCTTCAATCTGGTTGCGTTCGCGATAGCCCAGAATGCTGATGTCAAAACCATTGGGGAAGCCTGCTTCGGCCAGTAGCTTTTTCGACAAAGCCGGGTCGTACGTATAGCGCGGCGCGCCTTCGTCGGTGCAGCCGAACTGCGACGGGAAGCACATGGTGTTGAGCACGCGCGAACCTGCCCCGACAATATTCTTGGCGATGGAATCGCGGTCTATGGCATGAATAATGGCCTTGCGCACCCGTATATCTTTTAACTGAGGCAGCGGTGAGCCGTCGCGCATATTCATTTGAAGAAACGAAATCCGCATGGTTTCGCCGCTGACCACTTGCAGGTTAGGCACCTGAGCGGCCTGATCGGCCTGATCTTTGGGCACGTACATGATGAAGTCAACGCCCGAAGATAGCGCCTCGGCCATTTGGGTCTGGCGGTCTGGAATGAAGCGGATTTCAATCTTGCCGATCTTGGCATGCGACTTGGGCGAATCGGCAAAATAATGGGGATTGCGCACCAGCGTAATGGACTTCCCCGGAGTGTATTGCGACACCATGTAGGGACCTGTTCCCACCGGTTTGGCATTCATGCCCTTAGGGCCGACTTCTTTGTAATATTTGGCTGGATGAATCACTACCGGACCCGCCAGATACTCGATGGCGGCCGGGAAGATCCCCTTAGTGGTGAGCCTCACCTTGTATTTGCCTAGTTTTTCGGCCTTCAGAATCCAGTTGACGTTTTGTTGGGTGGTTACCTTGTTCTTGGAGTCGGCGATGAAATTAAGCGTGTACACCACTGAATCCGCGTCGAACTCTTCGCCATTGTGAAATTTGATACCCTGGCGCAATTCGAAATCGATCGTGCGGTCGTCGACCTGTTTCCAGCTTTTTGCCAGCAGCCCTTTGTATTCATTGGTTTCGGGGTCGCGATAGATGAGCGTATCCCAGACGTTGGCACCAATGATTACGCCTATGCGTACATTATTAAAGTAGGGGTCTACGCTTTCAGGCGCCTGATCGTAAGCGAAGCGCAGAGTATCGTCTTTCTTGTTGGCCGAGGCCGGGCTGCTGACGGCCATCAGGCCGCTTACCAGCGAGCATATGGCAAGACGCGCTACCCAGTGCCCAGTTTTCAAAATGTTCATGAAACCCTCCGTGATGGCACGCAATGCACGCCTGATATCTATTTGATTTGGTCTGACCACTTTCGTGCTATTTAACTATAGTCGCTTGGAAGTGTGCTCTTGTGGTTTACCCTAGATTCAGACAGATAATCTGCTACCCCGGAAAGACCCAAACCTGATCTTGTGGCAGCATCAGATATTGATTACCCGGCGCCCGGCTATCGAGCCCATACGCCCGCAACGTCAGCGCCTGGATCGGGTTTTCGTCGGCTGCACGAAATACATACTCCCATCGGTCGCCCAAATACATATTGGTTACCAGCGGCATTTCCAGACTGTTGTCGCTAGGGCCGTCGATGAGCCGCAATTGCTCCACGCGAATGATGGCCACCGCGTCCTTGCCGGTTTCCAGGCCTGCACCAGCTTTGCCCCACAGGGCCCATCCCCGTCCCTGGATGCGGGCGTAGTCGTCGCGTAGTTCGGTGACACGGCCAGGCAGACGGTTATTGCTGCCCATGAATTCGGCGCAGAACAGGGTGGTGGGCGAGCCGTACATTTCTTGGGGTGTGCCCTGCTGTTCGATTTTGCCGTTGTTCAATAGCAGGATACGGTCCGAAATGGCCATGGCTTCGGCTTGGTCGTGCGTGACCATTAGCGCCGAAAGGCCCAAGCGCATAATCAGCTCGCGCAAGAATGCACGCGCTTCCTCGCGCAGTTTGGCGTCCAGATTTGAAAGTGGTTCGTCGAGCAAGAGCACGGGAGGGTTATAGACCAGTGCCCGGCCTATCGCCACGCGTTGCTGCTGACCGCCAGACAGCTCATGCGGGTAACGGGCGCCCAAGTGGCCCAGCCCTAATTGTTCGAGCATATCTTTCACGCGTTTGTTCAGTTCGGCGCTCGCAACCTTGCGCAATTTGAGCGGATAGCCGACATTGTCGAAGACCGTCTTGTGCGGCCACAGTGCATACGACTGGAACACCAGCCCCAAGTCCCGGAACTCGGCCGCTACTTCGCTGTGGGTTGCGTCATCGAAGACGATACGTTCATTGATAGTGATGCGGCCTTTTTTTGCGGCTTCCAGGCCGGCGACGGCCCGCAGCAGTGTGGTTTTGCCGCTGCCGGAAGGGCCCAGCAATGACACGACTTCGCCGCGCCGCAATTCCATGGACACACCCTTGAGCACGGGGTTGCTGCCGTAATCCAGATGCAGATTTTCAACGCTTAGCTCAATCATGAAGCTTTACTCCGAATCGCAGGGCCACCGCCAGGCCGGCCACTACTAGAACGATATTGATGAAAGACAGTGCAGCGACGATATCGATAGCGCCCGATGCCCATAGCGAAACCAGCATAGAGCCTATGGTTTCAGTGCCGGGCGACAGCAGATAGACGCCGGTGGAATATTCGCGCTCGAAAATCAGGAACATAAGCAGCCACGAGCCAATCAGCCCGTAGCGCGCCAGGGGCACGGTGATGTGTCGCGTTACCTGCGCGCGGCTCGCGCCAGTGCTGCGCGCAGCCTCTTCAAGCTCGGGCCCCACCTGCAGGAGCGTGGACGATATCAGCCGCAGGCCGTAGGCCATCCACACGACGGAATAGGCCAGCCAGACACTGAAGATGGTGGAGCGCAGGCCGCGCAGGGGCTCGATGAAATTGTCGCGCAACCATTGAGCCATAGGTAGCACAGACAGCCAGCCGTCTTCCAGTGAGTTGTCCAGCACCATGGGCACAAACAAAAATACCCACAAGAACGCCAGGCCCGCTAGCAACCCTGGCACCGCACGGGGCACCAGCACGCTGTAGTCCATGAATCGGGTGATTCGGTCGGGCTTGCGATGCATCGACAGGCCGATCGCGGTATAACAGGCGACCGCCAGCGCGCCGCCTATAACGCCTATGGCCACAGAATTGACGATGGCTCGCATGAGCGTGGTCTGCTCAAGAATAGTGCGGAAGGCTTCGAGCGACAGGACATCGAATAGTGATACCCCCATTCCCCAGTTGGACACGAACGAGCGCAGGAATACCCCTGCCAGCGGAACTACTACCGCGACCGTCAGCCATAGCATGACCACCACGCCCGCTGGCCAGCGCCATTTGCCCAGAGGCAGTGGCCGCGAGCGTGAGGCTTTGCCTTTGACCGTGACGTAGCGGTTGGCCGAGCGCATGAGCCGCCGTTGCACCATTACCAGGGGAATCGTAAAGGCGATAAGCACGACGGCAACGGCGGCCATTAGATGGTATGAAGGCGTGCCCAGCTTGTTGGTTAGTTTGTACAGGTAAGTGGACATCACCAGATGCCCTTCGGGGTCGCCCAGCACGAGCATCAGGCCGAACACTTCCAGGCCCAGGAAAAACAGCAACACCGAGGCATAAAGCAGGGCGGGGCGTACCATGGGCAGGCTGACCGATACCATCACCTGCAAAGGCGAGGCGCCAGCCACTCGGGCCGCCTCTTCAACATCGGAGCCCATATTGCGTAATGCCGATGAAATATACAAATAGGCATAGGGCACATGGGTTAGCCCGGCAATAATGACGATGCTGGTCAGCGAGTAGATATTCCACGGCGTAAAGCCCAGCAGATCCTTGGCCCATAACGAGAAAAAGCCTACGGGCCCGGCCGCCACGACGTAGCCAAAACCCAGTACCATCGGCGATACAAATACGGGTACCAGGATAAGAGGCTCGATCCAGCGACGCCCCGGCAGATCGGTGCGGGCCATCAGGAAAGCCAGCATGGCGCCCAGGGGCACGGCGATAACGAAAAGCCCGAACGCCAGGATGAAACCGCTGACGAGTGCCTTGGTGAAATCGGGGTCGGCGAAAATGAAGCGAAACGCATCCAGACCGTACGTTTTGGACGGCATGAAAAACGGCGCCGACATGAAACTCTGAGCAATGATCAGCGTCAGTGGCACATAGATAGCCAGCGCGGTGATCAGTACCACCAGCCCGCGTGGTAGCGATTGCCATTTTCTGCGCAGTGAGTTCATTGGTCTACCCACGTTGTTGTTTTGGTTTTTGAGGCTCGGCACACCTTGTTTGTAGCGGCACCTTTTGTTTGTAGCGGCACCTTTTGTGGGTGCCATGCCAGTATCTGAATCGGTATATTTACAAAGACATAATTCTGCGTGGCGCAGATGACAGCCACAAGGGCTGCCACTACGAAAACGCTTGCATGCCGTTAATAAATTACTAGGCTGTCACTACAAAAACACTTGCATGCCGTTAATAAATCACTTGCCTGCCGCGGCGCGCCATTTTTTTATGAAGGCCAGGCGTTTGTCTTGCTGCAGATAGTCCAGCAACGACTCGTCGACCGGAATGGGTTTAAGTGCTTTGCCCAGTTTCTTGGTCATGCCGTCGACGTCGTTGTCGCCGTCGATATCGTCGCGCACCGAGGCCAGGTCAGCCTTGTTGGCCAGCACGTTCTGGCCGCGCTTGGATAGCAGGTAGTCCATCCATAACTTGGCGGCGTTTTTATGCTTGGCTTTCTTGCTGATGAATGCCACGCGTGAAAGCACCAGTATGTAGTCGGTTGGGTACGCCACGCCGATCGACGGATCTTTTTTGGCGCGCGTTTCGGCATAAGAACCCAGAATGTTATAGCCGATCAGGTTTTCGCCCGATGACACGCGTTCCATCATGGTGCCCGTAGAGGACTGCACCACCAGGCCGGCATGTCCCACGTCGCGGACGAAATCGAAGTAGTTGGGGTCGTCCAAACTATCTTGCACGGCGAACATGAAACCGACGGCAGACTTCTCGATATCGTAGGTGGTGACCTTGTTTTTGAAGCGTTCGACTTGGCTGCTGACCAGCTTCGCAAATGCCGCATGAGTCGTAGGAACTTCTTCTTTTTTGATGAGGCGCGTGTTGTAGATAAAGACGGCCGGTTCATAGGTCGTGCCGTATGCCTTGTCTTTCCAGACCGCCCAGGTCGGCAGCTTGGCGATTTCTTCTGATTTATAAACCAGAGCGTAGTCGGCGGCCAGTTTCAGGGCGGAGTCCATGGACGAGCTCCAGACCACATCGCCGCTGGCACCGCCCGCCGCCTGTTCGCTAATATAGCGGTTATAGATTTCTGTGCTGTTCATGTCGTTGTATTCGACTTGAACGCCCGGATAGAGCGCTTCAAAATCTTTGACTACGGGTGTGGCCGCCTTTGTGTCGGTCGTAGAGTAAACGACCACCTTGCCTTCTTTTTTTGCCGCGTCGATCAGCTTTTGATAGGAGGCCGGATAACCTTCGGGAACCTGTGCCACGGCCGGGCTGCAAGCAAATGCGGCCGCACAGACTGCTGCCAGTCGGATGGTATGTAACATTATGTTTTCTCCTACGGAGTTTTTTTTAAGGGAGATAAAGTCCCCGCCCGCCGCCATCATAGAGGAGCATTTCGTTTATGGCTACTGCGACGAGGGGAAGCATTGTGGCACAGAATGACAATGATGCAGATCATCGTGCCTGGCTACTCAAAGCCGAAAAGGCGTGTGGGTCCCTATGGTGAGATGCGCTTTGTGGTTCCCGCCGCAAGCGCGAACGTGAGGTTCCGCCTGGCTTTTCGACTCTGGGCAAGAGGGCCCCTTCAATGCGCCGAAGAACAGTGCCCTCCGGTGGGAGCCTGTCCAGATCCGGCCGCAATCAGAGGCGGTTCGAGACGCACGTTGATGGGTGGCGATGCCATGGCATCCCACCCTATGAAGACGATTATTAGAGTCCAAAAAATAATACGGAGCGAAAAAGTCTTCACAGCTATCCAGAAAAATTAAGATATCGGCGCAGACGAACTCCGATCAGCGTACCGCAAAACGCCATAGGCACCCAAATCCAGCCGTGCAGGCTGCCGGTTGAAATACCGCTAAAGACCGCTCCAACATTACAGCCAAAGGCGAGCCGTGAACTGTATCCCATTACAAAACCCGCGACCAATCCCACGATCCATTGGCTCGGTGTCAACCGCGACGCTACGGCTCGCGGCTTGCCGACCGACACTAACAATGCGCCGGCGAGTACGCCGATATTGGTAATAGACGTCACGTCCAAGAGTACAAATTGCGACAGTATTTTGAAATTGTCCGGCTGGCTCCAAAACCAGTTATGGCTGGGGTTAAAGAAGCCACTGGCGGTCGCAATTTTAGCGGCCCACAGCCCGAACCCGTACACGACGCCCCATGGCTGGCCAGCGATGACAAGGTTCAAGGCCATCAGCAAGGCAAGGGCAACGGCTCCGATCTGCAGTCGTCGGTCAAACCAGGGCGCCTTTTTGCCTGACCAAATCAAGGCCGCCAGCGCCAAGACAACTAAACCCAGACAGGTGATGCCGAAGGCTTTAATTGGCCCGAATAACCGTACCAGGCCAATAGGATTGATGTTTCCAAGTGCCAGCCACCAATCCATCTGTGCCGAGCCCATAAAACTGCCCAGCGCAAATAGCGGAAGAATGGTCATGTTAAGCGGAACGCCAAGGCCCGCTTTATAGAGAGTGCCCGAGCCGCAACCGTCGGCGATCTGCATAGTTAACCCAAACGCGAACGCGCCCACCAGAAGGCTTATGCTGGGAGGGCCAAGGGCGGCATTGAGCTCAGTGGGAAATCGTGCCAGCAATGGCATCGAGACAGCCGCTGCGGCAGCCAATAGCGTCAGTTGCGCGATAACGCTACGTGGGTCGCGGCTTAGAATAAGGTGCCGCCAGCCCGTGGTGAAGCTAAAGCGCGTGGCGGCTAATACACTGCCCAAGCCAACCCCGACAAGTAGCAGTACCGCCTGGCGTGCCGATACGAACCAGGCCAGGCCGATAAAAGAAGCGGCCACGAGGGCCGCTAGTGGTATGCGTTTCATGAATGGTCGCAGTCGTACTACTGGAAAATTTTATTGAACCAAGCTTTGGCATCGTAGACGAGCTGTTTGCCGCGGCTTGGCACGTTATCCATTGGCAGGGCCGTTGGCGCTTGGGTCCAGTCGACCATAGAGCCAGGGTATAGTTTGACGTCTTTTTTGCCCAGAACTTCCGACATAGCAAACCAGTTTGTGGCGGCCCAGTGGCCGGTATTGCAGAAAGATACGGCCTCGCTCTCGCCTTTGATTCCCGCTTGGGCCCAGATTTTTTGGGCATCCTGGGTAGAGACAAAAGTTGAGGAGCCTGGCTTGAACCATTTGTCGTTGTCAAAATTAATAGCGTTATGGATCGTGCCCGATATTTTGGCCGCGGGATGGCGAACCTCTCCGTCGAAGAAATCAGCAGGGCGTGCGTCGATCAACCGGGTTTGGGGGTTGTTGATTTGCTTGGCGACTTCGTCGCGCGACGCAATGAGGCTTTGGTCTAGCGAAGGGGCGTATGTACTGGGGGTCACCTTCACGGCGGTGCTGTCTTGTTCCAGCGAGGCGGCCTTCCAGGCTTTGATGCCGCCGTTCAAAATGGATAAATCTTTCAGTCCCAAGGCTTTCAGCGTCCAATAGACTCGTGCCGATGCACCGAAATCTGTTGAGTCCGCTCCGGAGGAAACGACGACGGCATGTGTGTCGGGGCTAAGACCCAGGCTCTGAATTAGCGCTGTTAACGTTGCCAAAGGCGGAAGTTTCCCCGGGTTGGTCGCTGGACCACGCCAAGTCCCATAGGGTGCAGATACGGAACGCGGTATATGGCTGTTGTTGTAATCTTTACCAGGACGGACATCGATCACGCGCACAGATGGATTTGCTATCAATGGCTTGAGTTCCGCTGGCGTAAGCAAAGGCGTCGCGGCAAAGCTCAACGAGGCAAAACCCATTCCAATTACAAGCGCGATAAATTTTTTCATGCATGACCCCTAAATATGGCCGATGAAGGCCAAGCGTCATTATTTCAAATTCTCCTTATTATGAGAACTACAAATTATTAGTTTACTAATAGCTTTTAAATATAACATCAGGTTGTCAACAAGCCGCCGAAACGCTGGTAAAAGTAGGGAGCTGCTTCGGGAGCGCGGTCATCTTCTCGGCGCAAGGTGTCCAGAATGTAACGCTCGGCGCGTTCAAAGCTTAAACTGTAAATAGCGTGGCATAGATCATAAGCACGGGTACCCGCCCAGTTTGGGGGCAGCAGCTCTAGCGGCAATAGCGGGTCGTGCAGATGCAGGCGACGATACTCGTGTATCAGTAAGGTGCGAATAATAAAGGCCTGCTCGGGATCGATCGTCATGTTTTGTTTGAGCAGATCCTGTGCGGGCCCGAAGCGGGCAATGAAGGCCTCGTAGCGGTCGGCGATAATATCTAACTGCCAGCATTGCGCTATCAGGTCACCCAGCGGCTGGCTTTTCAGTACCTCGGCCTGCGTCATGGCGCATACAAAAACCTTGGATTTAACCCGAGCGCGGGTCAAGATGTCGTCCACCGTATCTTGGTTGGCGCGGGGGTGTATAAAAACCATGGGCGCAATGGATCCAAAACCTTCCCAAAGTAATTCCTTGCGTAGATCGGCGCGCTGTTTGGTGTCCAGCGCATCGGGGGCGGCAAATACAAGCGTCCATGCGCCATCCCACTTTTGACGGACAGGTTCGTAAACTCGCCGATAGGCGAGCTCGAAGCGCCGCGCCGCTGTACTGTTTAAAGCATAGAGGCTGCGGCGACCCTCGCGCTGGGCACTAAGCCAGCCTTCTTCGACCAGGCGAAAAACACTGGTGCGAACGAGACGGTCGTTCACGCCAAAGGGTGATAACAGTCGGATCAGGCTGCCCAGCCAAAGCGCGCCGCCGTGAGGCCGGATCACGTCGCCAAACAAGGTCATGACTAAAGACTTCGCGCGCGGCGGGCTTAGTGCGATGAGTTGTTCGGTCCAAATTTGTGGGGCTGGAGACGTCGTCATAAAGGTGATGGGTAATCGTGAGTCAATGTCCAAATCGATTTCCAGTTTACCTGTAACTATCTTCAGAAAATTTGATTCAAAACCTTAGGGGCATTTTGTATACCAAATAGCTAAGCTCGGGTTGAG
>JBDTLC010000006.1:0-26872 GCA_039935015.1 Paralcaligenes sp. | reverse complement strand
TTGGCCAGCATGCCGCTTACGCTCCCACCGTGTGCGAACGCTACACCTAGTGCCAGCAAATCGATCATGGCCAGGTGAACCAGGCGCGACAACATGGGGCTATACAAGTCAGTATCTTCTGGCGTGTCGGCGCGTAAAAAAACACTGGCCTGTGCCGCCAGCGGAGTGTTCGATGCCGTGATGGCGATAACCGGACATTTGTTTTTTCGCGCCAGACTGATCGCTTCCAGCAGGTCTGTGCTGCGCCCCGAGTGCGAAATGGCGACCAGCACGTCTTTTGGGCCGAGCAATGACGCGGCCTTGAGCTGAACATGCGTGTCGCAGTAGGCCACTGCTGCGAGGTCGTAGCGAAAAAACTTATGCTGGGCATCGACTGCAACAATGCCAGAGTTGCCCAGGCCAAAGAACTCGATGCGTCGCGCCGCGGCCAGCAAAGCGATGGCCGCATCGATACGGTCGGCGCTGATATCGTTGCGGGCTCGCAGCAACGCCGTTATTGCATTGTCGAATACCTTGGCTGCCAACACCGAAGTAGGATCGCCCACGCGCAGCGCTGAGTGCGCATAGGGCATGCCTCCCATGATGCTGGCCGCCAGTTTCAGTTTGAAATCTGGCCAGCCACGGTAGCCCATGGATCGGCAATAGCGGATGACCGTTGGCTGGCTGACCTGGGCGCGCTGTGCCATATCGCCCACCGCCAGTTTGACGACCTCGTCGGGCTGCTCGAGTATGTATTGGGCAACTTTGCGCTCAGCGCCGCTCAAGGCTGGCAATTGGTGTTCGATTTTTGTAAGCATGATCAGGTTTCTTCGTGCCACACGGCAGCGGCGCGTGCCAGCAGGCTGCCTGATGCGGCAGGCCCCCACGTGCCGGCGGTATAGGGCCTGGGCGCGATAGAATGCTGCTCCCATGAACGCATGATGGGCTCGACCCACGACCATGCCTGGGCCTGTTCGTCGCGGCGCATGAATAAAGCGAGCCGGCCACGGATCACATCGAGCAGCAGACGTTCATACGCATCGGCCCACCGTGCCTTGAACGTGGTGTGGAAGTCCAGGTTCAGATAGGTGGATTGCAAGTTCATGGCGTCGCCCGGTTCTTTGGCCAGAAAGTACAGGCGTATGCTTTCTTTGGGTTGCAGACTGATAACCAGGCGGTTGGCCGAATGCAGGCCGATCGGCATGGGAAAGAGGGTGTGGGGCACGTTGCGAAAATTAATCACGATTTCTGCGGTGCGTTCTTGCATGCGCTTGCCGGTGCGCAAGAAAAATGGCACGCCGGCCCAGCGCCAATTGCTGATTTCCGCCTGCAAGGCAACAAAGGTTTCAGTGTTGCTGTCGGCCGCGACCCTATGTTCTTGTCGATAGCCGATTACGGGAATGCCTTTGATGGCGCCGTTCTGGTATTGGCCACGAACGGTTTTAGTGACGACATCTTCGGCAGTGAATGTTTTAAGCGATTTCAGAACCTTGAGCTTCTCATCGCGGATGGCGTCTTCGGCCAGGCTTGCAGGTGGCTCCATGGCCACGAAACAAAGCAGTTGCAATAAGTGGCTTTGGAGCATGTCGCGCAAGGCTCCTGTCTGGTCGTAGAACTCACCGCGCTCTTCGACACCCAGTTCTTCGGCGATGGTGATTTGCACATTGTCGATCCACTCACGTCGCCATAGAGGTTCGAACAGGGCATTGCCGAAACGAATCGCCATTAAATTCTGCACCGATTCCTTACCCAGATAATGATCAATGCGATAGATCTGGTTCTCAGAAAAATATTGGGCCACGTCGGCATTGATAGTGTTCGATGATGCCAGGTCGTGCCCCAGAGGCTTTTCAAGCACGACCCGCACGTTGGGATGATTAAGGCCGATTGCTGCCAGATGTTTGCAAATAGGCGTGAACAGATGTGGGGCAGTGGCAAGGTAACAGACAGTAACGCGCTCTCTTATGCCTCCCAAATCGTGCAGCAGGTGCTCATAGTCTTCAGCGTGACCGGCGTCCAGCGCATTAAAGTGAATGCGTTCGCTGAAGCGGGCCCATGACTCCAGGTCGAGTTCGGTGCCCAAGGTGGGCTTGACGCGCTCATCGAGCACGGTCAGGTAGCCGTCGCGTCCGATGGTCTTGCGCCCGAGCGCAAAAATTCGTGTGTCACCGTGCAGCAAGCCGGCCTTGTCGGCGTGGTAGAGCGCCGGCAGTAGCTTGCGTAGCGTCAGGTCGCCCGTTCCTCCAAAAAAAATAATGTCGACGGCGGGTGTAGTGGCCATTGAGGACTGTCCTTTTGATGCGGTGAAGCGATAATTGAGCTGATCATGTAGTTTAGCTACATTTGGGTTGGATTGTAATGCCGCAAGAAATATGTCTTCCCTGGGCGTTAACCTGCGCCTGCCTGCATAAGTGACAAACTACCGGGAACGCGAAGGGCAGTGCATCGCTCCAATGTAGTAGCCCCTCTGATATTGATGGCACCCATACGGGGTGCCGCTACATAAGGAAACCGTGATGAATTCCCCTCTGGACCTGCCTGTTGCCTTGCCAGATGTTCAAAGTTCGCCCGACACCCGCCATCTTGTTATACAGCGCGTGGGCATACGTGGCGCCCGTTATCCGCTGCAAGTGGCAGTCGACGATGGGTCGACGCAATCTACGATAGCCAACTGGACGCTAACCGTAGAGTTGCCGGCGGCGCAAAAGGGTACGCATATGTCCCGCTTTATGGCTCTGCTGGAGCAGCATCGCGCCATCGCCATGACCCCCGCTGCGTTTCGTACCATGACACGAGATATGCTGCGCTTGCTCAATGCCCAGCGCGGCGATATCACGGCGGAGTTTCCCTACTTCATCAATAAATCGGCGCCCGTGACAGGGGTAAACAGTTTGCTCGACTATGATGTGCAGTGGACGGCGCGGGCACGCGGCGAACAGGTCGACTTTGAAATGACGTTCAAGATTCCGGTGACTAGCCTGTGCCCTTGTTCAAAGGCCATTTCCAAGTATGGGGCGCATAACCAACGCTCACAAGTTACCGTTTTTGTAGCGCTTGGCGAAGATATGGATATGAATAAAATCATTCGTCTGGTCGAACAGGAAGGGTCTTGTGAACTATGGGGCCTGTTGAAAAGGCCTGATGAGAAGTATGTTACCGAGTATGCGTACGATAATCCGAAATTTGTCGAGGATCTGGTTCGCGATGTGGCCGCCCGCCTAGACGATTGCCCAGCTATTACACGTTACCGTGTCGAAGCCGAAAATTTCGAGTCTATACACAATCACTCGGCGTACGCTGTGATTGAAAGCTAGCCCGGGTGCCGTGTGGCCGCCTATTTCTTCGAAATGTGTCGGCTTCCTTCTACGTAGAAGCGTAGCGGCTTGTCGGCCCATTCGCCCGCGTACGCGACACCTACTCGTGGGCGCTCAATGATCGTTATAGGCTCGTCGCTGGCGGCTGCCGCGATATAAAAATCATCGCTGCACAGGTCGTGCCCGTAGTCGTTGAGCGTGACGCCCATGGCTTTACACAGTAATCCGGGGCCAGATGTTTTGCCGGCAATGTTTTGCAAGGGTTCGATGGCGCGAAGCAAAACGGCCGCGCCTGTACCATCGGGTTCGGTGACGACATTCATGCAGTGATGCATGCCGTAAACCAGATATACATAAACATGGCCGGGCGGGCCGTACATGACTTTAGTGCGCGGCGTTATGCCTTTCGATGTATGGGCGGCAAGGTCGTGCGGGCCCAGGTAGGCCTCGACCTCGACGATTCTGCCTATGCGTTCTTCCCCGCCTACCCGGTGTACCAATTGCTTTCCCAGCAGGTCGTGGGCGACGACAATGGTATCTCGGTTGTAGAAATCTCGGGTTAGCTTTTGCATGAGTGCGATGGTGGGTACTGACGACAAAATGTTGCTTAATGCCCGTAAGTGTAGCAAACAGGTTGTTTTCGCGACAAAGCCTCGCTGTTTTTCGTGAATTTTGGGCGGGGCTTGATTTTCAATATTTCTTACAGGTACAATAAAGGGCTAGATTTTCAAGTTCGTTGAAGTTTGTACAATTCAGTACCAGAAGAAAGTACTTTTTTGCTCTGATCTCTACTCCTTGATAGTCTTTTTTATTGGGCATATTGCTCGGAATTTTTAGGGATTGCAAAAAACATGCAAACAGAAACTGGTGTAGTAAAGTGGTTCAACAACGAAAAAGGCTTTGGTTTTATCAAGCCTGAATCGGGCGGCAAAGATTTGTTTGCCCATCATACCGACATCATCGGTACTGGATTTAAATCGCTAGAAGAAAACCAACGTGTTTCCTACGTAGCTGCCGAAGGTCAAAAAGGCCCTCAAGCCAAATCGATCCAGGTTATCTAAGTAGCCTCTTCGTGTAAAAAAAGGCCCGCCAGATATGGTGGGCTTTTTTAGTTTTTGATGAAGGAACTTCCATGCTGAAGTCATTGATCGTCGCAGTGCTGGGTTCTATTACGCTGGTGGGGTGTGCCCCCTTGTTGACGGGGCAAGTGGCCGAGGCTGGGTATAACGCTGCCAAGAGCGCGCTGGGGTCTTCGGACGACGGTAAAAAGACAGCCATAGGCCAGGACGCTCGTCAGCAAAAATTGCAATCCGTGCTTAACTCGGTCGAAGTTGGGCAAAATGTGGCCTCTATTCTAGAAAAGATGGGCGAGCCACCAAAAGAAAAAGCAGGCAATGATCGCGGCTTTATCTGCTACGAGTATCCGGCCGTTTATTCAGCCACAGACGCCGCCGTCATTGTTGCCAAGGACGGAAAAGTGGTGTTTTTTGGCAGTTCTCGTTGCGTGACTGAAATGCAAGGCGCCAATTTTATCGATAAGGGCAAGTACGCAGGCAACGCTACTTCGTAGGTATTTGGCGCGCCTGGAAATCGCACTGGCTGTCGATGTATTTCAAGGCTTTGGGCAGAGCGTCGCGGAAGGTCAACCAGTCGTGGGCACCGTCGACGATACGTAGTTTTACTTGCGTGGGCTGGATCGTATTAATTGCTTCGAACAGATTGGCGCTCATGGCTGGTGTGACTTCTTTGTCGTGATCACCACTGCTGATATACATCGGAACGATCTGTTTCTGCGCCTTGTAGCTGGCCAGCAAAGCCGGGTAACTTTGCGCCGACCAAAGGGCAGGGTCAAATTGCCCACCTTTGGCAAATTGGCCGGTGTCACTATGTGCGCTGGACTTCGATGCGGGCTCGACATACACAGCCGGGCTTAAAAGGCCCGCTGCACAGACCAGGTCGGGATGTTTTAAGGCTAGGTTCAATGCACCGAAGCCACCCATCGAAATGCCTGCGACCGCCCGGTGCCGGCGGTCTGACTTGGCTTCGTAGTGTTTTTCTATGTAGGGTATTAATTCTGTCTTGAGCGCCGTCTGGATTTTTTCTGTCTGGCCATCGACCCACCAAGAGGAGCCGCCGGCCGGCATGACGGCGATGAGCGGTGCGATTTCGCGGCGGCGAATCAAGCCATCGAGAGTTTCACGCACGCCCGCAAAAGTGGTCCAGACGCGTTCGTCGCCTCCCGATCCGTGCAAAAGATAGACGACGGGAAATTTGTCAAAGGCATCGTAGTAGCCATCGGGTAAATAAATGGTGAAGGGCAGGCTGCGGCCCAAAACGGCGGAGTCGAGCTTGTCGCTGACGACTTCGCCCGCCGCTGCACTGGTGCTTAAGCAGGCCACGGCTAGTGCCAGGCAGGTTTTAATGGCAAGTGAAGTCATGCGTGTCTCCTCGATGTGATCTGGTCTAGTGGGGTAAAAGGTCTGGGCCCAAATGCGTCTGTAGCTTGTCAAGCAAAAGTTGCTTCTGTGTGGAAGGCAGGAACGAGGCCAGCAGGCTGTTTTGGGCGAGGGAGCCCAGTTCCTGCCTGCTTAACCCAAGCGCTTGAGCGGCGTCGAGATAGTTCTTGCCGATGTAGCCTCCAAAATAGGCGGGGTCGTCTGAATTGATCGTAACCATGACCCCTTGGCGTAATAGACGCGCCAAATTGTGTTGGCCTAAAGTGTCTACCACACGCAGTTTCAGGTTCGATAGTGGGCAGACGGTGAGGGGTACCTGATCGCGGATCAAGCGCTGCATCAGTGCTGGGTCTTCTTCACTGCGCACGCCGTGGTCGATGCGTTCGACGTGCAGCATGTCAAGCGCATCGCGTACGTAGGCGGCAGGGCCCTCTTCGCCGGCATGGGCGACGAGGTGAAACCCAAGCTCTTTGCAGCGGGCGAAGACTCGGGCGAATTTCTCGGGCGGATTGCCATGTTCAGCGGAATCGAGCCCGATACCTATCCAGATATCTTTGTATTGTGCTCGTAGCGGCAAGGCGGCGGCCAGCGTGTCGAAGGCTTCTTGCTCGGACAAATGACGTAGAAAGCTCATCAACAGATAACTGCTGATGCCTATTGTTGCGTGGGCTTCGCGCAATGCCCGTACGATGCCGGTAAACACGGTTTCGATCGCAATGCCGCGCTGCGTGTGTGTTTGCGGGTCGAACATGATCTCGGTGTGCAATACACCGTCGGCGCGCGCACGTCGCAGGTAGGCCATGGTCATGTCGTAGAAATCTTGCTCGGTGATGAGGACGCCGGCACCCGCGTAATAGAGATCCAGAAATGACTGCAGATCGGTAAACGCGTAGGCTGTGCGTAGCTCTTGCACCGATGGGTATGGCATGGCGAGGTGATTGCGGGCTGCCAGCTCGAAGATCAGCTCGGGCTCCAGCGTTCCTTCGATATGCACATGCAATTCGGCCTTTGGCAGGTTGCTGATATAGGCGTTGAGATCGGCGATGCTCATCAGGGGTGCCAGAAGACGTTGATGGGTGCGTCGGTTCGCGTGAGTAAAAAGCTGACGGGTCGGGCCGGCGAGGATTGTTGTGCAGCCTGTTCGAATACCTGAAGCTTTTGTGAACCACTTATGAATAGTATTCGGTGTTGCGCCTGCAACAGCGCGGCCAAGGTAGAACTGATGCGCCGATGGGGCGCCGCCGGGGGCGTAATAGACATATAGTGGCGGGTTTGTGCAGGGTCGAGCGCCTGCGCCAACTCGGGAGCGTTTGGAAAGAGAGAGGCGGTATGTCCATCTTCGCCCATGCCCAAAATGGCCAGGGTGATCGGCGCCGCGTTGCTATTGGCTTGGTCCACGCAGGCTTCGATATCGTCCACGTGGGTGACCAGCCCCTGGAACTGGGCCTGGCTGGCGTTATTGACCAGCAGATAGCGCCGTACCAGATTTTCATTGCTGTCCGGGTCGCTGGGCGCAACAAAGCGCTCGTCAACCAGCGTGATGTGTATCTTTGCCCAATCGAGGTCGGACTGGCTGAGTTCGGTGAAAAGAGGTATTGGAGAGTGCCCGCCCGATACCGCCAGGCGTGCCGTGCCCGACTGTTCTACCGTTTTCTGCAGCAAAGCGATCACGGTATGGGTCAGTGCCTTGACGCAAGGCTGACTTTGTTCATAAGGATGCCAGATCATGGGTTTTTCCTTACCGAATTGGCTAAAAAGCGAGGCAAGATAGCCAGGCTGAACCTGTATCGTACAGGTATCGTACATAAAGAGGGCATTGACACGTTGCTGACTACAATGCAAGACTTTCGCTGCGCAGAAAAACACGCAGACCTGTGCCGGCGCACTGTTGCGGAGATGCGAACAACCATGATCAAAAACATAGCCCGTGCGACGATTGCCGATGTTGCGCGTCAGGCTGGGGTATCGAAGGCGACCGTATCGCGATTTTTGAATCATCGCGATACGTTGTTGTCCGAGCATATTGCGCGGCGTGTCGAAGTAGCCATTGCTCATTTGGGCTACACGCCCAGTCCGATGGCGCAGGCGCTCAAACGTGGCCGTTCGCGCCTGATCGGCTTAGTGGTTGCGGATATCACTAATCCCTATTCGGTGGCCGTGCTGCGTGGCGCCGAAGAGGCTTGCCGGGCTGCCGGCTATTTGGTGATGCTATTCAATCTGGGCAATGGAAGCCAACGCGAGAGCGCTGCCATAGAGGCTTTGCTGTCTTATCAGGTGGAAGGTTTTATTCTGAACACCCTGGGCCATGACACGGGTGTGGAGGCGGCCCGTTGCGGCAAGCCTGTGGTATTGGTCGATCGTTTGCATCAGGGTCTTGATGTCGATTTTGTGTCCCTGGATAATAAACAGGCTGTCGGCCTGACCGCGCAGCATCTGCTGGATTCTGGCTATACCGAGTTGCTCCTGGTGACCGAGCCTTTGGGTGGCGTGAGTTCGCGTATTGAACGATCCGAGGCCTTCATGTTATTTATTCAGGATCATGACGACGCGGTATCGGGGCGCTGCCTGGCCAGCGACGCCGATGAGGTTGGCCTGGATCAGGCGCTTTGCGCGTTGCGTAAGCGAGCCAAAGCGGGGCGCGCAGCAGTCATTTCCAGCAATGCGGTCGTCACCTTACGGATTGTGGCCGCCGCAGCACGTCTGGGCTGGCAATTAGGCGTTGACTTGGGGCTGATCGGCATTGACGAGACGGAATGGGCGCCCTATGTTGGCCCGGGGATCAGCACCGTCTCGCAACCGACCGCAGAGTTAGGGCGCAAAGCGGCCGAATGCCTATTGGATCGCTTGCGCGGCAGCGATGCCGCTGTCCGCAAAATCCTATTGCCAGGCGTTTTGAATGTACGTGGTTCGTCTCGCGCATTGGCGCGATGATGATCAGCTTTTAGATTCAATACAAGGGTAAATACTGATTCGAGTTCTTTTCGGCATTTATTAAAATTTAAGAGGGATGAAACCGGTTTCATTGCTCGCCTGCTAAAGGCGTCAATGCCTTATTCGAGTGTCCGTAGTGAATTATTCATTTCAATTCGGCCCTGTGTTCGATGCGTGGCCATTGTTGTTAAGGGGCACCTGGATGACCATCCAGTTGTCTTTTTTGGCAATGCTGTTTGGCTTGTGTGTGGCAGTTTTGTGTGCTTGGGGCAAGACGTCCGGCCCCAAGTTGGTGCGTTGGCCGATCAATGCCTATATCGAATTGATCCGCAACACTCCATTTCTGGTGCAATTGTTTTTCTTCTATTTTGCGCTGCCGGCTACCGGAGTTCGCTGGACGGCGCATACCGCGGCGCTGGTTGCCATGGTGGTGAATTTGGGTGCCTATGCAACGGAGATTGTGCGTGCTGGAATTGAATCTATCCCGAGGGCACAAGTCGAGGCCGGGTTGGCCCTGAATTTGTCGCGTTATGAAATTTTTCGTTTCGTTGTGCTCAAGCCGGCATTGCGCGCCATTTACCCAGCGTTGACCAGTCAGTTCATCTTGCTGATGCTAGCCTCCAGCGTAGTGTCAGTCATCTCAGCCGACGATCTGACTTCGGTTGCGGCCAACCTGCAATCGGAAACGTTTCGCAGTTTTGAAATCTACATTGTTATCACCGCTATCTATCTAGTGTTGACGCTGATGTTTTCGTACATGTTCCGCCTGGTATTCCGGTGGGGCCTGAACTATCCGGACCGATGATCATGCGTACGTTCGGTTATTCGGAATTTCTGTACATACTCGAAGCGGCCAGATGGACCATAGGGCTGTCGCTAATGGCCTTTATCGGGGGCGGCTTGGTCGGCCTGGCGGTGGCCTTGTCGCGCACCTCCGAAAACAAGGTATTGCGCGGTTGGTCTATCGGCTTTATCCAGTTGTTTCGCGGCACACCATTGCTGCTGCAATTGTTCCTGATTTTCTTCGGCGCGCCGGTCATAGGGCTTGATGTGAACCCGTGGCTAGCGGCGGGGATCGCCCTGACCCTTAACAGCGGAGCGTTTCTGGGCGAAATCTGGCGTGGTTGCATTGAGGCCATACCCGGTGGGCAATGGGAAGCAGCCGATGCTCTGGGCTTATCGTATCGCTGGAAGATGCGCGATGTGGTGCTGCCACAGGCCTTGAAAATAGCCGTGCCCTCTACAGTTGGCTATCTGGTGCAGATTGTTAAAGGCACGTCGCTCGCTGCCATTATTGGCTTTACCGAATTAACCCGTGCCGGTCAGATCATTAATAACGCTACGTTCGAACCCATGCTCGTTTTTTCAGTGGTTGCGGTCATTTATTTCTTGTTGTGTTGGCCCCTGTCTTTGTTGGCAGCTCATATGGAACGGCGTCTGGCCGCGTCGCTGGCGCGTTAGGCAATAGGGCTTGTGCGGTGTTTAATTGATGTGGATAGTTAATTTTTGGAGTCTGAATATGTACTTAAGCAAAAAAATTCGCACACTTATGGGTGCGACGATCTTGGCAAGTCTGGGCGTCCTGGCATTTGGCGCCTCGGCGGCTAATGCCGAAACCATAGACCAAGTTAAGCAAAAGGGTGAATTGACGGTAGGCTTGCTGGTGGACTTTCCTCCGTACGGCATTATGAACACCCAAAATCAGCCCGATGGTTATGATGCCGACGTGGCTAAGTTGCTAGCCAAAGACCTCGGCGTAAAGGTAAAGCTTGTGCCGGTAACAGGCCCCAATCGCATTCCATTTCTTCTGACCAAAAAGGTAGATCTGCTGGTGGCCTCTCTGGCCATTACCCCCGAGCGCGCCAAGCAAGTGCAGTTTTCCCGCCCCTACTCGGCCGCGCAGATTGTGGTGTATGGCGGCAAAGACAAGACAATCAAAGGAGCCGCTGATCTGGCCGGCCTGCGCATTGGTGTGGCGCGCGCGAGCACGCAAGATATTGCCGTTAGCAAGATTGCGCCAAAAACTGCCAATATTCGTCGTTTCGATGATGACGCATCGGCCATGCAGGCTTTGTTATCTGGCCAAGTTGATGCCATAGGATGTTCTACCACGGTCGCGGCGCAAATTTCCAAGCGCCAACCCAATAAGTATGAAAACAAATTTGTGCTGCTGCAGCAAGAGATGGCGATAGCGATGCGCCAGGGTGAGCCCAACACACTTGCGGCTGTTAATGCGTTTGTGGCGAAAAACATCGCCAACGGAGAGCTCAACAAACTATACAAAAAATGGTTGGGTACCGATCTGCCAGCCTTGAAAGCATCATAAGGGCCGTTTTATCATGATTGACAGCCCGACTTCTGTTGCAGCCGATCCCGCTAATCGTTCTGTCGACCGCGGCGAGACGATTATCGAGGTCGTCGGCGTCAACAAATGGTACGGCAATTTTCAGGCGCTCACCGATGTTGACCTTAAGGTAGCCGCCGGTGAGCGCATCGTAGTTTGCGGGCCTTCGGGTTCGGGGAAGTCAACCATAATCCGCTGCATCAATGGTCTGGAAAAAGTGCAGAAGGGTCGCATCGTGGTCGATGGCATTGACCTGACCGCCAGCACTCAAAACGTCGAAGCTGTGCGCCAGGAAGTTGGCATGGTGTTCCAGCAGTTCAACTTGTTTCCTCATATGACGGTGCTGCGAAATTGTATGCTTGCACCCATGCGTTCGCGTCACCTGGATAAACAAGAGGCCGAGGCGCTGGCTGTAAAGTATCTGACGCGCGTGCGCATCGCCGATCAGGCCCAGAAATACCCCAGCCAGTTATCGGGCGGACAACAGCAACGGGTGGCCATTGCTCGTGCCTTGTGCATGACACCCAAAATTATGCTGTTCGACGAGCCCACTTCGGCGCTGGATCCGGAAATGGTCAAGGAGGTGCTCGATACGATGATTGGTCTGGCCGATGATGGCATGACCATGCTGTGTGTGACGCACGAGATGGGGTTTGCACGCAGTGTGGCAGACCGGGTTATTTTTATGGCAGATGGGAAAATCATCGAGCAGGCGCCGCCAGCTATCTTTTTTAGCCATCCCGAACATGAGAAAACCCGCAATTTTCTTGGGCAGATATTAAGTTCGCAGCATTGATGTTTGTATTGCGTCCAGATTGTGTGAGAGCGCCTCTGCCAGCGAGAGCGCCCCTGCCAATTCGATGTGTGTGATGGTCTCGCTGGAGTAAGTTTGGCTATGGACTTGTCCGATCAAGTGGTTGTTTCCTTATCGTCGTTTGGAGCCGCTGAAGTGCGACGTCACGGGCAGCGTTGGTTTGCACAACTGTGCCATGCGGCCGGCGCCGACGGCGTCGAAGTGCGCGGCGAGCTTCTGGTTGATGCCGCGGCAGAACTCCCCCAGCTTGGCGAAACGTGCCGCAGCACTGGGCTGAGTAACGTCTATTCAAGCGCCGAGGGGCTTTGGGATCGGGACGGGACCTTCAATTCTGTGGCGCTGGAACGTGCCATGGCGGCGGCCGTGACGTTGAATGCATCCACAATAAAAATGTCTATAGGTGGTTTTCAGCAGAATTCACACTCCTCGCTGGTCGACCTGAAACAACACCTGGCGCAAAGCCGCGTCAAGCTGCTGATTGAAAATGATCAAACAGCGCCAGGGGGCACCGTCCGCGCCTTACAATGTTTTTTCGAAGCGGCAGAAAATATCGGCCTTATTCTTGGTATGACTTTCGATATGGGCAACTGGCATTGGGTGGGCGAGAGTTCTTTGCGCGCTGCTGAGCTGTTTGCTCCGCGAGTGCAATATGTACACTGCAAAGGTGTGCAACGCCAGGCCCACCAGTGGGTGGCCGTGGCATTGGCCGATTCGCTCGCGCCCTGGCGCAGTGTATTCGAAGCCATGCCCACAAGCGTGCCGCGCGCCATCGAGTACCCCTTGTTTGGCGACGATCTGCTGGGTGTGACTCGTACGGCTATACAAGATTTGCGTAATCTTGGAGGCCGGCTGCGATGAATCCTTCCCTGGATGTGGTGACGTTCGGCGAAGCCATGATGATGCTGATTGCCGATCGACCCGGTCCGCTTGAAAATGCACAGGCTTTTTACAAACGGACTGCTGGGGCTGAAACGAATGTGGCTATCGGTTTGTCGCGTCTTGGGCTGAAGGTTGGTTGGGCCAGCCGTTTGGGGGCAGACTCCATGGGCCGCTATCTGCTATCGGAGATGCAGCGCGAAGGCCTCGATTGCTCACATGTAGTATGCGACCCGCAGCAGCGCACCGGCTTGCAGTTCAAGGGTCGGGTCGTCGATGGTAGCGATCCGCCGTTCGAGTATCTTCGTAAGGGTTCGGCCGCAAGCCGGATGCAGCCTGACGATATTGACCAAGTGTGGTTGTGCGGCGCGCGGCATTTACATGCGACGGGTGTGTTTGCGGCGGTTTCGGACAGTTGCTTCGAGCTTAATTGCAAGTCGATGGCCCTGATGCGCGATGCTGGCCGTACGGTGTCTTTTGACCCTAATCTGCGGCCCATGCTGTGGTCGTCTGCCGAGCATATGCGGCGGTCGATCAATCGGCTGGCGTTTGGCGCCCATTGGGTATTTCCGGGTATTGAAGAAGGCCGTTTGCTGACGGGGCAAAGTACGCCAGAGGCGATCGCAGGCTTTTATCGTGATCAGGGTGTTGAACGCGTCATTATCAAATTGGGCCAAGATGGCGCTTATTTCGAAGGCAACGATGGCCACGGGTATGTCCCGGGTTTTCCCGTTGCCAAGGTCCTGGATACCGTCGGCGCCGGAGATGGCTTTGCCGTGGGTGTCATCAGCGCCTTGCTGGAAGGGCGCGATATCGAAGCTGCCGTCAGGCGCGGTGCATGGATAGGTGCACGGGCTGTCCAAGTGTTGGGCGACACGGAGGGCCTGCCTACGCGTGCAGAACTGGTGCAGGCCGGGCTGTAGCCGCAGCCCTTGTGGCTGCCACAAAAAGTATTAGTCAGGCTGTTGAGCCAGCAGACAGGCTTCCCGGGCCAATTTTGTGATGGCCTCCCAATCTTGTTCGGCGACGGCCGATTCGGGCGTCAGCCACGAGCCGCCGACACATTCCACGTTGGGCAAGCGCAGATATTCTTTGGCGTTTTGGGCGTTGATGCCGCCGGTAGGGCAGAATCGGATATCGGGCAAAGGCCCATAAAGTGCCTTGAGCAAAGCGAGCCCGCCCACAGCCTGGGCTGGGAAGAGTTTCTGCACCGTGAACCCATAATCGGCAGCCGTCATGGATTCTGACGCTGTCGCCACTCCAGGCAGGAACGGAATGCCGGCTTCTTGGGCCGCGCGGGCGATATCTGGAGTCAAGCCCGGACTGACGGCGAATTTTGCGCCCGCATGGACGGCTGCAGCAAATTGTTTGGCATCGCGTATCGTGCCTACTCCCACTAGGGCATCGGGGACAGCGTCGGCGATGAGCTCTATGGCTTCCAGCGCGATGTTGGAGCGCAGCGTAATTTCCAGACTGCGCACCCCGCCTGCGACTAGCGCACGGGCCAGGTCAACCGCTGTCTGAAGATTTCTGATGACGATGACGGGCATGACTGGGCTTTGCCGAAGCAGTTCAAGGGCATTCATAGATACTGGCCTGACTCGAAAGATAGCAACAATAGATTAAAGCACTTCGGGGGCGGCTCCGTCCGGAGGTTCAGCGGTGACGGCTCCGCATCCAACAGTGACCGCCCGATTACGGTTTGGCCCGGTATGCCGCCAAGGCAACCATGGCCCACGCCGCGATAAAGGCAAGTCCACCTATGGGGGTAATGGCACCGAGCCATTTTGCACCTGTGAGCACCAGCAAATACAGGCTGCCACTGAATATCACAATGCCGGCAAACATAAGCCACCCGGCGTTGCCAAGCAATGGCGAGCCAAACCGGGCTCCCAGTGACGCGATCATCAAGAGGCCAAGTCCGTGGACAAGCTGGTACAGTACGGCGGTGTGCCAGACTGCCAACGTATCGGGCGTGACGACGCGTTTGAGGGCATGCGCGCCGAAGGCACCCGCTGCAACCCCTATTAGCATAGTGAGAGCGGCGACGATAATAAGCTGGCGGTCAGTCATGTGATGGGTTCCTGGGTGAAGAGGGTGGTGCAATAGTTGTTGGAGGTGAATCCGATCCAGTTCGTAAAGAGATACGCCTGGGGCCGGCAACCGATGTAAATTTAGGCTATCAGTGTATAACTGGACGGGGCAACAGACGATATCAGGGTGATATCATCACGCGATTGATAGTGCGTTTTGCTCAAACGCTCTGTTGGGCGTTGAAGACACCCAAAAGGGGTTCCGCAACAGCAAAACCAGATAAGAAGGCTGTCACCTTATGCCCAGCGATGCCATGATTCCTGATCCGACCTTGCCTTCGCCCCAGGAAGCCCCTGTATCAGATGCTAATAGTGTGCCGTCGCCAGTTGATGGCGACGTTTCCGGCTCTCATGAAAAATCCGTCATTGCGTCGGTGCTGTATCGCAAAGGCCATCCGCCCCAGGACCTTTTGGTCGAGCAGATCGAACGCTATCTGGACCCACAAAAGAATTTACTGTGGATCGGATTGAAGGATCCATCACCCGCTCTGGTGCAAGATATCGGCATCAAACTGGGCTTTTCACAAAAGGCAATAGAAGAGATTAACGAATTGCATCGGCGCCCGAAAATCATCGAGTATGCCGAGCTGACTCAGGTGGTCGCAGTAACGGTCGAAGTCGAGCATATGAAGCCGTCTTTTGGCGAAACCCAATTTCTGATTGGCCGGGGCTTTTTGCTGACCGTGCGCCGCGGCGCGATGGCGTCGCACCGGGAATTGCGCACGCATCTGGAAAATTCGCCTGAATTTCTGGACCGGGGCAGCGACTATATTGCTTCGACTTTACTGGATTTGCTGGTAGACCGATATGTGACGGCGGCCGGCCATCTCGAGACGGGTATAGAGGCTATTGAGCAAAAATTTCTGCTGCGCGGCTTTCACGACAATGATGTGCGCCGCTTGTATCGACAGCGCCGCGATTTACTGCGTATTCACGTGGCGATTTCGCCACTGGTCGAGATCTGCCGGCGCCTGTCGCGCGTCGAGACGGGCCATATCGACGAGAATTGCCGGGGCTACTTTGGCGAAGTCGCCGACCGTGTACAGCGGGTCGATGAGCTGGTCAATAGCCTTCGTGAGGCCTTGGCTTTCGCATTCGAGGCGAGTCTAATGATAGGGCAGTCTCAGCAAACGGACATTACCAAGAAATTGGCGGCCTGGGCTGCCATTCTGGCGGTGCCCACGGCGATAGCAGGCATTTACGGCATGAACTTCAAAGACATGCCCGAGTTGTCGTGGCATTATGGCTATCCGACAGTGCTGGTGGTGACGGCAGGGCTTTGCGGCTTTCTTTACTGGAAATTTAAAAAGACCCGGTGGCTCTGAGTCCGGATCATAATCGTTGGTGAGGTGGCGCCTTGGCCTGTACGACTCATGAAGTAACGAATCAAGTACCTGAGCTGGGCGATTACAACCTGTACTTGAGCGATCCGGCCTTGCAAGAAGCGGTGCGGCGCGAAGGCGCTCATTGGCGCCATGTGTCACTTGCTGCTTACGGAGCGCGGATGGGTCTGGCGCAAACCCGGCAATGGGCGCACGACGCCAATCGCTGCGGGCCTGAACTCGAGGCCTTCGACCGTTGCGGCCATCGAGTCGACCGTGTCCACTTCCATCCTGACTGGCATCGTTTCATGCGCATGGCATTTTTGCAGGGCATGCATGCAAGCGCTTGGGCCGATCCGAAACCTGGCGCACAGGCGGCGCGAGCAGCGGCGTATCTGCTTCATGGGCAGATCGAGGCAGGTTCTTTGTGTCCGGTCACGATGACTTCTGCTGCTATTCCCGTGCTGCGCAAGGAACCGCTGTTCGATGCCTTGTCCGCCAAGTTGTATTCCTTGCACTACGACGAACGCGACCTACCCATATCCGATAAGGCCGGCATGATGATAGGCATGGGTATGACTGAAAAGCAGGGTGGCTCGGATTTACGCAGCAACACCACGCAAGCGACACCTGTGGGCGTGGGCGGCCGAGGTGCACAATATGCTCTGCGTGGTCACAAGTGGTTTTTTTCTTCGCCTATGTCCGATGCACATTTAGTTCTGGCTCGTCATGACGACCGGCTTTCGTGTTTTTTTGTGCCGCGCTGGCTCGATGATGGCCGCAAGAACTCAGTGCAGATACAGCGCCTGAAAAATAAAATGGGAAACCGGTCCAACGCCAGCGCCGAGGTAGAATTCAACGACGCCAGTGCTATTTTGGTGGGTGAAGAGGGACGCGGTATCGCGACCTTGATCGAGATGGCGTCCTGCACGCGGCTCGATTGCATACTCGGAAGTGCCGCGCTACTGCGCCAGGCTGTGGTGCAAGCTTTACATCACGCCCGCCACCGCCGCGCATTTGGTCGCGCCTTGATTGAACAAAGCCTAATGCGATCCGTACTGCTTGATCTGGTCGTGGAGAGCGAGGCGGCGACGGTGCTGGCGATGCGGTTGGCGCGCGCTTATGATGCCAGCGACGATCCGTTAGATTGGGGATATAGGCGAATTCTGACGCCAGCCGCTAAATTCTGGATATGCAAGCGGGCCATCGAGGCGGTGGGAGAATGCATGGAGGTGTGGGGCGGCAATGGCTATATTGAAGATGGGCCGATGGCGCGTCTGTATCGCGAGGCGCCCGTGAATTCAATTTGGGAAGGCTCGGGCAATGTCATGTGCCTGGATGTCTTACGCGCACTGAAAAACGAACCTGAACTGGGGCAGGCCTTTATCGCTACGCTCGTGCGTGATAGCGTCGATGAGCCCCTGTTGGCCGACAGCGCCAATAGCTTGCTATTATTGCTGCACGACAAGCAAATGAACATTGAGTCGGCCGGTCGTTATGTGGCGCAGGAGCTGGTGCTTTTGGTTCAGGCGAATTTGTTGCGTCGCCATGCACCGCAGGCGTTGGCCGACTTATTCATACAGACACGTTTTGGCGGCCGGGGTGGGCGCGTATTTGGGGTTTTGGGCTCGGAAACTCATGCTGTGGGCTTGTTCGATCGCGCCTGGCACCAACAATAGAAAGGGAGACATGGGTCGTTTTTTAACTGAGCTGCTGGGTCGGCTAGGACGGCGATTGCTGGCCAGCCGACATTCGCAAGTGTTAACTCTGCTCGGAGCCTTGATTCTGGCGGGGCTGGGGACCATCAATCTTTTGCAGTCGCGGGCGACAGCGTTGCCTGCTGGGCAGCCTACCGACAAGGCGGTTTACTCACTTGCCGGGAAAGTGGTGCATGTGGCCGACGGTGATACGTTCACTTTACTGGTCGATGGCCGCCAACAACGCATTCGTCTGGCCAGTATCGATGCGCCCGAGACGACGCATGATCGTCGCCGGCCCGGTCAACCCATGGCCCAGGCATCGAAACAGTCGTTGGCTGACTTGGTTGCAGGCAAGACGCTCAGGCTCGCCTGCTTTGAGCATGACCGGTACGAGCGCAGTGTGTGCGACGTGCCTTTGGGCGACGGCAGCACAGCCAACCAGAAGCAGGTTGCCACCGGTATGGCCTGGGCCAATATGCAAGGCCACGGCAAGTACATGCGAGACACGAAGCTTCCCGAACTCGAAGCGCAGGCACGGCGGGCCAAGCTAGGGTTGTGGCAGGATCCAAACCCAGTCCAACCCTGGGTGTGGCGCTATCGGTGCTGGAAAGAGGCCCAGTGTTAGGCGTGCGTTGGCGCTACGGTGGTTGGCTGGCTGGTCTGGCCTGTCTGCTGCTGGCCGCCTGCACTCGCAGCCCTGTCAATAGCCCATACGGGCAGGGCGCTGAACGAGCCAATACTTTATATACGGCATTTTCCCAGCGTTCTCCCAAGTACTTGGATCCGGCCAGCTCTTATTCGACCGATGAAACGCCCTTTACCTATTCCATCTACGAGCCTTTGTATGGCTACGAATACCTGTCGCGACCGTATAAGCTGGCGCCACGCGCAGCAGTGGCTATTGCACAGCCCTTCTATCTGGATAAATCCGGGCAGCGTTTGCCCGAACAGGCACCGGGGGCGTCGATTGCTGTCAGCGTCTACGATATTCATATTAAGCCGGGTATTTTATTTGCGCCGCACCCCGCATTTGCGCGCGAACCTTCAGGCCAATACCGCTACTGGCCACTGCGCGCCGGGGCGCTGGATCACCGTTTTTCGATTGGTGATTTCGAAAAGACTGGCACGCGTGAATTGACGGCCGACGATTACGTTTACGCGTTTCGACGCCTGGCCAGCCCCCGTGTGGTGTCGCCTATCTATGCAGTGATGGCCGAGCATGTGGTGGGAATGCGCGAGTATGGCGAGCAGCTCAAGGCGCAGGACAAAACCTTGGGGATCAGGCGTGAGGCCGACGCAGCCCTGCCCTGGCTGGATTTGCGGCAATACGGCTTTGACGGTGTACAGGCCCTTGACGCGCATACCTTGCGCATCAAGGTCATCGGCAAATATCCTCAGTTCAAATATTGGCTGGCTATGACGTTTACGGCGCCTGTACCTTGGGAGGCAGATCGCTTTTATCAACAGCCCGGCATGGCCGAGCATAATTTGTCGCTCAACACCTGGCCGGTGGGCACCGGGCCTTATATGCTGACCGAGTCTATTCAGAATCGGCGCCACGTCTTATCCAGAAACCCGAATTTCCGGGGCGAGCCGTATCCGTGCGAGGGCGAGGCGGGGGATCGTGCGGCAGGTTTACTGGCTGATTGCGGTAAGCCTACGCCGTTCATCGACAAGATTGTGTTCACTCTGGAGAAGGAAAATGTGCCGCTTATGGGCAAGTTTATTCAGGGCTATTACGACGTGCCACAGGTGGACGGCAGCGGCATCGGCGTCGCAATGCGTGTGGCTGCTGGCGATTCTGCCCAAAAGGCTTCGCTATATAAAGAGCATGGCATTCAATTGCCGGAATCAACGGAAGCACAGATTTATTACTTTGGTTTCAACTGGCTTGATCCGATAGTGGGGCAAGGCGATACGCCCGAGCAGCAGGAGAAAAACCGCAAGCTAAGGCGTGCGATCAGCATCGCCTTTAACTGGGAGCAGTATGTTTCAATTTTTCAAAACGACCAGGCGCAGATAGCGTACGGCCCGGTGCCTCCTGGCATTCCTGGCTATCAGGCGCCGCCTTCGGGTATCGACTCTTATGTTTATGAACTGCAAGATGGGCGCCCGACGCGCCGGCCTCTGGCCCAGGCCAAGCAGTTGCTGGCAGAAGCGGGCTATCCAGATGGGCGCAATGCCAAGACGGGTGCGCCATTGATTCTACATTTTGATTCAGCCGCCGGCATGGGTTCGAATGCAGCGCAAGACTGGATGCGGCGTCAATTGGGCGCCTTGAATATCCAGCTGGAAGTGCGTGCAACCGATTACAACCGTTTCCAGGACAAGATGCGCCGAGGCAGCGCGCAAATGTTCATGTGGGGTTGGGTAGCCGATTACCCGGATGCCGAAAATTTTCTATTCCTGCTGTATGGCCCTAACGCCAAGGTATCCACGGGTGGCGAAAATGCGTCAAATTATCATAATGCTGAATTCGATCATTTGTTTGAACAGATGCGGTTTCTTGACGATGGGCCGAAAAAAGATCAGATCGTGCATCGGATGGTCGCCATTGTCCAGGCCGATGCACCTTGGATGTTTGGCTTTTTTCCAAAATCTGGCGCGGCCTATCAGTCTTGGGTAGGCAATGCCAAGCCGACTCAAATGGTGCGCAATATCCTGCAGTATTACAAGATTGACCCGGTTTCCCGCGAAAAAAATATCTTGCTCTGGAATCCTCCGATATGGTGGCCGCTTTGGTTGATCGTGGGTTTTCTGATGTTGGGTTTGTATCCTGCGTGGCGGGTGATACGCCGGCGTGAACGCGCTACGCCGCTCGCACCGGATCGCACTGGAGCACCGCAGTCATGATGAACTATGTTGTGCGTCGCCTGCTCTACGGTGTGCTGGTGCTTATAGGCGTAAACCTGCTGACCTTTGCGCTGTTCTTTGCGGTCAATACGCCCGACGACATGGCGCGTCTGGCCATAGGTGGGCAACGAGTCAGCCAGGTTTCGATCGACAAGTGGAAGGTCGAGCGCGGTTACGACAAACCTTTGTTTTTCAATTCACAGGCCGGCGGCACCGCACAATTGACCGATACTGTCTTCTATGCCCGCTCGGTACCCCTGCTGCGTTTTGATTTCGGCTTCTCCGACGAAGGCCGTGATATCGGCCACCAGATTGTAGAGCGCATGGGGCCGAGCCTGGCTCTGGCCTTGCCAACTTTCGTGCTGGGCCTGTTTGTGTGCGTTGTCTTTGCGTTGTTGCTCGTGTTCTTTAAAGGTACGCCGCTGGATTTTTCCGGGGTAGTGATATGCGTTCTATTGTTGTCGATTTCGGGGCTTTTCTATATCATCGCCGGCCAATGGCTGTTTGCAAAGGTCTTGCGCTGGGTACCCTATTCGGGGTTTGCCGGAGGGTGGGATAGCACCCGGTTTCTGGTGTTGCCGGTGCTGGTGGGCATCTTGTCGCGCATAGGAGGCGAAGCACGGTTTTATCGCACGATTTTTCTGGAGGAAATGAGTAAAGACTATGTACGCACTGCGCGTGCCAAGGGCTTGCCGGAACATATCGTGCTGTTTGGTCATGTGCTGCGTAATGCCATGCTGCCTATTCTTACGGGAACCGTGTCGGCGATTCCTTTGCTATTCATGGGTAGTCTGATTTCTGAATCGTTCTTTGGCATTCCAGGGCTGGGCAGCTACACCATCGATGCCATCAATGCCCAAGATTTTTCCATCGTCCGCGCTATGGTTTTTCTAGGTTCGGCGTTATATATCGTAGGTCTGATTCTGGCCGATATTTCCTATACGCTGGCCGATCCACGGATCCGGTTCGAGTAGCCCATGCCCAAGTTCGTTTTCCTGTGGACCGATATCTTCGTTTTCAGCCTATTGCTGGCTTCCTTGCTCTACGCGTTCAAGGTTGCTCGTTCGCCCGCGCTGCGAGCGGCCTGGGCCAGTGTGGCACGGACGACCTCGGCAATGTGCGCGGCTGTGGTGCTGGGTGCTTTCGTGCTGGTGGGGCTGCTCGATTCCATGCATTATCGGCCACAGTTGCCCGCCAAGCCGGGGTCCGCTACCGTCGTTTATACACAGTCTGTGCGTTCAGTACTCGATGATGTGCTGGCGATGACCCAGCTGGATAAGCCTGAAAAGACATACTCAGCACCTTTGGCCTTGCGGCAATTCACCAAGGAAAATGAGCTTATTCAAGGCCGACCTGTGCGCGACTATCCACGCTTGCAAAATGCCGGCCTGAATCTGAGCGTCGATGCTGATAGCGGCAATGATAAGGTGCGGCGTTTGTTGTGGGGGCTACTGGCGGCCGTGGCGTGCGGGGCGGCTGCAGCCTTGTTACTGACTTTGGTTCACCGAACGCAGGTCGATGCGGGCAGGCACGCATGGCGTGCATGGTGGAGTTCTGACTCCGATGTTCCATGGCGTGCTATGTGGCTGACATTTTGCGTGCTGATGCTGGTTGTGTGTGTGGCGGCGGCGCTTGCCACCAACTATCATGTCTTGGGCACAGACCGCACTGGCAACGATGTATTGCGACAAGCGATCAAAAGCGTACGCACCGCGCTCATCATCGGTACGCTCACCACCATAACGATGTTGCCGCCAGCCCTGATTTTTGGTATTTCGGCAGGTTATTTCAAAGGCCGGATCGATGATGTCATTCAGTATATTTACACTACGCTTACATCGATTCCGGGTGTACTGCTAATTGCGGCCTGCGTGTTGATGATGCAGGTGTACATCGATAATAATCCGGACCTTTTTGTTACCGTGGCGACGCGCGCCGACTTGCGGCTGTTCTTGCTGTGCGTGATTCTGGGGTTGACAGGATGGGCAGGGTTGTGTCGTTTGTTGCGCGCTGAAACGCTGAAGCTGCGCGAGCTGGACTATGTGCAGGCGGCGCACGCTTTTGGCGTGTCGCACTGGCGCATTATGCGCAGACATTTGCTGCCTAATGTCATGCATATTGTGCTCATTACCTTGGTGCTGGAATTCTCCAGCCTGGTGCTGTATGAGGCCGTCCTGTCTTATTTGGGCATAGGGGTCGATCCCAATACTCCATCGTTTGGCACCATGATCGATTCTGCTCGTCTTGAAATGTCGCGCGACCCCATGATCTGGTGGAATTTGCTGGCGGCCTTCATGTTTTTATTGGCGCTGGTTCTGGCGGCGAATATCTTTGCAGATGCCGTGCAGGACGCTTTCGATCCACGGGTACGCAAGTTTAGTCCTGCGTATTTGCGGCGTCGTGCTGCGGCGCAGGTCAAAAGCCTGCAGAAAGAGGAGGCGTCATGACGGGCGAAAAACGTGGCGCTTTACGTCGCACAGACGGCGCACGCCAGACCGTTTTGTCGGTGCGTGGGCTGTCGGTGCAGGTAGCGAGCGACGCGGGCCTGTTTGACGCTGTCAAGTCTCTGAAATTGGCCGTAGAGCGTGGGCAGACCTTTGCTTTGGTGGGCGAATCGGGTTGTGGCAAGAGCATGACGGCTCTGGCATTGCTGCGTTTGCTGCCCGAGGCCGCGCAGATCACCGCCGGGGAAATTCGGCTGGGCGAGCAGGATTTGAACCGCCTGCCTGAATATCACATGCGAGCGGTGCGTGGCGGAGACATAGGCATCATCTTTCAAGAACCCGCAACCAGCTTGAACCCGGTGCTAACGATAGGCCAGCAGATCGTCGAGACACTGTCGGCCCATACGTCGTATCGTGGGGCTGCGGCCGTCCTGCGGGCACAGTGGTGGCTTGCACGCGTAGGTATTCCCGAGCCCAAGCGTCGTTTTTACGATTACCCGTTCCAGTTTTCAGGAGGGCAGAAGCAACGTGTCATGATTGCCATGGCGTTGGCGGCCGAACCTGGTCTATTGATTGCCGATGAGCCCACTACGGCGCTCGATGTGACGGTGCAAGCGCAGATTCTGGATTTACTGGCCGATATCCAGCGTGAATTAGGCATGGCTATTTTGCTCATCACCCATGATCTCGCCGTGGTAAAAAACGTGGCCGATTATGTTGCCTTGATGCGCGCCGGAGAAATTGTCGAGACGCAGGATGTCGCCAGTTTTTTCGCAGCACCCAAACATCCCTATGCGGTCGAATTACTGGCGGCCGTACCCAGCTTTGCCAAGCGAGGCCGTTCCCTGGCCATCGAGGCTGGCGGATCGACACCTACAGAGGTGCCGCCACACGACCCGGCGGCGGGGGCGAGGACGGCTGGGGTGACCCTTCTAAGTGTTGATCAGTTGTCTGTGAGATACCCCATACGCAGCGGTATGTTGCATCGCGAGACCGGCTCGATCCAAGTCGTTGACGGCGTGTCGTTCGAACTTTACGCTGGCGAAACACTGGCTTTACTGGGGGAGTCTGGCTGCGGCAAAACCACGACGGCAAGGGCATTGCTGCGTTTGCTGGGCAATGACGCTCAGGTTGGGGGGCGTGCCAGCCTGGACGGTGAGTCACTCTTGTCAGCTCGCGGAGGGCGTCTGAAACGCTTGCGCCGGAAGATACAGATTGTGTTCCAGGACCCCTATGCCTCGCTAGATCCTCGCATGCGGGTTGGCGAGATACTCGACGAGGGCCTTGCCGCTTTAAGGCCAGATCGGTCGGGGCCCACACGCAGCGCTAGCGTGCGTCATTTGCTTGATCGGGTGGGCTTACCGAAAAACACTCTAGATCGCTATCCGCACGAATTTTCAGGCGGTCAGCGCCAGCGAATAGCCATTGCTCGCGCCCTGGCCGTGGAGCCAGCCGTATTGGTATGCGACGAGCCAACCTCAGCGCTGGATGTGTCGGTACAAGCCCAGATTCTTGAGCTGTTAAACGATTTGCAGCGGGAATATGGTATTGCCTACCTGTTTATTACCCATAATTTTGGCGTTGTCGAATATCTGTCGCATCGTGTCGCTGTGATGCATGAAGGTCGGATTGTCGAAACCGGAGATACCCAAGCGGTGTTTGGTGCCCCCAAACATGCCCAAACCCAGCGTTTGCTGGCCGCCGTGCCACGTCTATAACGACAGGCTACAATCTTGTTTTCAGGCCAAGCGCCCCCATAGTGTTCCTATGACATTAAAAGTTTTCGATCTTCAGTGTGAATCCGGCCACGTGTTTGAAGGCTGGTTCGGCTCGGCCGACGGCTACGAATCGCAGCAGGCTCGTGGCCTGTTGGCGTGTCCGGTGTGTGGCAGCGGCAAGGTTGGCAAGAAATTGTCGGCGCCTCGCATTAATGTGGGCCATGCACGCGAACCCGCAGCTCAGGCCTCTGAGAAAGCCGATAAAACAGCTGTCGCGGCGCCGGCCAGTTCGCAATTGATGCAGCTGCAAGGAGAAATCCTGCGTCATTTGCGGCAGATTGTGCGCAGTACGGAAAATGTAGGTGAACAGTTTTCCGACGAAGCGCGTCGAATGCACGAGGGGATCATTGAAGAGCGTGCCATTCGTGGCACTGCCACGGCCCAAGAGCGCGAATCGCTGGCTCAGGACGGCATTGTCGTAATGCCTATTCCCGATTATCTGGACGATGATCGCTTGCAGTAAGCAAGCGCGTATCTATTACATAACGCGACTGCGGTATTCCCCCGTGCGCGTGTCAATTTCGATTTTGTCACCGATTGCGCAAAACAGCGGTACGTTGAGATCCATGCCGGTGTTGATTTTGGCGGGTTTGAGCACCTTGCCGGATGTGTCGCCACGCACGGCGGGTTCGGTATAGATGATTTCGCGCACAACAATGGTGGGCAAATCAACAGAAAGAGCTCGTTCGTCATAGAACACAACTTCGACTTTCATACCTTCTTCAAGGTAGTTCAGCGCATCGCCCATGCTTTCGACTTCGATTTCGTGCTGATTGTATTCTTCGTCCATAAAGACATACATGGGATCGGCAAAGTACGAGTAGGTGCACTCTTTGCGATCCAGAACAACAATCTCGAACTTTTCATCGGCCTTGTATACCAGCTCACTGCCCGACCCGGTGAGGAGATTCTTGAATTTCAGTTTTACAACGGCCGAGTTACGGCCCGACTTATTGTATTCGGCCTTCAGGACGATCTGGGCGTCGCTGCCCACCATGACAACGTTACCAACGCGCAGTTCTTGTGCGGTTTTCATGTTTAAAAAAGCTCCGGGGTGATTTGCTCCGCCAGATATTGAAACTGCCGGTTCGGAGCACAATTTTCTACAAAACTCAGCATTTTAACCTGTTTGCAGCAATTTCAGGCAAAACGCCAGTAAGGAGCTCGCCAAATCGGGATGCTGCGCCATTTTGTTTGCCAATAGCTGTGTATCGCGCTGCCATTCATGCCATGTCGGCGGGTTCATTACGCGTTGGATTTGTTCGCCAAACTCGATGTCTGTGTGGCGGTTCCATGCGAGCATCAGTGTGTGGACGGCAGGAGAAAACGAGGTATGTGCAAGCCACGCCTGCAATTTGGTTATATGAGCGTCCTCGTCTTGCTGATAGATTTGCCACAGGAATGGTTTGCCGGCCCATATCGCACGAATGAGCGAATCTTCGCCACGCACGCAATTCAGGTCGCTGCTCCATAAGATGTGGTCGAAGACGGCCTGATCGACGAAGGGGATCTCGTGGACGCGTACATGAGGCGTTTGCAGCGAGGCAAGCCGTGGGTAGACACCCGTAGGCACGAGTACGACAGAGGGCATGGGATCGTGCTCAAGACCTTGCAGCAGACCCAATGCAGGCGCGTTGGGGTAGCAGAACAGAAATACTTGTCGACAGCCTTGTTGCAGGCTTTGGGAAAGTTCGCTGGGCATGCGTAACACCTGCCGCAGCGTATGGGTGTTTTCTGGTCGCGACAGCCAGCGATCGCGAGTTTCGAGCAACTGAGGTTCACGCAGTAGGCCGCCGGTTTGCGTCGTAAAGCCGGGAAAGAAAAAACTTTTGCGCAAGCCACTGGCGTGTATAGACTCCAGGGTGTGGCAGCTTTCGATCCAGGGCTCGGCACTGAGGTATTCCAGATTGATCCAGACGCTATGTTCTAGGGCCATCCGTCGGATAAAACCTTCGGGTGGGTCGCAGG
>JBDTLC010000005.1:0-2282 GCA_039935015.1 Paralcaligenes sp. | reverse complement strand
CGAGGCGTATGCGATCAGGCCTTGAACCTCGGCCGCGCCTGGATTGACCGGATAGATGGCGCCACTGAAGCCCAACTCTCGCAACAGCCGGACAGGCATTCCACCGATCTTATGCGGGTTGTTCGATGCGCCGACGATGGCTACGGAGTTGGGGCGCAACAGAGGATTGAGATCCATCGGTAATTTATTTTTACGATCTACCCGAGCGAAATTAGCGTCCGCCCCACCGTCGTGCCTTCCAGCTGTGCCTGGCTATGAGCCAGGAGACCTTGCAACTCTATCGTTTGGACGCATGGCGCCAGGCAATCGAACTTCGGTTTCCATTTCGTAGCCAATTGACTCCACACGCGGCGGCGTACGGGCCAGCTTGCGTTGGCGACAACGCCGAACATGCTGACGCCCCGCATGATGAAGGGAAGAACGCTGCCGTCAAAGCTGTTGCCGCTTGCATTGCCGACCGACGCCACCTGGCCATTTTGTTGGGTGCTCCGCAGCAGTGACGCCAAAGTTGCACCACCGACGTTGTCAATGGCTGCGGCAAAGCGGGCCTTTTCCAGGGGGCGCTTGGCGCCAGTCAACTCAGCGCTGTCCAATACTTCCATCGCTCCCAGCTCAAGCAGCATTCCCGCCTGCTCGGTCTTTCGCGTAACGGCTACGACACGGTAACCCAAGTTCGACAGGATCGAAATCGCCAGCATGCCAACAGCGCCGCTGGCCCCCGTTACTGCCACCGGTCCGTCGGCCGGAGTGAATCCGGCTTGCTCGAATCGGTCCAGCGCCAGCGCAACAGTGAATCCCGGGACTCCCAACACAGCGGTCTCATAGTCACTTAGCCCGTCGGGTCGCAACATCACGTGCGCCGCCGGCACGCGTGAATACTCGGAAAACCCACCGTCAAGGGCAATGCCAGTGCCGAATCCGTGAACCAGTACAGACTGACCACGCTCGAACGTGCTGTCGCTGCTGTGTATCACTTCGCCCACCAGCTCTATACCGCACACTCGCGGATAGCTCTCGACAATCCTGGCGCGCCCCAGAAGGGAGAGGCAGTCTTTGTAGTTGATTCCGGCATAGCGGTTGTGAATCACTACATCGCCCGGTGACAGTGATTCAAGGGAGGTGTACTCCACCTGGCTGCGCGCGGGGCTCACGCCCCCAGAGTAGGTCCGCACGCATTGGAAGTGCGGGGGGACGTTGAAGTCATTCAGCATGATGGGAGAGGTAACGAGGAGTTTCAGCTATCAGAGCACGAGCGCACGACGGCGGCAACGCTACGAACCGCCTGTCGAAACAGTGTCTCGACTTGCTCCGGGAATATGGTGAACATGTACGCCCAGTTCAACCAGCGCGCCGACCGGGATAAATGCCATGACGGACAGATTATTTTCTGATCACTACCTGCAAGGGCTAGATAGCGCGGAGCGCGAGTTGATTGCGCGCGTACGTACCTTGTGTCGCGAGAGGCTGGGACCGCAGGCCGCCACTGTGGCCAGTCAGGATGTATTTGCCTGGGAGACGTTTCGGACGCTGGCAGGCGAGGGAATTGTGGCCACGGCTTTCCCCCGTGCATACGGTGGCACAGATGCTCGACAAGTGGTGCGCATCCGTATCATCGAAGAGCTGGGACGAGTGTGCAGCACATCGGCGTCGATGATTACTGGAACTGACTTGTCGGCACGCGCGGTGGTGGCTGGCGCATCAGAAACCCTCAAGCAGCAACTGCTGCCGGAACTTTGCCGGGGGGCCATCCAGACGGCCTTTGCGCTTACCGAGCCAGGTGCCGGGTCCGATGTTCGCCGCCTGGCCAGTGTGGCGAGGCGCGAAGGGGATCACTATCTGCTAAGTGGACACAAAAAATTCATTACACGGGCTACCACCGCCGACTGGTTTATTGTGATCGCCCGGTTGCTTGGCGATGACTTGGACAAAGGCAAAAACTTCATTGCTCTTCTGGTGCCAAAGGGGACACCGGGCCTGTCTGTGAGCGCTGAAGTTCCCAAACTGGGCTGGTTCGGTGTGCCTATTTCATCCATCAGCTTTCAAGACGTCACGGTGCCGGTTACGCACCGGCTGGGTGACGAAGGCGACGGTTTTGCTCTGGCACAGGATTCGCTGTTACGGGCCCGGATTGGGCATGCAGCCATGGCCCTCGGTCGCGCCATCGGTGCGGTGGAGATTGCCGCGACCTACGTTGGCGATCGCAGCACATTTGGCAAGACCCTGGGTGAACACCAGGGGGTTCAGTGGATGCTGGCGGATATGGTGACTCAAATTGAGGCATC
>JBDTLC010000004.1:0-21912 GCA_039935015.1 Paralcaligenes sp. | reverse complement strand
CGATTGCGACAATCCGCTGGGAACCGGCAGCAACCGCTGCCAACAAGGCGCTTAGACCGACGCCACCCAAACCGACTATCGCTGCCGTATCACCCGCTTTAATCCCCGCACGATTGATAACTGCCCCGGCGCCAGTCAACACTGCACAGCCAAACAGAGCAGCCTCGCGATGGCTTAGCTTGGCACTGACTTTGACGCACGAACGCCGGGAAACGACGGCATACTCGGCAAAGCAAGACACCCCAAGATGATGGTTAAGATATTCGTCGCCGATATGCAGGCGGCGACCACCGCTTAGCAAGACGCCGTTTGTATTAGCCTGGGCGCCAGGCTCACAAAGAGCTGGCCGGCCTTTCAAGCACGGGAAGCAACAACCACAACTGGGTACAAACACCGTTATAACGTGATCACCCACACGAAGATCGTCGACACCTGCCCCTACCTCTATGACTTCGCCCGACGACTCATGCCCGAGCACAATCGGAACACCTCGCGGTCGGTCGCCGTTGATCACCGAAAGATCAGAGTGGCACAGCCCGGCAACCTTGACTTTGATCAGGACTTCACCAAACGCAGGCGGATCAAGTTCGACATCGGCGACGCTTACCGGACGGCTTTGAGCATAAGGAGCCGGGATCCCCATTTCACGTAATACAGCAGCTCGGATCTTCACTGAATTTCCTTTTTAAAAATAGCAACCTGAATCGATGCATGCATACTATCTCGCTCGGTAACATCGACATTAGGGAGCTTTTCAACAATTGTCCCTTGATGTCGTCACCATGGCAAGCCCAATACTATCGCCCCAGCGCCTTTTGCTGATACTTGGCCAGTTGCAAAATCCCCCTATGCGCGATATCCAGCAAGGTATCGAGCGCGTTGCGGTCGAAAGCCTGCCCTTCTGCAGTCCCCTGCACTTCTACAAAATGGCCACTGCCGGTCATGACGACATTTATGTCGGCGTCGCAGCCCGAATCTTCGATGTAGTCCAGATCGAGCAAGGCGGCGCCATTGACCATGCCCACCGATACCGCCGTCACGCTATCTTTGACGGGACTGGCCGCAATGATGCCTTTGTCTAACAAAGTCTGTACCGCCAGCACGGCTGCCACCCAGGCACCGGTAATGCTGGCGCAGCGAGTACCGCCGTCGGCTTGCAGCACATCACAATCCAGATGCAGGGTACGCTCACCCAGCGCCTGCATGTCGAATACCGCGCGCAAGCTACGGCCGATGAGGCGCTGTATTTCTTGTGTGCGGCCGCTTTGCTTGCCGCGAGCGGCTTCCCGATCACTGCGGGTATGCGTCGAGCGCGGCAGCATGCCGTATTCAGCAGTGACCCAGCCCTGTCCCTTCCCTTTCAAAAAAGGTGGCACTTTTTCAAGCACGCTGGCATTGCACAATACATGGGTGTCACCCGCCTTGATCAACACCGAACCTTCTGCGTGACGCGTAAAACCTGCCACCAGTGACACCGGGCGCAACTGATCAAATGTACGTCCCGAAGGGCGCACTACATTTGCTACTGACAAACCGTTGAATTCAGACAAAAAAATCTCCCTTACCCACATTTATTCAAACATCAATTGTCACACGAGCCGAACTCAGGGCTGGCAGCCTTTACAATATTTCTTTAGTGCAATAAAACAGGATACATCCCATGATACGCAGCATGACCGCATTTGGCAGCGCTCGGGCCGAATCACCTGTCGGCCAGGTAAGCCTCGAATTTCGCAGCGTCAACAGCCGGTTTCTGGATCTGAACTTTCGTATCCCTGAAGACCTGCGCATAGCCGAAGGCATCATCCGCGAAAAACTGGGTCAGGTCATCACACGAGGCAAAGTCGATGTACGCGTCAATTACACCCGTGCCAAAGGCGATGCCGTTAAAGCACTCGATCCGGCCTGGCTCGCCACGGTTGCAGCACAATTATCAGCTGCGCGTGCGTTAATTCCAGATGTCGAAGCGCCGCGGCTTTCCGAGCTGCTCAACGGATCGAACAACACCGATGATATGGTCGACCCAGAAGCGTGGGCTGCCTTATGCGTGCAAGCCAGTATGCAAGCCCTAAGTGATCTGCAAGCCAATCGTGAACGCGAAGGTGCACGTTTGGCGGCCATGATGCTTGCCTGTTCGGCACAGGCAGCTACTATTGTCACGCAGGTGGAGCAGGAACTTCCTCAATTGCTGGCTGACCACCAGCAAAAGCTGGGAAAAAAATTACGCGAGGCCCTGGAAGTGGCTAATCCTGGCGGCTTTGCCCAAATAAGCGGCCAAGAATTATCGGCACGCATCGCCCAGGAGGCTTCTTTGTTTGCCTTGCGCATCGATGTCGCCGAAGAATTATCGCGCCTGCGCTCGCATATTGCCGAACTGGATCATTTACTGAGCGCCAAAGAGCCCAACCCAGACAAGAAAAAGACCGGCAGCATCGGTAAACGACTGGATTTCCTGTTTCAGGAAATGAACCGCGAGGCCAATACTTTGGGGTCCAAAGCCAGCGGCCTGAGCATCACCCGCGCCGCCATCGATCTTAAGCTGCAAATTGAACAAATGAGAGAGCAGGCGCAAAATATTGAATGACAATTTCCAGTCACCGGATGGGCTTGTAATCCGCCCGAACATCGTTTGCTTGGGTGAATCAGCC
Source organism: Paralcaligenes sp. (assembly GCA_039935015.1). Taxonomy (GTDB): domain Bacteria; phylum Pseudomonadota; class Gammaproteobacteria; order Burkholderiales; family Burkholderiaceae_B; genus Paralcaligenes. The sequence continues at coordinate 19,264 of JBDTLC010000004.1, read as the reverse complement.
TAGTCATATCCCTATTCCTAGTAATTTCCCTAGATGGAAAGTTACAAGCAAAAATGCTATAAAGCAGCGTAGAAATGAAAACGTTTACATTCCTACTGTATTGTCCTTCTTAATTTTATTCATCGCCGGTAAAGGTAATGTCGAACATCAAGAGCGTGGCAAAGTTGGCCGGGTGTTCAATCGCCACGGTTTCTAGGTGCTTTAACGCGCCGCACTTAGTCAAGGCGGCGACCCTGGCTCATGTCATGGACATCGCACGGCAGCAAAAATTCAGGCCCAGTGTTTTCGGCCAGCAGTTAAGGAAAAACCAGACTGACTTGGTAGGCGTCATGCTGCCGTCCCTGGCCAATCCGGTGTTTGCAGACTGCATTGGCGGCATCGAGCATGTGCTCAATCAGCACAACAAACGCATGCTGCTCACCACCACACAATACGATTCAATGCGGGAAGAAGAGCTCATCGAAATATTATTGAGACAAAAAGTCGACGGGCTGTTGCTGACTGTGGCCAGCGCCGAAAACTGTACCGCCCTGGCCTCGCTGGCCAATGGAAACATACCTTACGTACTCATGTACAACCATGCACCGGGTTACGAAACGGTGTCCATCGATGATCGCAGTGCCGCGCGCGACGCGGTTCGGCACCTGCTGTCATTCGGGCATCGGCGCATTGCAATGCTGGCCGGCTTTCTGACTGCGTCTGATCGCTCGGCGCTGCGCTATCAAGGCTACCAAGATGCCATGCAAGAAGCAGGGCTTGCTGCGCTGCCGCTGACTGAAGTCGACTTCGGAGCACAGATGCTGGAATTGCAACTGCAACACTGGCTCAATAAAATGTCTAGCTGTCCTACTGCCATCTTCTGCAGCACCGACCTGCTGGCGTTAGGCGTTATCAAAGCACTGCGCGAGCGCTCGCTGCGCATCCCGCAAGATATCTCCGTCATCGGTTTCGACGGACTGGAATACGGCCAACTGATCGATCCCGTCTTAACCACCATCAGCCAACCCAATGGCGAAATAGGCAGAAAAGCCGCGCAGAAATTGCTCAGTCGCCTGGACGGAGAAAAGAGTCAGGCAAAGCCGCTATTTTTAAAACACGAACTTTTAACCGGGCATTCGGTAGGTCAGCCCAAGATGTCCGGCACCCTCGCGGCGTAAATCAACCGGTAATGCACGTACGATCTGCCTCTCGTTTTTGTTTTATCCACTTAAAGATAAAGGAGTCATTCATGAAAAAGTCATTGTTCGGATTTTTCGGCCTGCTAATGCTATCAGCCGGCCTCTATTCCGGTGCGGCTCAAGCCGAAGATAATTTAGCGATTTGCTACAACTGTCCGCCCGAATGGGCCGACTGGGCGGGCCAGGTCAAAAATATCAAGGCTGATACCGGCATCACAGTTCCACTGGATAACAAAAACTCGGGCCAGTCGCTTGCGCAAATCATGGCCGAAAAAAAGAGTCCGGTGGCCGATGTGGTTTACCTAGGTATTACGTCGGCCATCGAGGCCATGAAGTACGACGTACTAGGCACGTATAAACCCAAGAATTGGGACCAAATTCCGGCCGACTTAAAGGACCCCAATGGCCATTGGTTCGCCATCCATTCGGGTACGATAGGCATTTTTGTGAACAAGGCGGCTCTGGAAGGCAAGCCGGTACCACAGTCTTGGGCCGATCTGCTCAAGCCCGAATATAAAGGTATGGTCGGGTACCTGGATCCCAGCAGCGCTTTCGTGGGATATGCCGCAGCGGTCGCTATCAACCAGGCTTCGGGAGGCTCTTTGGATAATTTCGCACCAGCGATCAATTACTTCAAGAAGCTCAAACAGAATCAGCCCATCGTGCCCAAGCAAACCGCTTATGCTCGCGTATTGTCGGGCGAAATACCGATCCTGATCGATTTTGATTTCAATGCCTATCGCGCCAAATATAAAGATCATGCCGATGTGGCTTTTGTCATCCCCAAAGAAGGTACGGTGTCGTTTCCGTATGTCATGTCGCTGGTTAAAGGCGCTCCACACAAGGCTAATGCTGAAAAAGTGCTGGATTACGTCATGACAGATAAAGGCCAGGCACATTGGGCTAATGCCTTCTTGAAACCTGTCCGCGATGTCCAGATACCTAAAGATATCGCCGACAAATTCCTGCCGGCTTCGGACTACGCCCGCGCCAAAACAGTGGACTACGCAAAGATGGCCAAAGAACAAGAGCCCTTCCAACGCATGTATCTCGATCAGGTACGCTAAGGACGCCGCAACAACATGCGAGATCTAACCCTACCGGTCCATTGGCGCGCGTTGCTGTTGCTGCCGGCACTTATCGTTTTTACGGCATTTTGGCTGATCCCCATCGGAATATTGGTGCGGATCAGCGCAGGCAGCAATTTTTTCGATACCTACGCCGCCATTTTGACGGATTCCCGGTACCTCAATAGCCTATGGCAAACGATCATGCTCTCGTTCATTGTCACGGTGGCCACCATTATCCTGTCCGTTATAACCGGCTTGTTTCTAAGCAATAACGAATTCCCCGGGAAGCGGCTTCTGGTGTCGTTGTTGACTTTGCCACTGGCCTTTCCAGGCGTGGTGGTTGGATTCATGGTGATTATGCTGGCCGGCCGCCAGGGGCTCATCGGAGCCGTCAGCCAAGCAATATTTGGGCACAAGCTGGTGTTTGCCTATTCCATGTCCGGCCTGTTTCTGGGCTATCTGTATTTTTCGATTCCGAAAATTGTGCTGTCGGTTATGGCAGCGGCTCAATCTCTGGATCAGTCGCTGTCTGAAGCCGCGCACTCCCTTGGAGCCGGGCCATGGGCAGTGATGCGCGACGTCACGCTGCCGGCGCTTACGCCAGCCCTGGTCGCCTCGGGCGCCATCTGTTTCGCAACCTCTATCGGTGCCTTCGGAACCGCGTTTACCTTGGCTACCGACATCGACGTGCTACCCATGACGATCTATACGGAATTTACTTTAAACGCCAATATGATAACGGCCGCGGCGTTAAGTGTGGTGCTTGGTATCGTCACCTGGGCCATTCTATTGCTCGCGCGCAATGTTGCTGGCGCCACCATGTCGGCGGGCGGTTAAGCCATGAAACTAAAAAAACGCCTGTTGTTTAGCGCCCAACTCATCGTGACGCTTTCTATCTGCGCATTTCTATTCGTACCGGTGATCACATCGGCGATGGCTGGCTTTTCGATCAACTACTTCAAAGGAGTGCGCGCCGGTCTGACCTTAAAGTGGGTATTTCAAGTCTTCAACGATTACCACGGCGCCATCATCAATTCGTTATTGGTAGCAGGATGCACATTAATTATCGTTCTGTTGGTGGGCGTACCCGCGGGCTACGTGCTATCGCGTTGGCAGAGCCGCTTCGCGCGCTTCATTGAAGAGCTGATTACCCTGCCCATTGCTCTGCCCGGACTGGCCAGCGCGCTGGCTATTATCAGTGTCTACGGTGGTCTCAGAGAATTCCGTATCAGTCTGTGGTTTATTATTGTCGGCCACGTCGTATTTACGCTACCCTTTATGGTCCGATCTGTGGCCGCCGCCTGTTCAGCCAATGATATCAAGACTCTGGAAGAAGGCGCTGCAAGCTTGGGCGCCCAATTCCTTACGCGGTTCAAGACTGTCATCATCCCCAACATCCGCTCCGGCATCACTGCCGGCGCACTGATGGTAGTGACCCTGTCGATGGGGGAATTCAACTTGACCTGGATGCTGCACACTCCCCAAACCAAAACTTTGCCGGTAGGCCTGGCTGATGCCTATGCCTCCTTGCGTATTGAAGTGGGTAGCGCCTATACAACCATCTTTTTTGCCATTGTCATCCCCTTACTGCTCATAATGCAGGCCATGGACAAGCCAAAGAACTCGAAATATTGAACCGACCATGAAGCTGAACTCAATCCCCATCCGCTTGGAAAATTGCAGCAAGACTTATAACCAGAAGACCCTGGTTCTGCAACCTACCAGCCTGACTATCAGCGCGGGTGAAACGCTGGTCTTGCTTGGGCCATCGGGTTGCGGCAAGACCACCACTCTGCGCCTGATCGCAGGCCTCGAACGCCCCGATCCGGGTGGTCACATCTTTTTTGGCGATGAAGACGTTACCGAACAGGCCATTGAAGAACGCCGGGTTGGCATGGTGTTTCAGAACTATGCGTTGTTTCCCAACTTTACAGTCCGCGACAATATCGGGTATGGACTGAAGATAAAAAAGGTTCCGGCCAGGCAACGCAAGTTGCGTGTCGACGAATTGCTGGAACTCGTACATTTAACGGAACATGCCGGCAAAAACATTGCCCAGTTGTCGGGTGGTCAGAAACAACGGGTCGCGCTGGCACGTGCGCTCGCTCCCGAACCTCGCGTCCTGTTACTGGACGAACCACTGACCGCGCTGGATGCAAAATTGCGGGAAACGCTAAGAACCGACATGGATCTTTTACTGAAGAACCTGGGGGTCACCACCGTTTACGTCACGCACGACCAGGCAGAAGCCATGGTTCTGGGCGACCGCGTCATCGTCATGAGCGCCGGACGCATCGAACAGGCGGGGTCGCCACGCGACATATACTTTCAGCCAAAGAATCGCCATGTTGCCCATTTTCTGGGTTCGCTGAATTGCCTGAATGGCTTTTTTCAGGACGGTGCCTTTTATACTCAAGGTGGCCACTTTGCCTGCCCAGCCCAGGCAGCGGGTTTGCCGGAAGTGTTTTTCAGATCTGAAGACGCAACGCTGCTCGCGCCCGACCAAAGCACCTTGCGCGGCACTGTCGTCAATATACAGTTCCTTGGCGAACGTACCCGAGTTTACTTACAAGGAGTCAGTGACAGCGTCGTGTGTATAGAAACCTCGAACCGTACGTATTATCAGGCCGGCCAGGAAGTTGGCCTGCAGATTCCCCAGGAACATTTGTTAATCATGGGTAAGGACTAACCATGTTGCTAGCCCAAATCAGCGATCTACACATTAAGCGGCCCGGACTTTTGGCCTATAAAAAAGTCAATACCACCGAATATCTGCGCACGTGCATCGCGAAAGTAAATGCACTGTTGCCCAGGCCCGATGCCCTCATCATTACCGGCGATCTGGCCGATTTCGGTGCCGTACAAGAATACCAGTCGTTACGCAGCGAACTGTCTGCACTAGCTATCCCTTACTACTTGATGGTGGGCAATCACGATCATCGGGCCGCCCTGCGGGAAGTTTTTCCCGACCACCCTTATCTAAAGACCGATTCGGATTTTATTCAGTATGCGATAGATTTCAACGACGTCAGCGTGCTTGCGCTGGATACCCAAGACTTGCCCAGTAGCGGCGGGCGCTTGTGCGGCGACCGCCTGTCATGGTTGGCAGAACAACTGGCGCAACGGCGTGACAAGGCCGTCATGATCGCCATGCATCATCCTCCGTTCGACTGCGGGATAGAGCACATGGACAAGCAAGGACTGGCGGCCGAAGATTCACAGAAACTCGAAACTTTGCTGAGAGACTATCACAACGTAGAGCGTATTATTTGCGGCCATGTCCACCGTTCCGTGTTCACGCGGTTTGCCAATACCATCGCCAGCATTTGTCCTTGCCCCGCGCATCAAGTGGCCTACGATCTAAGAGAAAATGGCCCCAGTGCGTTCATCATGGAGCCTCCTGCGTTCCATGTGCATGCGCATGTGCATAAACGCTGGGTTACCCACAGTGTCTACGTCAACGACTACGGTGGTCGGTATCCGTTTTATGACGAAAACGGAAAACTGATCGATTAATTTATCGGCACCGGGCCCAGTCGTTCGATCAGCTTGGCATGCTGTGGATACTGTCTTTGCAATTCAATCGCGTCCGCCATTTCGAACTCACTGAATTCGAACCCGGGTGCAACCGTGCATCCTACAAACGAATAGCCTTTGCTGTCAGTACGTTCAGCGGCGAACCAGCATTTGGCGGGCACTACGGCCTGAAATACCAAGTCGGCCTGGTCAAGGGCATTACCCAGTCTAAGCGTGGATAATTGGCCGGTGTCGTCGAGCACGTGAACGTTCAGCGGACAACCCGCATAAAAATGCCAGATTTCATCCGAGCGAATTCGATGCCAGGCGGAATAAGCCTCACCACTCAGTAAATAATAAATAGCGGTGGACGCCGCACTTGCACGGCCCGACGACAAACGCTGCACACGCTCTTCACACCGATAGGTTTCCCGGTAGTGACCACCTTCAGGATGAGGATGCAAACCGAATTGATGGATGAGTCGATTTACGGCAACGGTAGTCGATGACATTAGTAGACTCTCAATTTCAAAGGGCAGACCGCTGATGCCCTGAGGCATGTGAAAAGACGGCGGCAATAGCAGTCACACAGGCACCACATACTCAAACCTCGCCAAAATTCTTCCACCACCATTCGGTCGCCAAGGCCACCGTCTGCATTTGAACTGTATGAGCAAATATAAATGCATCGCCATAGATGGTTTCATCCGGAAATTCGGTGATGAGCGTTACGCCGGGCGTCTGATTGGGTGCTTCTGCTGTGGTGTAAGGGATTCCATACTGCACCTGGAAAGGCACTGACGCCGCATAACGTTCGTAGCATTGCAGTTGCTTGGCGTTATAAGCGATCAACTCTGTATTGGACGAGAGCTGTTGCATGACGTACGCAAGCAAGAGCGTGGCGATCTCTTTATAGCCTGGCCTGTAGCGCAAGATCAGAAAGAACCCTTTTGGAAGACTCCAAAGCTCGAAGCCTCGGGGCACATAGCCGGTGCAAGGGCGCGTCCATTCATGAGACGGATAACCGTGCAGATTCAGATGCAGCTGGGCATTGCTGATTTCAAAAGCATGGTTGCGTGCGTGACGTTCAAACCATGGCGCATGCTCGCGATACTCAAGGTCATCGCCCAAAGCGGTGTAGCGCGCCGCATGGTGCATATGCGTAGGATAGCTTGCACACAAGGACTGATGCATCGCATAACCATCGGGGTTTTCAATTGGGACCAGCACGAAATGGGCATTGGAATTATCTTGCAGCTGCGCCGCGGCCCGTATGGCACCTACCACACCCGACGTTTCGTTGGCGTGCTGCGCTGCGCTAATAAAGACTGCGGGTAAGCGGCCCAGATGATGCACGCCATTTACGGCCCTTCCCTGTCGGGAAGCGAAAGCAAAATGCGTTCCGGGAAATGCGTGCAAAGATTGCGCGACCAACGCAGGCGCAAGTGGGCCGTCAACCAGAGCAAGGTCGCAGGCATCGTCATGTAGTGGTTTTTGATCTTGATTTTGCTGCACGGAATTGACCAGTCCAGCTTGGGTATCTATAGCAGAAGCAATATCAAACATGACTTTTACGTGTGCGCCACCTTGATTCTCCAGGCTGATCGCAGGCACAATCTGACCCGGCTGCAAGCCCCTGTTGCCGGGCGCACGCCCGGAGTGCCTCTGGAAAAATTCCAGCAATGAGAAGTAAATATCTTCATGCATAGCCTCGGTTGTGCTCAGGTGCTCATGTCCGTAGGACAAGCATCGTTCAATGCCGGGCAAACTCATGGCTACGCGCAACTGATTGAAATAAGGCTCTACCGAGCCCCAATCGTGTTGCGTGACTGCAGTCATCACCGACTGAAAAGCCTGCTGGTATTCGGACAGCACATGAGCATCCAGCGCATGCGAGCCTCCCGTCACCTTCATCCAGGCCGATGGGGTATATATATCCAGACCTAAAAAATCTTTGCTGAAAATATTCGGAGCAAAAACCCGTCTGTCTTCGACGCGATCGGCATACGACAACGCCACTTGGTAATAGCTTTGGCTGGTGGTATCGGGGCCCTCTGTAAACTGTATGTCAACGCCAGGGAAAAGCTCAGTTAACGGATAGGCTTCCAGCAAGAAACGATTAGGTACGCAGGCAGGGTGGCGAGGATACTCGATTCGGGCTCGCTGCAAGCCGGCAGCGTCGACCTCTTCCAGGAAAAAATGCAGCAAAGGCTTGTAGGCGCTGAAGACTCGGGCCTGAACACCTGCCGTGGCTAAATCAGCCTGTAGAGCCTGGCGCTTCGTCAAACCCTCAAACAGCCATATCTTAACCTTGGCGTTGCGATATATGTCGGCCGACAATTGCCGCAGCAGCTGATCAGCGGTGCGCACAAAGGTTTGTTCGAGCAAAGTCTGCATTGTGTCCACCTAAAAACTATATTGAAGCGATTGGCCGCATTGCGCAGGCAAGCAGCCCTAGACCCGCCCGGTTGGGTCCAGTTTGTCGCGCAACCAGTCTGCCAGCAAATTCAGGCCCAGTACCGTAAACATAATCGCCAGCCCCGGAAATACACTGACCCACCAGGCGGTCTGCAGATACGTACGGCCGTCGGCCAGCATGCCGCCCCAACTGGGGATCAAGGGATCAACGCCCAATCCCAGAAAGGTCAGACTGCTTTCAAGTAAAATATTATTGGCGACATTCAAGGCCATCAGGATAATCACGGGGCCAATTAGATTGGGCAGAAAATGATGTCGGATCTGCGCCCAGCTGCCTACCCCGAACGAGCGCGCCGCCTGAATGAATTCGCGCTCTCGCAACTCAATGACCTGGGCGCGCACCAGGCGTGCATATTGCACCCACTGCGCCAGAATCATGAAAATAATCAAATTAGCGACGCTGCCGCCCAATATCGAAATAAAAGTAATCGCTATTAGAATGAATGGCAAGGCCAGTTGTACATCTACGCAGCGCATCAGAAACATTTCCCAAAAGCCGCGGTAAAAGCCAGCAATGACACCCATGGTCACGCCCAGCAACACGGCTCCCAGCACAGACAGAAAACCCACTGTCAGTGAAATGCGCCCTCCGACAATAATGCGGGCCAGCACATCACGCCCTAAGGGATCAGTGCCCAACACGTGGGACAAAGACGCAAAGGGATAGGTCAGGCGCGCAGCCAGATCCATGGATTCGCCGCCATCTGGAAACAACCACCAGGACAGCAATACGGACAGGATAATGACACCAATGAGCAAACCGCCCAGACACAATTCAAGGCTAAATTTACGTTTCTTTTTCAGGCCGGCAGGCGCTGGTTGCAATTTAACCGCATCCATTATCTTGTCCTGATCCGTGGGTCGACCAGGCCGTACGCCAGATCGACCAGCAGGTTGACCACCACAATCAGCAGCGCCAGTACTGTAACGGTACCCTGCAAGACGGGATAGTCTCGCCCAGAGATGGAATCGAAGGCGAGAGTTCCCAGGCCAGGCCAGTTAAACACCCGTTCAACGACGACGATGCCGCCAATCAGACCACCAAACTGCAGACCTAAAAAGGTGATCAACGGGATGGCGCAGTTGCGTAGCGCGTGCTTATACAAGACCACCCGCTCTTTCACCCCTTTGCTGCGCACAACCATGATGTATTGAGCTGACAAGGTGTCGAGCATAGCGGTGCGCACCAGACGCACTGTGGTGGCCGACAAAATGATACCCATTGTCAGGGCCGGCAACACTACGCTGTCAGCCCCGCTCATCCCTGAGGGAGGAAAAACTGGAAAAGTAATGGCAAATAGCAACACCAGCATGATGGCCAGCCAGAAATTGGGAAACGACAGGCCTATCAGCGAAGAAATACGTATCAGTTGATCGGACCAACGGCCACGATGAACCGCCGCATGAATACCCAGAGGAATAGAAATGACCAATGAAAACGCGAGTGCGCAGAACGTTAGCCACAAAGTGGCTGGCAGGGCGTGCCCAATTAACCCACCTACCGATGCGCCACCAAGAAAGCTGCGGCCAAAATCACCCCTTAGCAAACCAGAAATGAAATCCCAATATTGCCAGATAAAGGGTTGATTCAGGCCAAGGCCCTGGCGAATATTGGCCAGATCCTGCTCAGTGATGCTGCCCGCGCCTTGAGCCAACATCAAGGCGGGGTCGCCCGTCAGCCTCACGGCGTAGGACACCAGCAGCGTCACCACCACAATGACGAACAAGGCTTGCAACAGCCGCTTGATCAAAAAGCCAGTCATTTCAACGTTTATTCCACTGTTGCGTTCACGAAACGGAAGCGCCCATCTGACGGAATAACCAAGTTTTTAACGCGCTTGTTCACACCAAAAACAGCCTTCAGACTATACAAAGGCATTTCTAGCGCCTGATCCTGCACATACGCCGCCACTTCCCTGAGGATTTTCTGGCGCTTGCCCTGATCGTAGGTGTTACGTTGCGATTCAAGCAAGGCATCGAGCTTGGGGTCTTTGTCGTAAGGATTCCACTTTTGCCCTGAGTGATACATGGCATAGGCGGTGTTGTCGTAATCGAAGGTCCAGCCGCCCCAAAGGTTTTGCCACATATTGCCGGTTTTGCCGTTAGGAATAATGTCGTTGAGCAGTACGCTGGTTTCATAGCCTTTGAGCGTTGGCTTCAAACCCACCGCCTGTAAATAGCCCGCTACGGCCTGGACAACCTCGCGGAAATTGGCGTCGCTGCCGCGAAAATCGATTTGCACCGGGCTGCCCGGCTTCACACCTGCCTTTTTCAAGAGCGCCTTGGCTTGGGCAGGGTCAAAGGGTGGAACCTTCAGACTGGGGTCGTAGCCGAAAGACAGCTTGCCTTGAAAGCTGGCTACAGGAACGGCGTAACCCAGCATGATCTGTTTGATGATCGCATTCCGGTCTACCGCCAAGGTCAGCGCACGGCGCACCTCGATGTTTTTGGTGATGCCGTCACGGGTGTTATAGCGCAGAGCGGCAGTCGTGGGTCCATCGATGGCAACTACGCCCAGCTCGGGATTTTTTTCTATAACCGAGGCCATACTGAGCGGAATATTCGCGGCAATATCTAGGCGCCCCGCCAATAGCTCAGAAGCCTGCGTGGAGGGCTCGTTGATGTAGCGATAAACCAGCCGTTCGAGCTTTGGCGCGCCGCCCCAATAATCAGGATTGCGTTCCAGAGTCAGGCTGATTTTGGGCTTGTACTCCACAAATTTGAATGGTCCCGTGCCTACCGGGTGAGTATCGAAATAGGCATCACCTTTTTCGGTAATGTATTTGGGTGGCACGATCATGGCGCCATAGCCCGCCAATTTGGTCAGCAATACCGGGTCGGGCTGCGCCATCAGAAAGTCGACGGTATAGTCATCAATAACTTTGACTTCTTTGATTGAGCTGTAATTGGATTGTTGGGGACCTTTTTTCCCTTCAGGCCCCAACAGGCGGTCGAAGGTGAATTTAACCGCGGCGGCATTGAATGGCTCGCCATCATGAAACTTCACGTTCTTGCGTAACTTGAACCGGATCCGCTCGTTGTTGTCGAGCATTTCCCAACTGGTTGCCAAACCCGGCACCAGCTTCATATCGGCGCCGCGCATGGTCAGGCCGTCATATATTTGGCTGCCCACACTGCCCCACGCAACCAGGAACGTATCGATGGGATCGAAGCTACCTGGGTCCCCAGGCAGGACTGGAGCGATTGTTAGCGTACCGCCCGCAGCCAGAGCCCAGGGTGACGCCAGTGTGGTCAACGCCAGGCACGTGGCCAGCGCTATGGGTTTAAATCGCAACATAGTGGATCTCCTTCGTATTGAACAAATTATTATGGACATACAAGCTGCTCATGGCAGTTCACTAACCGTCGATTCATCGGCGACCCAATGGCCGGGAACTATTTCGGCAAATGAGTTGATCTTTGGCGGGTCGTCGACGCGACGCACGACACTAGGAATTTCGCCGGCAATCAGAGCCGTGTCTACATGCCGCCCTGGAGTAGCCACCGGCACCGCCGAGAGCAATTTACGGGTGTACGAATGAAGCGGCGTTTCAAATACAGCCTGACGTGACCCCAGCTCGACCAATTGTCCCAAATATAAAACCGCCACACGATGGCTGATTTTTTCTACCACCGCCATATCATGCGTAATAAACAAATAGGCCAAACCGTGATCTTGCTGCAATTGCATTAATAGATCAATAATTTGCGCTTGGGTAGACACATCGAGCGCCGCCACCGATTCGTCGGCGATAATCAACTTGGGGTTGCATGCCAAAGCCCGTGCTATGCAAATGCGTTGGCGCTGACCGCCCGAAAACTCGTGCGGATAGCGCTTGGCATACTCTGGTTTGAGGTCTACTTGCTCGAGCAACTGTGCTACACGCGCCTTGATGGCCTGGGGCTTACTGAGGATACGATGTGTAACGATAGGCTCGGTAATACTGAATTCCACCGTCTTGCGAGGATCGAGCGAGGCAAACGGGTCCTGGAAAACATATTGAATTTCTTGTTTCAATTTTCGGCGACGCGCCGCCGACATGGTGAAAATGTCTTCCCCTTTGAATAAAATAGAGCCGCAACTAGCATCGACCAATTGTTGTATGGATCTGCCTACTGTGGACTTGCCGCTACCCGACTCACCCACCAAAGCCAGCGTTTCGCCAGGATACAGATTAAAGCTGACGCCCTCGACGGCGTGGACCCTATGCGTCGCGCGGCCAAAAAAATTATGCGCCACATCAAAGCGCGTAGAAAGATTCTTCAGCTGCAATAAGGGTGTTTCATAATTAGCCGTATCTTGCACCGAATCGACACCTGTGGTTTGCAGTGTGCCGTTGTCGAGCAGATGGATGACGGGAGTGCGCTTGGGCAATGCCTCACCCGCCATCTGGCCCAAACGCGGCACCGCTGCGAGCAGTGTCCGGGTGTAGGGGTGCTGAGGCCGCGTGAAGATGTCATCGACAGTACCCTCTTCAACCTTGCAGCCCTTCCACATGACCACGACGTCATCGGCGATTTCGGCCACCACACCCATATCGTGGGTAATAAAAATGACCGCCGTTCCCAAATCGCGCTGCAATTCGCGAATAAGGTTTAGGATCTGTGCCTGAATGGTCACATCGAGCGCCGTGGTTGGCTCGTCGGCAATCAGCAATTTAGGTTGACAAGCCAGAGCCATTGCAATCATTACGCGCTGGCGCATACCGCCTGACAACTGATGTGGATAGCGATCCAGCATTTGCCTCGCATCAGGCATCCGAACTTTTTCCAGAATGGCCTGTGCTTCAGCACGCGCCTGAGCATGCGAAAGCTGCCGGTGCAGGATTAGCGGCTCCATGACTTGCGAACCTACTGTAAACACCGGATCCAGGGAAGTCATGGGCTCCTGAAATATCATGGATATTTCATTGCCTCGCAAACGACGCATGGATTCATCGGAGGCGCCGACCAGGTCCATCGGGCCGGCATCTGCCTGGAACAGAACTTGTCCTGACACAATCCGCCCGGCCGTATAGTCCAGCAGCCGCATTAACGCAAGCGATGTCACCGACTTGCCCGAACCGGACTCCCCCACAATGGCCAGGGTTCTGCCTGATCGAACTGAAAAACCCAGATCATCGACCGCCCGAAACGCGCCCTGCGCGGTGGGGAATTCGATCGACAGACCATTAACCCACAACAGTGGTTCTTCCGGGGTGCTATTCATCAAAAAGCCGCTAAGTGTAAAAATGCCGTCAAGCAGACTGTTTCGCAATGATAGTTGATTTTATATTGGCCATTGCCCAGCTACGTAACCGACCGCGTACAATAACGCCGGATCTTATTGCTTAGTCGGGTTGATTAAGACCTGCCTACGGCGGCAACACCCTTCAGAAACTTTTCATTTTCTCATCATCCTCATATCAACGATGACTACCATTTTGCAACATATCCCGACCGGCAAACGGGTCGGGATCGCCTTTTCAGGCGGACTTGACACCAGTGCGGCACTTCTCTGGATGCGCCAAAAAGGGGCCATCCCCTACGCCTACACTGCCAATCTGGGTCAACCTGACGAACCCGATTACGATGACATCCCGCGTCGGGCGGTGCAATATGGCGCCGAAAAGGCCCGCTTGGTGGACTGTCGGCAACAGTTGGCGACCGAAGGTATTGCAGCCTTGCAATCGGGGGCATTTCACATTTCAACCGCTGGCGTTACCTACTTTAATACGACGCCCTTGGGCCGCGCCGTTACTGGCACCATGCTGGTGGCGGCCATGAAAGAAGACGGTGTAAATATTTGGGGCGATGGCAGCACTTTCAAGGGCAATGACATCGAACGCTTCTATCGTTACGGTTTATTGACCAATCCCGACTTGCAAATCTACAAGCCTTGGCTCGACCAGGCTTTCATTGACGAACTGGGCGGACGCGCAGAGATGTCCGAATTCATGCGACAGGCTGGGTTTGCCTACCGCATGTCTTCTGAAAAGGCCTACTCCACCGATTCGAACATGCTGGGCGCCACGCACGAAGCCAAAGATCTGGAACACCTCGATAGCGGCATCAAAATCGTTCAACCCATTATGGGTGTGGCCTTTTGGCGTGACAATGTACAGGTGAAAAGCGAAGAGGTCTCGGTGCGCTTTGAAGAGGGCCGGCCCGTCGCTTTAAACGGAGTTAAATTCGGCGACATGGTCGAGCTGCTGCTGGAAGCCAACCGAATTGGTGGCCGGCATGGGCTGGGCATGAGCGACCAGATCGAGAACAGGATTATCGAGGCCAAGAGCCGTGGCATTTACGAAGCGCCAGGGCTGGCGCTGCTTTTCATCGCCTACGAGCGACTGGTTACTGGTATACACAACGAAGACACCATCGAGCAATACCGCGACAATGGGCGCCGCCTGGGTCGGCTGCTGTATCAAGGTCGCTGGTTCGACCCGCAAGCCATCATGCTGCGCGAATCCGCGCAGCGCTGGATAGCGCGGGCCATAACCGGCGAAGTCACCTTAGAGCTACGCCGTGGCAACGATTATTCGCTGCTCAATACCGTCTCGGCCAATCTCACCTACAAGCCTGAACGGCTTACCATGGAAAAGGGCGAATCGGCATTTTCGCCGCAGGATCGCATCGGCCAACTGACGATGCGCACCTTGGATATTGTGGATACGCGCGAAAAGTTGTTGAATTACGCCAAGTCCGGGCTACTGACATCCACGGCCAACAGTGCCCTGCCCAAACTGGAGGGCGAATAACACCACGCACTTGTAAGTCGATGTTTGCCGCCATTGGCTTGCAAAGATAATGCACTGCGCGGCACGGTGACCCATAATCATGAGCACGCCCACTCGACAAGACATTGAATCGCCCTACGCCTGGGTGCGGCTGATCGTATCCCTGCTGATCATGACCATAGGCGGATCGGGCATGTACTCGATTACCGTCGTGCTGCCGCAGATCCAGGAAGAGTTCGGAATTACACGATCCGATGCCTCACTGCCCTATACGCTGACCATGGTTGGCTTTGGTCTGGGCGGGATCCTGATGGGCAAAATATCGGATCGCTTCGGCGTCGTCGTCCCGCTGGTGGTGGGCACCATAGGGCTGGGGTTGGGCTTCATTGTGGCCGGCATGGCCCATGACATCTGGGTGTTCAACCTGACTCAAGGCCTACTGATCGGTCTGCTGGGCACTTCGGCGACATTTGCACCGCTGGTGGCCGATACGTCGCAATGGTTTTCCCGACGACGCGGCATTGCAGTGGCCGTTTGCATGAGCGGCAATTATCTGGGCGGCACAGTTTGGCCGCCAATCATGCAGTACTTCGTCGACTCAGCCGGCTGGCGTCATATGTACATGGGTGTAGGCGTGTTTTGCATCCTGACGATGCTGCCTCTGTCGTTCGCCTTGCGTCGGCGCGCGCCCAATGCCGAATCGGTCGCCCGATCACCATCGTCCATGGCGCCGTGGCGACGCCGCGAACTGGCCAATTCAAACCCCGATCATCCACTGGGGTTCACACCCAACATGCTGCAGGGCTTGCTGTGCGTTGCCGGAGTCGCGTGCTGTGTGGCAATGGCCATGCCACAAGTGCATATTGTGGCGTACTGTGGTGACCTGGGTTTCGGCGCGGCACGGGGCGCCGAAATGCTGGCCTTGATGATGGGGTTAGGCATCATCAGCCGCTTGGTGTCGGGATGGATTTCCGACCGCATTGGCGGGCTGCGCACATTGCTGCTGGGCTCTGTACTGCAAGGGATCGCGTTGTTGCTGTTTCTGAATTACAACGGAATAGTGTCGCTTTTCATTATTTCCGGCATGTTCGGCCTGTTCCAAGGCGGCATCGTACCTGCTTATGCCGTGATCGTACGCGAATACTTCTCCGTTAAAGAAGCTGGCGCACGAATCGGAACAGTTTTGATGGCAACGCTTCTGGGAATGGCTCTGGGCGGCTGGCTCTCGGGCGCCATATACGATTTAACCTATTCCTACCACGCCGCATTCGTCAACGGCACGGCCTGGAACCTGCTCAACATCAGCATCGTCAGCTTCTTGCTCTACCGGTCCAAGCGTGGACCACGCGGCGTGGCTGTCACCGCGTAAAGCGTACGCGTAAACGTACTTTCTCCGCAGACAGGGTGGCAGCCACAAGGGCTGCCACCTCGCCCAGAAAACCTAATGCATCTCAGAAAACTCAGGGCACCCTTGAAAACCTAATGCACCTCAGGAGACTCAACACACCTCAAAACAGAACATCACCCAGGACGCTGAAGCTTTTCTCGTGCCGCCAAAGCGGCGCCGCGTCTATCGCAACCTTCGACATGATCATTCACCAAACCCATGGCCTGCATCAAAGCATACATGGTGGTGGGGCCTACAAAAGTCCAACCTCGTTTCTTCAGATCTTTGGATAACGCCGTGGATTCGGGCGAAGCCCCCATGGCCTTGACGACCTCGTATGTAATCCGCTTGGGCCGAGTATTGGGCTTGGGCTCGTAGCGCCATAAAAAGGCAGCAAGCGAACCGAACTCATCACGCAACTCCAACGCCTTTTTTGCGTTATTGATAGCCGAGGCAATTTTCCCCCTGTGCCGCACAATACCCGCGTTACTTAATAAGCGCGCCGCATCCGTATCGGTGAATTCGGCCACCTTCTCAATATCGAAATTAGTAAACGCCTGCCGAAACGCCTCGCGCTTATTCAAAATGGTGAGCCAGCTAAGACCTGCTTGAAACCCTTCAAGGCAAATTTTTTCAAACAAGCGTCGATCGTCGACCACCGGAAAACCCCATTCATGATCGTGATAGTGCTGGTACACGGGTGTGGCCTGGCACCAAATGCACCGATGGGTGTCGGTATCATCCTTGAAAAGGCCGGAAGCAGGCGAGTCAAAAGGCATAAAATAGTCCATTGAACAAACAGGTCCGCAATCAAACGCGGCGGCATAATCATATCGTTACACGGAATTCGAGTCGATTCACCAACGTAAGTACACTGGACGAATAACCATATTCTATTCTGAGCCAAATTTATTCTATAGTTTCAACTTCGCTCTATCTCTCATACCACGCAAAAATCCTTCATGAAAATATATCGGATCGCAACCATTCCCGGCGACGGCATAGGCAAAGAAGTTATACCAGCCGGCCGCCAGGTGCTGGAAGCTTTGGCGAGAACTAATCATTCATTTGCGTTCGAGTTCGAAAATTTCGACTGGGGTGGCGACTATTACCGCCAGCACGGCGTAATGATGCCGGAAAAAGGTCTGGATGCCTTGCGCGATAAAAACGCCATTCTGTTTGGCTCTGCTGGCGACCCACATATACCCGACCACATCACTCTATGGGGCCTGCGCCTGAAAATTTGCCAGGGCTTCGACCAATACGCCAATGTCCGCCCTACTCGTATTCTGCCCGGAATCGACGCACCGCTTAAGCGGTGCGCCGCGCACGATCTGGACTGGGTGATCGTACGCGAGAACTCGGAGGGTGAATATTCCGGTGTGGGTGGACGCGTGCATCAGGGCCATCCCATCGAGGTCGCTACTGATGTCTCTATCATGACCCGCGCAGGCGTCGAACGCATAATGCGTTTCGCCTTCCGATTGGCACAGGCCCGTCCGCGTAAATTGTTGACCGTCGTCACCAAGTCCAACGCCCAACGCCACGCCATGGTCATGTGGGACGAAATCGCCATCCAAATCTCGAAAGAATTTCCGGATGTGGTCTGGGACAAAGAACTGGTTGATGCGGCCACAGCCCGCATGGTAAACCGACCCGCCACGCTGGACACGATAGTGGCCACTAACTTGCACGCCGACATTTTAAGCGATCTGGCGGCTGCTTTGGCGGGCAGTTTGGGCATCGCACCCACCGGCAATATCGATCCGGACCATCGCTACCCCTCCATGTTCGAGCCCATACACGGCTCGGCATTTGACCTCATGGGCAAAGGCTTGGCTAACCCGATAGGAACATTCTGGTCAGTCGTAATGATGTTGGAACATCTAGGTGAAAATGCCGCAGCGCAGAGCGTCATGCGGGCCATTGAATACGTCACCGCAAATACTGCCCTACACACCCGCGACCTAGGTGGCAAGGCAAGCACCGCGGATGTTACGACCGCCGTATGCAATCAGATCAATCCGAAAAAATAGGCGGCAATCTCCCAAAATGAATGCTGCAATCCATGTCCCAGTCCTCACTCTTTCATTTACTGTATTCACATACAGTAAATGGATTGTATTTTTACAGGGTTTTCACCATAAGTTAAAACTAAAATTAAATAACTTATGTAACTAGCTAATATTGCTGGTATTTTTTAACAACTCTGATATTATTTGGCACATCTGATATCTCCACTCTCTACTGCGTACTGACTATGCGACACATTTGGAACCGAACTTTTTTTCTGGCATTACTGCCTATGCTGGCACTCGTATTTGGCCTCAGCACCAATGCGTATAGCGGCACAGGCAACACTACGCCCAACAGTGCAACGCACCACGTTAAAAAGAAGTCTTCCACACACGTCAAATCCAAAGCACGCACTAAAAAGGCCACCCACCATAAAGTCACGCGTAAATCTCATGTTTCCCACCGTGCCAACCGGCATTCCAGCCGCCGAGTTGCAACGCGCGCCTCGCATATTCATGGTGTAGCGTTAAGCCGCGGACGGGATGTTTCTGTACAACGCTATGCACCTTCTCATGCCGAAACGCTTATCAAACACGCAGCGCTTCAATCTGAAGTGGCTTATGTACAAGACATGGAGAACTCCGCCGTCCTTTACCAGAAAAATAGCGAAGAAGTCCGCCCAATTGCCTCGATCTCGAAACTCATGACGGCGCTCATTATTTCCGAAGCTCACCAACCCCTGGACGAGAAACTGACCATTACTGAAGACGACGTCGATCATCTGCGTCACTCGCGCTCGCGCCTGACTGTGGGTGCCGAACTTACCCGCGCCGATATGCTGCATTTGGCGTTGATGTCTTCCGAGAACCGCGCTGCTCACGCTCTGGCTCGCAATTATCC
>JBDTLC010000003.1:0-4963 GCA_039935015.1 Paralcaligenes sp. | reverse complement strand
CCATGAAACGCTTTTTTGCGCCGTCAAGCAGATAACCGCCGGCACCGCGCAGGCCTTCTTCCAGAACTGTACCCGTCATGCGGGTTTCCGTTCCGGCCAACAGCCCCGTAGGATGAAACTGCACCATCTCCATGTCGCGCAGAGGCAGCCCGGCGCGCAATGCCATCGCCAGACCGTCACAACTCTTGTCGCCCGAAGGCGTATGAAACTTGTACATGGTCGGGCCACCGCCCGTTGCCAACAAGACCGCGCGAGCCTGTACGAAAACGAACTCGCCACTGTGCATATTGATCATCAGCACGCCAGCCAAAGCTGTGCCGTCTGCCGTCTTGATCAGATCAACAGCGCGGTGTTCTTCTAACCGGCCTATGCCCCGTGCCCACACTTGTTCGGACAGCCGATTAATAATTTCGATACCGGTCAGATCACCTTTGTGCACCGTCCGGTCAAAGGTTTGGCCGGCAAACGCTTTCTGGTGCACCGTGCCATCGGGGTTGCGGTCAAAGAAACAGCCTAGCTCGTTTTCGAGCTCATGCACGCGCTCCACCCCCGTTGTCACCAGCGTCCAGGCTAGATCTTGGTTAGACAGCCACTTGCCGCCCTCGATAGTATCCATGAAATGCCGCTCGACCGAGTCTCCCTCGGCCAAGGCAACGTTGTAGCCCCCTTGCACCATGCGAGTACAGCCGCATTTCCCAAGCAACCCTTTTACCGCCACCGTAATAGATAGGGCCGGATTCGCCGTATGCGCATGCAAAGCGGCAAACAGGCCCGCACCGCCCGAGCCAAGAATTAGAATGTCTGTTTGTATGCGCTTGACGGTCATGCCGATTTCACCCCAAGAGAGGCCAATACCTGCGCGCGGCGAGCCGCTGCATCGTCGCGCACTATGTTGTACAAGCTGGCACCATGGCTATCCATGGCAACCAGAAGCGGGCCGAAATCTTTGATGCGGAATTTCCACAAAGATTCGGGATTCAGGTCGTCCAGATCAACATCTTCGATCTGTTCTATCCAGGTGGTTTCCAGTGCGGCCGTACCTCCCACAATGGCCAGATAGACGCCGCCCAGATCTTGGAATGCAGATAAAGAATCGCTTCTTAAACCGCCTTTGCCAATGATAATGCGTACGCCGGTTTCGGCCATAAGGGGGCGAGTGAAACGTTCCATGCGATCGGACGTGGTGGTGCCTATGCAGACCGACTCGTAGCCACACGGATGCGCCGCATCTTTAGGCACTTTTTTAACATTGGGTGCCGTATGAATCACGGCATGGCCATGCAGATCGAAACGCGTGCGACGTTTACGATCGAACATATGGATCAGGGTCGCATCGCGAATGCCGTAAAGCGTCGTTTGCAATGTAACGGTATCGTTGATTCGAAGCTGGCGAACCTGCTCTTCAGTCACGGGGGTATTCAGTTCGTAGTGTGCCATGATTAATATCCATAAACCATATCAGTGGGCGTAAACGTAGCCGTAGCCCGACGGGCAGAATGACACTGCATATTGACGGCTATCGGGTTCATGGTGATATGCGTAGCTGCCAGTTCAATGTGCACGGCGAACGACGTTGCATCGCCACCCAAGCCCTGGGGTCCCACACCCAATTTATTAACGGCCGCCGACAGCTCCTGCTCGAGCTTGGCACCATCCGCATCGGCGCAAGGAGTACCCAACGCCCGGGTCGCGGCACGTTTGGCCAATGCCACGCACAAGTCGGAGCTGCCGCCGATGCCCACACCCACAATGGTAGGTGGACAGGTCTTGCCACCCGCTGCCAGCACGCAATCTATAACAAAGGCTTTGATGGCATCGATGCCTTCGGCCGGGATCGCCATTTTCAGGAACGAATTGTTTTCCGAGCCGCTCCCCTTGGGGATCATGGTGATTTTCAGATAGTCGGGTTCGTCGACAAAATCGATGTTAATGACAGGCACTTCAATTCCGCAAGAGTTGTTCTCGTTCACGCGGGTTAGCGGGTGCACAATCGAAGAACGAAACGGATACTCGGTGGTGGCGCGCGCACAGCCTTTACGAATGGCTTGTTTCAAGGCATAGCCATTGACGTCTACATTATTGCCAATGGCAATTTTGTAGACAGGCACGCCCGTGTCCTGACACAGCAGATTGCTGGTACGCTCGGCCACGCTGATATTGGTGATCATGGTGCCAAGTACGCGCTGCGCAACCGGCACGGTTTCGGCGCCGGCCAACTTGGCAAAGCCTTGCTTAATATCGGGTGGCAGCATTTTCAATGCGCGTATGTACAACTCTTTAGACGCCTCTTCTACGGCGTGCAGATCAATTTTCATATTATCTCCTTGCGAGATCCAGATTTATCCAACCAATGCCAGGGCGAACGCTAACCCAACGGCAATACTAAAACCGCCTGCGCCTGCAATCCAATTTTTCCGCAGGCCGGGCCGGGAAGAAAATTCGATCAGCAAGATTCGCAGGCCGCCCATCATATGCAGCGACAGCAACACCACCAGCCCCCATTCGCTAAACTTGAAGAAGCCGTTGTCAGTAAATTTAAGGAAGCCATCAAGTGCGGCTTCGCCATGTATGGCCAGGCTTAACGCCCAGAAATGCAGCGGCAAAAATAAGCCCAGAAAAAGCCCAGAAAGGCGATGAACCAAAAAAGCCCAATAGGCCGGATGGTTGCGTGCGCGGTAATCATTGGTACGTTTCATGCGACCACCAACGCGTAGACGGCCCGCAGGCCCATAAACAGAATGGCGACGCCAAATACATTGGCGGCCAGGTGTGCAATTCGTTGATGCCACTGCCACCATTCTTCGGCAATCTTGGCCAGCCCAATGGGCACATGCACAGCACAGGCCACTACGAAGACGCTATAAAAGAGGCCTACCCAGATATTGTCATGGGTGCGTCCAAGAATATCTGCCGCCGTCAGGCCACCGCGCACCGCGTAGATGATGACGGCAATGTGTACCAGCACGCAAATGGCCAATACCATTGCGCTGATGCGTTGCCAATACCACCGTTTAGCTTGCAGCACGACTGTGCTCATAGGTCACCTCCAACCGCCGCCCGAGCAGTGATCCGCTTGAGGCCCGCAATACTGAATGTGGGCGAAATCCCTTTGGGACAGCGCTCGGTACAGGAACCCTGGGTATGACAGGAATGGCAGCCCGCATCACCCGCCACAGCCTCCAGACGTTCGTGTTGTTGCATATCGCGCACATCGTTGACGAGCGTCCAGGCCCGATTAAGCGCCGCAGGGCCGAGAAAGTCGGGCCGCCAAGAGACCACATCGCACGACGCATAACAAATGCCGCAACCAATACACTCCATGCCGGCGTCGGCCGCAAGCCGCTCTTTAGACGCCGGATTGACGAGTGCGAAGCTATCGTGCCGGGTTTTATCACCCTTGAACTGCCCTTTGGCGCGCGCCCATTTATCGAAGAATTCGGTCATGTCGGCAGCAAGATCTTTAATAACCGGCATGTTTGCCAAGGGGGCCACTTCGAGCTCGTCGTTCTTGATGACTTTGGAGACATGGGTTCGACAGGTCCACCGCGCGACCCCATTGACCGTCATGGCGCACGACCCACACATCCCGACGCGACAGGCATAGCGGTAGCTAAGGGTGTGGTCCAAGTGACGCTGAACATACGTGACCACGTCGAGGACGGTCTGGCTTTCGCGACGGGGCACGTCATAGGTCGTAAAGCTGCCTTCCTCTTTACCGCGCCAAATCTTCACTTTAAGGTTTTCAGTCATGGAGTTCCTGATATTTTCTTGGCATGTGGTTAAGGCGCGTTCGTGTCTTATTGTACGGACACGTGGCGCGCGGGCGAAAAGTCACCCGGGAAGTTCATATTATTAGCCTTGCGACCCAAAAGAGAAAGCTAGTATTTGTTTGCTTGAGCTAAAGTATTTCTTTACTGTGTGTAAGGATGCTAAAGATTTTTGTAGCAGCAGCCCTTGTAGCGGCCATCTTTTTCATTACTTGGTCTTGGTCGGAACCTTCTGGCCCCGCGACGGGGGTGGTTAAGGCGGATCGGGCTCCGACGTGCACGGTCATGGCTGCGCCATGACTTCCCACGCGCAGGGCTGGCTTCGGGGCGGCGTGCGAACTAGCGGGGCGAATAGCCCACTGGGCTATTCGCAAGCGTCCCGCTTCGAACAGCGCACGCCTTGCCTCCCCGAACCCAGCCCTGCGCGCGGCGTGCCCGAGTCACCCGATCTGCCTTAGCCGCCCCCGCCGCTCGAGTGGTGGATGTTGGGGCGACCGTTAATGAATTTAATTCGCGTGGTCGTCGCTTAGCGACCTTCAAATACGGGCTTTCTCTTTTCTATGAAGGCCCTCATGCCTTCTTTTTGATCCTGCGAGGCGAACAATAATTCGAACGCCTTGCGTTCAAGCATGAGGCCCGTCTCTAGTGGGGCATCGGCACCAGCCAATACAACTTCCTTGGTCTGCATGATTGCCAGCGGAGGCAGACTGGCAATTCGTGCTGCCATCTTCAGGGCAGTATCCATCACCTGGTTGTCCGCCACGACCATGCTGATGAAACCCATTTCCAGTGCTTCGCCGGCACTCACCAGTTCGCCCGTAAGCAGCATTTTCATGGCGCGATATTTTCCTATGGCACGCACCAGTCGCTGCGTGCCGCCACCGCCCGTCATGACCCCAACGCAGACCTCGGGTTGCCCAAACCTGGCGTTCTCGCCAGCGATGATAATGTCGGCATGCAAGGCCAGTTCGCAGCCTCCTCCGAGCGCGGGGCCGTTGACGGCCGCGATAACCGGCTTCGGACAGCCGGCGATCACTTTCCATGAGTACAGAATGCGCCGCTGCATCATATTGATGGGATCTGCATCGGCAATTTCTTTCAGGTCGGCCCCCGCGGCAAACACATCAGAACTGCCTGTCAATACAATGCAACGTACCGTTGGATCATCCCCCAATTTCTGGAAATATTCCGCCAAT
>JBDTLC010000002.1:0-24255 GCA_039935015.1 Paralcaligenes sp. | reverse complement strand
GCCCCTGGAAAGGGATATTCTTAATGGTGGTCTTGGGCCCACTGCTGATTTCGGTGGTAGTGCGCACCTTGGGTTGGGCGTTGTTGTTTGGCTCTACAGGCCTAATCAGCCAGGGCTTGATGGCGCTCGGCCTGACTTCCACACCCACCGACCTCATGTACAGTAACTTGGGCGTAATGATTGCACTGACTCACGTGCTGGTGCCTTTTATGGTGATTGCGGTGTGGGCGTCGTTGCAGCGCATCAATCCGGCTACCGAGGCCGCAGCGCTCTCGTTGGGCGCGAGCCAGTTCACCGTTGTCAGACGTGTCATTGTGCCGCAAGTGATGCCGGGCATCGCCTCGGGCGCCATCATGGTATTTGCCTTGGCCGCCAGCGCCTTCGCGACACCGGCGATCATAGGCGGGCGCAGATTGAAGACAGTCGCAACGGCTGCCTACGACGAGTTCTTGAATACGCTCAATTGGCCATTGGGCGCCGCGCTGGCGGTCATTTTGCTGCTGGCTACGGTAGCCGTGCTGTTGGCAGCCAATCGGATTGTCGAGCGGCGCTATAGCGCAGTCTTCAATTAAGCGGAGGGACAGATGAATTTTCGCAATGGCCCGCTAGGCTTGGCTTTCCATACGTTGTTCATAAGTTTCATCCTGGCGCCAATTGTCATGGTGTGCGCGGTGGCATTTACCTCGGAAGGATTCATATCGCTACCCAGCCACGGCTTGTCTCTACGCTGGTTCTGGGCAATTCTGGATAACCCACGCTTTATCGACGCATTCTGGTTTAGCCTGGGCCTGGGCACCCTGTCGGCATCGGTGGCCATTTTGCTGGCCGTGCCAAGTGCGTTGGCCTTGGCGCGTAATCGCTTTCGCGGTCGCGAAGCGCTGGTGGCCTTTTTCTTGTCGCCACTGATGATACCCCAGGTGGTGCTGGGGTTGGCATTTCTACGATTTTTTACCAGCGTCGGGCTGGCGGGCACCTATGCCGGGCTGGTCGTCGCACATATTGTTGTCGTCATGCCCTATGCGTTAAGGCTGGTGCTAACGTCGGCGACGGGCATTGACCCTGCGCTGGGCCGCGCTGCGCAGTCTTTAGGCGCATCGAACTGGGTGGCATTCCGGCGGGTCGTACTACCCTTATTGCTGCCGGGTGTGGTAAGCGGCTGGGTCATCGCATTCATTACAAGCTTTGATGAACTCACCATGTCTATCTTTGTTGCCTCGCCCTCAACGACGACCTTGCCGGTGCGTATATTCTTGCAGATCGAGGATACTATCGACCCACTGGTGACAGCGGTGTCGGCCGTGTTGATTTATGCCGCGGTGATTGCCATTTTCATTCTGGACCGCACCGTTGGGTTGGAAACGCTTTTCGTAGGTAAGGAAGTCAATGACCGAACAGATGGGTAATATCGAAATGCCACTGCGGCGTCACCATGGCATCTACGATGCCTTGGTGATTGGTGGTGGCCTGGTAGGGGCGGCCATAGCCTATGGCCTGCGCCAGGAACTGGAACATGTGGCCGTGTTAGACGAAGGCGATGTCGCCTATCGCGCATCGCGTGGCAATTTCGGTCTGGTGTGGGTGCAGAGCAAGGGTATGGGCATGCCGCGTTACGGCATGTGGACAATGAATTCGGCAAAACTGTGGCCACGTCTGGCCGCCGAACTGCTCGATAAAACCGGCATAGACGTGCACCTGGAGCAGCGTGGCGGTTTGCATCCGTTGCTATCCGAGAACGAATTAGAAGCGCGTGTGAAATTCATGACCTCGCTGATGGCCCAGCCTGGCATGGCTACCTATCCGTGGAAATTACTTGACCGGAAAGAACTGGCGGAGCTGGTGCCAGGTATCGGACCAGAGGTGCGCGGTGCGACCTGGACACCGGTCGATGGCATTGCCAACCCGTTAAAGCTGCTGCGTGCCTTGCATAGTGCGTTTGCGCGCGATGGCGTCGACTATCTGCCGCAGCACCCGGCGGTCGATATAAAGTGTCAGAAAGGCGTGTTTCAAATTGCCACGCCGCGCGGCACTATAAGCGCGCAACGTCTTGTATTGGCGTCGGGCTTAAGCAATCAGAAGCTGGCCGAAAAAATCGATCTGATAATGCCAGTGCGGCCCCAGCGCGGCCAGATTGTGGCGCTGGAACGTACACGGCGCATACTGGAAACGCCGTTCAGCACCTTGCGTCAGATGGATGAGGGCACGTGGCTGATTGGCGACTCGCAGGAAGAGGCGGGTTATGCGGATAGTCAGGTCGGTTTGCCTATCCTGGCCACACTGGCCGATCGTGCGGTACGCCTTCTTCCCGCGTTGCGTGATGTGCGGGTGGTGCGTACTTGGGCGGCGCTACGCATCATGTCCAAAGACGGGTTTCCCATCTATCAACAGTCCGAGGCATACCCCGGAGCGTTCGTCGCCACTTGCCACAGCGGCGTAACACTGGCTGCTGCGCATGCTCTCGCGTTAGCCCCCATGATTGCGGCTGGCCAACTGGCTGACGATATGAAGCCATTTTCTACGCGGAGATTTCATGTTCAAGAGACTTAACGAGGGCACGCGCGCTGCGCAAGATACAGTAGTACGCGTCACCATCAACGACGCGGCGCTGGTCTGTCAGCGCGGCGATAGCGTTGCGGCGGCGTTGTTCGCCGGCGGCATCTTTGCTTGCCGGGACACGGCGGTCAACGAGGTACCGCGCGGTCCGTTTTGCATGATGGGCATATGCTACGACTGTTTGGTGACGATAGATGGCAAGCCTAATCAGCAAGCTTGCATGACATCTGTGCAAGAGGGTATGAAGATCGAACGTCAATTGGGTGCACGTGAGGTGCAAGCATGATAACCATCTCGAAATGCGATCTGCTCGTCGTGGGAGCGGGCCCGGCTGGTCTGGCGGCAGCGACAACTGCCGCGGGCTTGGGTGTAGATACTTTGTTGCTCGATGAGCAGGCCGCTCCAGGCGGTCAGATCTATCGGGCTATCACCACTACGCCCGTAACGGACAGGGGAATTCTGGGGCCAGATTATTGGCATGGGGCGTCGCTGGTCGAGCCTTTCCAACGTTCAGGCGCGCGCTATGAACCAGGAGCTACGGTGTGGGCGGTGTCGCAAAGAACGGCGGCACAACCGGAAGCTGGGTTCGAAGTGGCGTATTCGGTGGGCGGCGAGGCGCG
This sequence comes from Paralcaligenes sp., assembly GCA_039935015.1. GTDB lineage: Bacteria > Pseudomonadota > Gammaproteobacteria > Burkholderiales > Burkholderiaceae_B > Paralcaligenes. The sequence goes on along the minus strand of JBDTLC010000002.1, from coordinate 21,085 downwards.
CATGCTGTTAGCGAAACAGCTACTTTTAGCTACCGGTGCGCAAGAACGGCCGTTTCCGATTCCCGGCTGGACTCTGCCAGGCGTGATTACGGCCGGCGCTGGGCAGGTTTTGTTGAAGTCCGCGGGCCTGGTGCCAACTGGCCATACTGTATTAGCAGGCTGTGGGCCGTTGCTATATCTGGTCGCGTGGCAATATGTGAATGCGGGCGTAAAGGTCGATGCACTGCTGGAAACGACGCCTGCGGGCCGTTTGGGACAGGCCATGCCGCAGCTCTGGGGCTTTTTGCGTTCGCCTTACTTGGCCAAGGGTCTGAAATTGATACGTGCCGTGCGAGCTGCCATACCCGTCATCAAAAATGTCACGGCGCTCGAGGCCTTGGGAGCCGGCCAGTTGAAGCAGGTACGCTATACGGTCGGGGGCACCACCAAGACGTTGCCAACGGACCAGCTTATGCTGCATCAAGGCGTGGTGCCCAATGTGAATCTGTCGCGCGCCATCGGTGTGGAACATACCTGGAACGAAAGGCTGGATTGCTGGGAACCTGAAGTGGATAGCTGGGGTACAAGTTCTGTGCCTGGGGTTGTGTTCGCCGGAGACGGTGCGGGTATTGCGGGCGCGCTTGCCGCCGAACACCGTGGCCGATTGGCGGCTCTGCAAGCAGCACAATCCTTAGGCCGCATCGATGCGGCGCAGCGCGACAGCCGCGCTGCGGGGCCGCGCGCAGCCCTGGCGCGTGCGCTGCGCGGGCGTGAATTCTTCGATACGCTCTATCGTGCGCCAGCCGCTTTCCGCCGCCCAACCGGCGACACCATCGTGTGCCGCTGCGAAGAAGTAACCGCTGCGCAGGTGCGTGAAACGGTCAAACTGGGCTGTACCGGACCGAATCAGATGAAATCGTTCCTGCGTTGCGGCATGGGGCCTTGTCAGGGCCGGTTCTGCGGCCTGACCGTGACTGAAATTATTGCCCAAGAGCGCGGCGTGCATCCCCAGGAAGTGGGCTACTACCGTTTGCGTTTTCCCACCAAGCCACTGAACCTAGGCGAGCTGGCATCGTTGCCACAAACTGACGAGTCGCTGCAGGCTGTGGTGCGCTTGAAGAAATGACATGACTGAACCATCTCGTTCCGCTGCAGTCATTATCATTGGGGGAGGCCTGCACGGTAGTTCTACGGCGCTACACTTGGCGCGCATGGGTACGCCGGCCCTGGTCATCGAGAAGAACTATGTCGGGCGTCATGCATCGGGGGTGAATGCGGGCGGCGTACGTACGCTGTCGCGAGACATCGCCGAGATCCCTCTGGCGCTGGCTTCGCGCGAGATCTGGTATCGAATAGGCGATCTCGTCGATGACGATTGCGAGTTCGAGCAGCATGGACAGATACGAGTGGCCGAGAACGAGGCAGATGTAGCCGTTCTCCGCCAACGACTGGAGCTCATGGCTACCCATGGTTATACGCACGAACAATGGATCAGCCGCGAAGATCTGCTGGCCCTGGTGCCGAAGCTTGCCACTAGTGTTAGGGGTGGGGTCATAGCGCGCGGAGATGGTGCCGCCGACCCCTATCGCACTACTTTGGCCTTCCGGCACAAGGCCACCAGCCTGGGCGCGCGCTTCCTGGAAGGCGTAAAAGTGGAAACCGTGACGCGCGTGAAGAACCAGTGGGAACTGCTTACTGATGCGGGCATGTTTACCGCACCTGTCATTGTCAACTGCGCAGGCGCGTGGGCCGATCAAGTGGCCGCTCAGTTGGGTGAGCCGGTGCCGCTACAGGCCATTAGCCCCATGATGCTCGTCACCTTGCGGATGAATCATTTTCTCGACCCGGTCGTGCTAGGCACCGGGCGACCGCTCTCTTTTAAACAGCGCAGCAACGGAACGGTCTTGATCGGTGGTGGACGACGCGCTTGGGTGGACCGTGACTCTGCACGAACAGAGCTGGACTTTCGCTCCTTAGCCGAGGGTGCCCGCACGGTGTGCGACCTGTTTCCACACATGCGCGATGCGGTGGTGAACCGCGGCTGGGCAGGTATCGAGGCCTACATGCCCGACGGGATTCCCGTCATAAGCCCTAGTTTCAGACATGAAGCAGCGTTCCATGCCTTCGGGTTTTCCGCGCATGGATTTGAGCTTGGCCCCATCGTGGGCAAGATCATCGCCGACCTTGTGTTAACGGGCAACACCGATTTACCGATCGAGCCATTTCGCATTGATCGATTCGAAAAATGAGTCGCGTGCTTTGCAGAGCGTTGATGTCCGGGCCCCGAGCACTTGGATCAAGCACGGGGCGAGACCCAGGGCTCGCATGAAGCCGCTGGCTCGCTCTCGGCCTTCAACTTACCCAAGTGATAGCGCAAACGCCAATAGAGACTTTTCTGGAAATCTTCGGGAATATGGGCTCCGCATCAGCCAATCCTGACTTCCAGGGACACAGGCTTTCGCATGGAAGAATGGCTGCGTGCGTGACAGGGCGCGGTAGACATTTCCTTCGTTCTCATCGATGTACTTTTTACTGGAACTGACCACCCATTCCCAGAGAAAGCCTGGCAAACTCCTAAGAGGCGAAGACTCCAAAATTTCAGAGGCTAGACCACGCCTTCAGCGTATTTTTTGGCGTTCTTCAGAGTAAGCACGAGCAGCGTTGTGAACGTGTTGCGTTGCCAGAAGCCCAGCGAGCTCCACATTACCGGCAATGACTGCACGCAAAATTTGGGAATGATCTGACCAATTTTCCTTAACCCTGCGGGTGTTACTGGGCGCAAAGACAAGCGCCGTCCGGTCGCGTAGCGAGTTCATCAGATCCATCAAAAACGTATTGCCGGTGATCGATGCAAGCGTTTTGTGAAATGTCCGATTCAGCTGCTGGCAGGCCTCAGCGTTTTCTTGTTCAGCTGCGGCCACGCCTTCTTCGAGTATCGCCTTTAGTTTGGCTATAGCCGCGTCATCGCGCCGTTGTGCAGCTAATCGCGCGTTCAGCCCTTCCAATGCAGCGCGTACTTCGACCATGTCGTAAGCGGTGTCTTCCGACAGCACGGCAACGGAAGCGCCACGGCGTGGTTCAATTTTAACCAACCCTTCTGCTGCAAGGGCTCGGAGAGCCTCGCGAACAGGAATACGAGATACGGCCATTTCGTCGGATAGCCGACTTTCGACAAGACGGGAACCAGGAGGAAATTCACCCTGCAGGATGCGCTCGCGCAGACGGTCACGGATCAGCGCGAACAGCGGAGAGTATTGTTCACCGATTTTATTGGAGGCGTTATTCGTATTCATTTGCCGGGGTGTTGTCTATCCTGCCGTGGCCTCACTCTAGCGTTGAGGGGAACTTCGTCGATTTACTCTTCTCGAGTGTTGACCTTGAGTGGTATATCTGTAGGCAGTATACCGTTTTCGCGGTATGGGTGAGACTCGGCTTATTTCCATAGCCAGAGCGTCTTCACGATCAGGCCGATTGAACTGACGACGCAGAAAATGAGTAAGCCTCGGCGCAACGCAGTGGCGCCAACCCGATGACGCGCCTTATTGGAAAGCCAGAAACCCAAGAACATGAAGGGGGAAAGTGTAGCACTCAGCAAAAAATCGTGCCATCGGTAATGCCCGATTGCTGCCAGGAAAAACAACGACACAGTTGCTCCGATTGCCAGGATTGTACCTATGGTCGCCCGGATTGTGGGTGGGGTGTGATATTGCAGAGTGATTGCAAGTGGCGGGGAGCCGACGGATGTTAGCGTCCCCATAATACCCGACACCAGTCCCGCTATGCCGGAGTTCAGCTTGGTTGCCACGATTCTCAGCCCTGAGGCGCTCATGGTGACCGCGAGCAAAATCAGGCCTGCAAAGAGCAGACTCAGTGGGCCTTTGGCCAAACGACCCAGCGCCAATACCGCGATCAGAGCGCCGACAATGCGACCGCCAACCGCACACGAAACCGGACTCCAGGCGATGTGATGCCGCTCTCGGATGGCGGTCATGAGTGTAACCAACCCACCCAGGGTCAATAGCGGGCCGGGCACAAGCTCCGGGCAGATCATCAGAGCAACAGGTGCTGCGAACATCGTAAAGCCCACTCCCCCTACGCCTTGCAGGAAAGCGGATATTGCGATGAGCGCGGCCATTAGGCCGTAGACCCATGGCTGTGTAAAGGGAAGCAAATCGGTGGGCATCATATTGTGGATGTCTAGGGAAAACCCCCGTATCTCATTCAAATAAATTGAAGATAATATACAGTATACATTACGTTGATGCTGTTTTGCCCCACCACACTATTCGAGAAAATAGGCTGGGAATGGGTGGCGGGCGACAACGTCGTTGCTGCACGTTTGCGATATTGAGCCGCGGCATCGGCTTAACATATAAATAACTGGAGGAGTGTCACCCCATGCATGAAATAATTTTGACCCCGGCCCACTGGGTGTTCTTAGCCACGGTCGTGGCGATATTGGTTTTTATGGTGCTAAGACGAGGAATAATCGCTCCATCAATCATAGGCATATTTTTGATCGGCATTCTGGCTGCCAAGGCGGGAACATCCTTCCTTGATCGTGTGGTTTTCAGTGTCCAGGTGGTATTTAGGGCAATTATCGAAGCGACCGATGGCCTATTGGGCATCATGGTGGTCATTGCGCTGATGGTTGCCATGCTCGATTCGTTAAAGCTGCAGAAGGTCGATCAAATGATCGTCGCGCCACTGAAGAAAATAATGACCACTCCTGTCAGGTCATTTTTTATCCTTGGCATAACGATGTACCTCTTTTCGATCTTTTTTTGGCCGACACCGTCGACGGCCATCGTCGGAACCATCGTGTTGCCGTTTGCCGTAAGTGCCGGATTGCCGCGGATGGCGGCGACGATCGCCGAGAACCTGTTTGGCCACGGCATGGCTCTGGCCGCTGACCCTATTATTCAGGGTGCCGCTCATCTTACCGGCACCGCCGCCGGCGTCAGCCCTGGCGCCATCGTTCCCTGGTCATTGCTGTTCTCATTTATTATCGGCGCAATCGCCATCGGCTGGTCTTTCATCAGGATTCGTCGCGAAATGAAGTCTGGCGTTCTTGTTGCGGACCCCCCCGGTACGTTTAACGTGGCGACAAGCAACGACTCCGCGCAAAGTGAAATTAGTGTAAGCACCAAATATGCCAAGGTACTGGCAGTAGGTGTTCCGCTTATTTTTCTACTTATTGTGCTGCTGATTGTCACGCGGGCTTTGTTCGATCCTGCACATGCCATCAAGGGTGAGAAGGCGACCCAACTTATTGGTGGTACCGCAATGATGATATTGGTCATCTCGACGCTGCTTGGCCGCGAGAAAGGAAAGATCGACACGATGGCAACGCATCTTCGGGCCGGATTTTTCTTTGCACTTAGAATATTCACGCCAATTCTGCCGATCGCTGCGTTCTTTTTCCTCGGACAGGCGCACATGGCCTCCAAGATCATAGGCGCCGGTGCTCCCGGGTACCTGTTTGATTTCGCGACACTCGCCTCGCATCACCTTGCGCTGGATCCATTCACCCTGGTATTCGGAATATCCTTCATCGGGATGTTGACTGGCCTGGACGGATCAGGGTTTTCCGGCCTTCCGCTGGTTGGTGCCCTTGCCGGTTCATTAGGGACCGCCGCTCACCTCAATGTTGTCGTCCTTGCTTCTGCCGTTCAGGTGGCCGAGGTGTTTTTTGGTAGCGGTTGTGCAATCGCTTGGTCCTTCGGGGCGGCGGCCGACGCTGGAGTAGGAGGAGTAGATGTCAACGACCTCGTTAGGCGGAACCTCGTACCGGTATTGGTCGGCACGGTTGTGATGTGCGTGGTCGCGGGTGTGCTTCTGAAGATGCACGTTTAAGGATACCCTTCGCGATGACACTGGAGCGAGGGGCGTAAAAGCGTGGAAGATGATAAAGAAAATAGCCCGGCAGTGATCGCAACGGGCAATCCATTAGCGGCTCAAGCGGCCAGGCGGATGCTGTTGGCGGGAGGGTCCGCAGTGGACGCCGCCATAGCGGCGGATGCGGTTATGGGGGTTGTAGAACCCATGGCTACCAGCGTGGGTGGCGACGTCCTGGCCATGGTTTATCAGCCGAGCGGAGATGTCTTGAGCTATAACGGCACAGGTCGGGCGCCAGCAGGTTTGGACGTATCCGACATCATATTGTTGCCGGGGGCTCGCATTCCCGAGCGTCATCCCTTGTCTGTCACCACGCCGGGCGTAGTGCGCGGGTGGTGGGACCTCCATCGACGTTATGGGCATCTAGATTGGAAGCTGCTTTTTACTCCGGCCATTCAGCATGCTCGTGACGGCTTCGCGGTTGAGAAGGTAGCGGCCCTCGAATGGGCCCTGTTCGATTCGGTTCTTCATGTGGATCCCGTCTGTGCTCGCCTCTTTCATGCCGGGCGGCCTCCGTCAACCGGAGATCTGTTCCGGAATCCCGACCTGGCCAATACGCTCGAGCATATCAGCAACGATGGCCCCGACGCGTTTTACGACGGGCCAATTGCGGTGGCAGCGTCTCGTGCCGTTCAGTCTATCGGCGGCGCCTTGTCGGTCGACGATTTCAAGGCTCATGAGGGCAGTTTCGAGGAGCCTTTGTCCATTCTGTTTTATGGGGCTCGCGTTCACGAATGCCCTCCAAACACACACGGTATAGCGATACTGGATGCCTTGGCTGCTATTCAGAATACGGATGGAGACCCCAAAGACCCTGCAACGTGGGTCAAGATGGTGGAAGCCACGTCGGCCGCCATGGAAAAGGCCAAGCGTACCGTGGCAGACCCTGCCGGCAATACCGTATGCACAGTAGTAGCCGATGAGCAAGGCCTCGTAATTACCCTGATGTCCAGCGTATTCAAGCGCTTCGGATCAGGTATTGCCGTGCCCGGCGGCGGCTTTTGCCTTCAGAACCGCGGCTTTGGATTCTCGGCGCCAGGCCACATCAACGGCCCTGCGCCTCGCAAACGGCCGTATCACACCGTTGTGCCTGGCCTGACGACGATGGGCGGACGCTTCCGTCTGGGGATGGGGGTGGTCGGTGGCTTAATGCAGCCACAAGGGCAGATTCAGATTCTGACCCGAGTGCTTGCATGGGGAGAAGCTTTGCAGGGGGCGCTGGATGCGTCGCGTTGGCGTCTTGAAGTGGGCAATACCCTGGCGCTAGAGAAAGGGTTTGCGGAGCCCGTTGCGCTGGCTTTGCGGGCGGCCGGTTATCAGCCTCCACATTACAAAGCCGGTGAACTTGGTGGGCGTAGCGATTTTGGAGGCGCGCAGGCCGTCATGCAATCCCTACAAGGCGTATGGCTCGGGGCCACTGACCCTCGTAAGGACGGTCAGTGGCTACAGCTAGCCTCCCACTAGACATGAACCGAACAAGGGATAACCCTAGTTTTCACAAACGGTATATCGTATACAATAAATCTTGAGTCAATTAGATAACTGCCCGCCCTGAAGCCGGTGCCTTATCGGTAATTTTGCGGATGTTCAGAGTGCCTCAAAACGCTTTTATAAAGGAATAGACATGGATGCATTAATGGATCAAGACGAGTTTCGTACTGCCTTGGAGCAGGCGATTAAAGGCAAGAGTGCGAATGCCTCCCCTTTCAATGTCGCTTGGGCGGTCGGTAAGCTCGACCGCCGGCACATGGCCCGTTGGGCCGAAAACCACTATCACTATGTAGGACCGTTCGCCGATTATCTGGCGTATGTCTATGCCCGCCTGGGAGACGATTACACAGAGGCAAAGGATTTCTTGCTGTCGAATATGTACGAAGAAGAGATCGGTGGTGATCGCCATACAGATTTGCTGATTCGTTTTGCCGAGGCGTGCGGAACAACGCGTGAGCGGGTGCAGAACCCGGACAATATGTCGCCGACGACCCGTGCCCTTCAGGCATGGTGCTACGGTATAGCAATGCGTGAAAACCCCATCGTCGCAGTGGCCGGCTTGGTCGTCGGGCTGGAGTCCCAGGTACCGTCCATCTATCGCAAACAGGCGCCTCGCCTTCGTGAGAAATACGGTTTTACCGATGAGGAAGTCGAATTTTTCGACCTACACATCGTTTCGGACGAGATTCACGGGGAGCGAGGCTACCAGATCGTGCTGGCGCATGCCAATACGATAGAGCTTCAACAGAAGTGCCTGCGCATTTGTGAGGTCGGGGCCGAGATGCGTCTGCTCTACTCGAATGCACTGTATACCGATTACGTGAAGGATGATATTTCGCTGGAAGCCCTAGAAATGGCCAATTAACCTGGAAATATGGTCATGCAGGGCAATGTGTGCCGGGGCCTTTCGGCCCTATGCACCCCACCTTGACCGGACGCGCCACCTTCCACGTACACGTACACGTATTTTCGTATTTTTGAACCAGGGTAACTGAACTGTGCAAGATTTAAACAATCAGGTTTTCAACAATTATATTGGTGGAGTTTGGACGCCCTGTTTGTCCGGCGCGACGTATGCCAACGGCAATCCAGCCGACATCGGAGATGTCGTTGGGCGGTTTCAAGATTCCGATCAGGCAGATGCCCAAGCCGCAGTACAAGCCGCCGCGACCGCGTTTGCCACCTGGCGAGACACACCATTGTCCAAACGGGCGTCTGTCCTGATCAAGGCTGGCGAGTTGTTGCAGCAGCGTGCGGCGAGCATCGCCGAAGAGCTGACACGAGAGGAGGGTAAGCCGGTTTCTCAAGCCAAGAGCGAGGTACTGCGGGCGGCAGACACCTTGCGCTTTTACGCTATTGAAGGTCAGACCTATTCCGGCGAAACGTTTCCCCAGGATGACCTGGATATGGTCGTGTACACCCAGCGCGAGCCGCTTGGCGTGGTGACGGTGATTTCACCATGGAACTTTCCGATATCCATTCCTTCTCGCAAGATCGCGCCTGCTCTGATCACAGGAAACACAGTGGTGTTCAAGCCTTCCACTGACGCGCCGCTGTCCGGGTATCGATTGGCGGAGGCGTTGGTGGACGCGGGCGTGCCGGCCGGCGTGTTCAATTTCATCACTGGCCGCGCGTCGCGCGTGGGTGAGGTATTGACTCGGTCCCCGGAAGTTCGGGCCATCACGTTTACCGGATCGACTGCAGTGGGTGAGGCCATTCACCGTCAAGCCTCCATGACCACACGGTTGCAAATGGAATTGGGGGGCAAAAATCCGTTGCTCGTAATGGCTGACGCCGACATCAATCTGGCCGTCGACCTAACTATCAAGGGCGGCTTTTCCCTGACCGGGCAAGCATGCACAGGTACGAGTCGGCTGCTGGTCGACCGCAAAATTCAATCGGCCTATACGGAGATGTTATTGCAAAAGGTGACCCAGCTAAAGGTGGGCAACGGATTGGACGCTGGGGTCGATCTTGGCCCGCTGGCAACAAAGTCGCAACTGAGGACGGTGCTGGATTACATCGCAGTCGGAAAACAGGAAGCAACTCACCTTCTAGGTGGCGATCGTTTGACAGGCAAGGGGTATGACGAGGGCTATTTCGTGTCTCCGGCCGTATTCACCAATGTCACGCCAGACATGCGTATCGCCAGAGAAGAAATTTTTGGGCCTGTTCTTTCCATCTTGGCGGTAGATGGCTATGACGAAGCCATTCATATTGCAAACGACACAGAGTATGGCTTGTCAGCGGCCATCGTGACTCGAGATGCACGATTGGCCCACCGTTTTTCGCATGACATACAGGCCGGTACCGTCAAGGTCAATCGCACGACCACCGGTAATTTGGTCAATGCCCCGTTTGGTGGGGTGAAGCGATCCAGTACAGCTACATTTCGTGAGTCGGGCCGTACAGGGCTCGAATTCTTTGTTCAGATCAAAACCGTGTATCGCGGCGTTTGATTGATGAATTGTTTTCTATTCTTATAGAGGGAGAAGTTCCATGAAGCAAGTTTTTCGCCTAGAAGTGGAAGAGGCTCGGTTGATGATTGCCGCAGCGGTCGCACGCTCTAAAGAGATAGGCGTCCTGGAGACGGTTTGTGTTGCCGACGCCGGTGGATTCCCTATTGCGCTGGAGCGGATGGATGGTTCTCGAATCACCGGACCGCAAATCGCCATGAACAAGGCGTTTACGGCGGCGGGTCACAAACGCTCCACACATCTATTTACAACGCCTCCCAATGGCCCCGCTTTACCTGGAAACGAAGCGTTTGGCATCCAACTCACTTTTGGAGGGAGATTCGCCGCTTTTGTCGGCGGGTTTCCGATAGTGGTTGATGATGATGTAGTGGGCGCCATAGGCTTGAGCGGCGGAAATGGCAAGCAAGATACCGAGGCGGGGCTTGCCGGGCTTCAGGCGCTGGCCGACGCGCTGACGTCTTGCGGCATGAAGGTACTGGTTCAGGCGGATATCAAGAAATGATGACCTATCGCGTGCTCAAAGTGTGCACTTGCTGGGGATAAGCCATGAATCGGCTTGTACGAAATTCAGAAACGGGCGAGACCTTTGAGGTCGCTGCGGGAGAGACTATCCTGGGCGCAGCGATGCGTTCGGGGGTGCGCCTACCCCATGAATGCACCTTGGGTACCTGCGGAACGTGTCGGGTCAAGTTGCAACAGGGAGACATCCATTACGACAAGTTTCCCATGGCCTTGACGGAAGAAGAAGCGGCGCAGGGTTATGCTTTGGCTTGCCAGGCCCACGTAGACTCCGACGTGGTTTTAACCCCGGATGGCAAAGGCGTGGAGTTGCCCGATCCCATCGTCGTACAGGCCATCGTTCAGGAGAACAAACCATTCACCGCGGACATTTCGCACCTTGTATTACACCTGCCTGACGAAGCAGATCTCAGCTACTTGCCTGGGCAACACATGAATATCCGCTTGCCCGGCCGCGGCGAACGCAGTTTCTCCATGGCTTCGGCGTATCCCTTGGGAAATGAGGTGGACTTTCACATTCGCCGTGTAAAGGGGGGATATTTCACGGATGCACAATTGAGCCACTTGACTGCGGGGACGGTGCTTGAGGTGGAAATCCCCCGAGGGACGTTCTGTTACCACCCCGACGATTGGCGCCCCTTGCTTTTCATCGCCGCTGGTACAGGTTTTGCGCCGATTCGGGCGATGCTCGAATCTTTGCTGGACGACGAAGACTGCCCGCCGATCTCTCTCTATTGGGGGATGCGTACAGAAGCCGATTTGTATGCGCGAGCAGAAATCGAGTCCTGGGCGTCACGATTGTACGAGTTCAAATTCGTCCCAGTCTTGTCTCGTGCGGACGAGCAGTGGTCGGGGCGCAGAGGGTATGTGCAAGAAGCGGTCCGCAACGATTTGCCAGATCTTTCTGAGTATGCCTGCTATGTGTGTGGCTCGCCTCAGATGGTGGTAGAAACCAAGCATGTCCTGCTGACACTATGCGCCAACCTAAGCTTTATATATTCCGATAGTTTCGGCTTCTCCCACAGCGAAGACCCGCTTACGGTCTAACAACGTACTGCGTTTCGCCTAGCCTTCCATCATTCGGTATACAATATACTATATTAAAGATTGTCTCAATACTCAGCTATCAGACGGATTCCCCTAATACAGCAACAGGCGACGAGAAAGCCATGATAAAGATCATCCTTCATAGGAAGGGCCAAGTTTACGAGGGAGAGGTGAAGGAAAACACGAACCTCGTGGTGCAAGCCGGAATTCGGCAATTTCCCCATCCTAATCTTGCATACCGTTGCGGAATGGGTAAATGTGCAACCTGCACCTGCAGAGTACTTGCAGGTGCAGGGCATCTCCCGGCCCCCAACTGGAAAGAGAGGAAGCAACTGGGAAAGTTGTTGGACGAAGGATACCGATTGACTTGCCAGCTTTGGCTAACGCATGACATCGAACTAACACAGGATATTGAACCCGTGCACCCTCAGGACGAGGGGACTGTTGGAACGCTACAGGTAGCCATCGGGGAAAGGGGGTAGACCATGTATGTAATTGTGACATGCAAACCCGGCATTTACGAGTCGGTCGCGGAACCAAGTGTCAGAGTGATTGAATCCTATAAGTATCTGTTTTGCGGACATTGCAAGGCGGTCTTTCATGTGATGGAACTCGAGCAAGAAGGCTATGTTCGCATCACCGAGTCGGTGCCTCCGTATACGTCGAACAAAGTACCAACGAAGTTCCTCGGGCATTACCGAACACTCAATGAGGCGCGTAAAGAAATTGATCACTTGACCCACTTCGACGGCCTGGAAGCTTCGTTGATACGATTCGATGCCGCGGGCGGAGTGACCTAACATGGTTGAAATTACATTTGTGAGTAGCGGGAACAAGACTGCCCAAGCACCCGAAAACAGCAATTTGCTGCGGGTGTCCATACGCGCTCAGGGGGGGATACCGTTCAAGTGCGGCGGGGGAATTTGCGGCACTTGCCGTTGCCATATCGATGAAGGCCTGGAAAATACTGACCACATTAAGCCAAAGGAGCGTCGCCATCTAACGCCCGACGAGTTTGTCGCGGGTTACCGCATGGCGTGTCAGACCTTTGTGACCGGCAACGTCAAGGTTTCATGGTGACTGCCGTGCCTACGTATCACGGACGAGACGGTCGCAGCAGTTGCCGAACCTGAACACCACTTCTCTGATCCGATAACCTATCTAGCGCGTGAGGGTCCACCTGCACTATCTAGAATTTTGCGCAATGAAGAATGTCTTACACGGAGAGGGTTAGACAAGGAGCTATCCCGTTCGGGAGTAAACGTGCAAAGGCCTGATCAAACGGAAATCAAAAGGCTGACATTAAGGGCGCTCGGCAGCAGCGGTTCAATGGAACTTCCGGCAATTAATGATCGCCCCCAATTTCCGGCATAAAGTGAGCAATCGATCATTAATTGCCGGGCTACACACACGCAGATGACACAATCTGTTGATTGATGGTGCGCCCGACAGGAATCGAACTTGTATCAACATTTCAATAATAAAACTTAACGCTTGACGTCTAACGTCAAACGTTATAAGATGTAATGCATGATAAAAAGCTTCCGATGTCCCGACACTCAAGCTCTTTACGAAGGTGAGCACGGCGCTCGCTTTTCAAACTTCCGAGCCGTAGCTGAGCGCAAATTGCAAATGCTCGATAGCGCCGAAATCCTCAATTTCCTGCGCTCGCCCCCTGGCAATCGTCTAGAGGTATTAAAAGGAAACCGGACTGGTCAACACAGCAGTCGTATCAATGATCAATGGCGCGTTTGTTTCGTCTGGACCACAGAAGGGCCGGAACACGTCGAGATCGTCGATTACCATTGAAATGGAGTTCATGATGTTCAAAAATGGCATGCGTCCGATTCATCCTGGCGAAATTTTGCGCGAGGAATACCTCACCCCCCTTGGCATGAGCGTCAACGCTTTGTCTACTCATCTGCATGTGCCCGCTACCCGCATGAACGAGATCGTACGAGAGCGTCGCGGCATTACGCCAGATACAGCACTACGGCTCGCTGCGTTTTTTGGAGGCGACGCGAGCTCTTGGCTGAATCTGCAGCAAGCCTATGACTTGAAATCGGTAGAGCCTCAAGTTGCTGCGCGCATCCTTAAAGATGTGCGGCCACTCGAGCACGTCTGAGTATTTGACGTAGTTGCGCGAGAACCGATTGACAACAATTCCTCGCCACTGGCAAGCCGACTGTTTCAAAGCAAGTGCAGCAAAGTCCATCCCCACCTAACAGCCTAAACGATGGTGCGCCCGACAGGAATCGAACCTGTATCAAGAGTTTCGGAAACTCTCATTCTATCCATTGAACTACGGGCGCGAAGGCCGCCATTGTAGCGTGTTTGCCGCAATTTATTTACGCACGCACGCGCGCCTCCAAGACAATGGCTGAAACAACGGCAGCCATTTCTGCGCGTGAGCGACACTCTCGGTATAATCATGGACTTGGATGGTTGCCAAACGCGTAGACACGAGGGGTGTATTCGCGCGCCAACCAGGTTAATCGTCGCACAATCTCAGGCGCCAAGGCGCTGAATTACGGAACACGCAGGATTCGATCATGGACAACACAGAAGAAAACAATTCAGAACACATCGAAGAACACCCTGGCCTTATTAAAACCCCCAAACAGCTAATTGTCACGATCATCCTGGCGTTCCTGATCCCTATTTCCGTTCTTATCATGCTCGCCCACTTGGTGACTGCGGGCGACAATTTCGGGGCTGGTTCGGATGCTTTCACGCCCGCGGCCATTGCCGAACGGCTCAAGCCTGTTGCCACCTTAGATCTGGTCGATGCCAACGCGCCCAAGGTGTACAAGACGGGGCAGCAAGTATTCGAATCTACCTGTACGGCCTGCCACACGGCTGGCGTGGCGGGCGCTCCTAAAATCGGTGATACAGCGGCTTGGGCTCCATTCATCAAAACAGGCTACGACGTAATGATCAAAAACGCCTTGCACGGCGTAGGTGCTATGCCTCCCAAAGGCGGAAACCCTTCACTTAGCGACTACGAAGTCGCTCGCGCCGTGGCCTATATGGCCAATAAATCGGGCGCCTCGTTTAAAGAGCCGGCTGCACCGGCCGCCAAAGACAAACAAGCTGCGGTCAAACCCGAAGCGGCTGCCGTTGTGGCTACCGCCGCGCCAGCACCTGCTGCTGCCCCTGCTGCGCCAGCCTCTGCTGCGCCAGCCCCTGCTGCCGTTACACCTTCTCCCACAGCGCCAGCAGGCAAAACAACCGCCGCCGCAACGGCTGAAGTCGCTATCGATCCGGCTGGCGAAAAACTCTACAAAGCCGTATGTTTCGCCTGTCACGCTGTTGGCGCCGCCGGTGCTCCCAAATACGGCGACAAGGCCGCTTGGGCACCGTTTATCGCAACTGGAATCGATACGATGGTTAAAAACGCTATACATGGCGTGGGTGCCATGCCTCCGCGTGGCGGCTCACAAGCCACCGACGCTGAAATGCACGCTGCAGTAGAGTACATGGTGCACGCGGCTAAGTAAGCCTCACAGTATGGCCCCGAGGGGGCCACTTAAGCACGCCTGCCTCGTCGACAAAAGGCCGCTATATCTTCGTAGCGGCTTTTTGATTCCACGCTAAGTCAGATACTAGCGCACAGCAGGTCGCGGCGCGTCGCCACGAAATGAAAAGGGTTTTGCCCATTTTTTTAGAGCCAAACCCTAACTAATTAGTTAATTAGAGAGCCGTCATGGAACAGAAACCCGAACAACACCGGCCTAGTGGCCGTCGATCCCATAACGACGATACGTCTGGGCGTGAGCATCTGTTAGACACCGCGATCTTGCTGTTCTCGGACCGCGGTATCGCCAACACCACCATTGCGCAGATCGCGAAGGCCGGAAAAGTGACCTCGGCGATGGTGCATTATTGGTTTGAAACACGTGAGAAGCTCTACGACGCTGTGGTCGAGGAACGTCTAGAACCACTGATGCAGGCAATTTGGGGGCCTGTCGATTTCGAACACGAGAGCGCTATTGAAATGATCCGGGGATTGTTGGCGCGAATGTTCGACATTACCGACGCAGCGCCCTGGCTACCCTCGCTTTGGCTGCGAGAGATCGTCCAGGTGGGCGGCCTGCTGCGCGAACGCCTAATTCGTCGTATTCCACGCGATCGCAGCAATGCCTTCCGCCGGAAAATCGTCGAAGCGCAGTCTCGCGGCGAGGTCAACCCCAAGATCGAACCTGATCTGTTGTTCACTTCGATGGTGGCACAAGTCATGTTGCCTCAAGCGACCAGCTCTTGCGTCTGGGACGAAAACAATCTCACGAAGAGTCATGGGCGCGAGCAGATTCAGCGCCATGCCGTGGCACTTTTGATGAGGGGCCTGGAAGGGCCTGCTATGCGTTCGGACGCAATTAATGGGGAGCACAAGTGATCGCCCCCTCCAGACTGACGCAGGCTCTTGCTCCGCTAAGCTTGCTTTTCTTTGTCGTGCTCGCTGGCTGCGCTGTGGGGCCGAACTTCGTTCGGCCCAATGTTGCCCAAAACGCCGGTTACTCACGAGACAAGCTAGCGTCGACGACCGCGTCGGCTGATGTGGCAACAGGCGGCTCCGCACAGCGGCTTGTCGCGGGGATGGATATTCCCGGCCAATGGTGGGCGCTTTTTCGCTCGCCAGCGCTGAACTCACTGGTCGAAGAGGCGCTTCGAGCCAATCCGGATGTGGCCGCCGCTCAAGCTGCGCTTCGCCACGCGAACGAGCTTGCTTACGCCGACCAGGCCGCGCTGTTCCCAACCCTGGGCGGCACAGCGTCCAGTACCCGGCAAAAGGTATCGGGAACGAGCGCAACCGCCGGCCTGGCGAGCCCCGATGGCTCGTTCTCCCAGATCCTGACCGTCCATTCAGCGTCGCTGAGCATTTCCTATGCTCCGGACGTTTTCGGTGGCACGCGCCGCCGGATTGAATCGTCCGCTGCGCAGGCCGAGTATGAGCGTTACCAACTAGAGGCGACTTATCTCACGCTTAGCGCAAATGTCGTCAACACGGCCGTGACCCTGGCATCTCTGCGCGATCAGGTGGCCGCAACCGAGAAAATCATTCAGCTTCAGAACGACCAGCTCAACGTTCTGACCTCTCAGCGGCAGCTTGGGGCGATCTCCAATACCGGCGTACTCGCTCAAGAGGCCACGCTCGCGCAAACGCGCGCCACCTTGCCAGCCTTGCAAAAGCAACTGGCGCAAACTCGCAACCAACTCATGGCCTATCTTGGGCGCTTTCCTAATCAGGATCGCGGCGAAATTTTCGATCTGAACTCCCTCCATTTGCCAGAGGAGCTGCCAGTCAGCCTTCCATCGGCCATCGTGCAACAGCGGCCAGATGTGCGTTCAGCCGAGGCCCAACTGCATCAAGCCAGTGCCAACATTGGTGTAGCCGTTGCCAATCAATTGCCTCAATTCAACCTCACCGCATCGCTTGGCTCCAGTGCGTCGAACGTCAGCAAATTGTTTACGTCAGGCACAGGCGTCTGGGGGCTCGTCGGATCGATCACACAGTCGATCTTCGACGCGGGGGCGCTCGAACATCGCAAGCGTGCAGCCGTAGCGGCGTATGACGAATCGGCCGCGCGTTATCGAGGAACAGTGGTCAGTGCATTCCAGGATGTGTCCAACGCGCTGCGTGCACTGGAAGCGGACGCCGACGCGCTCGCCCAGCAAGTGGCGGCCGAACGTGCGGCCAACGAAAGCTTAGGCCTTGCGAGCGCTCAGTTCCGCTTGGGCGCGGTGGGTTATGTCAATCTGCTCACCGCACAACAAACCTATCAAAACGCCGTGCTAGCACGCGTGCGCGCTCAGGCCGCACGCTATAGCGATACCACTGCACTGTTCCAGGCTCTAGGCGGCGGATGGTGGAACCGCACTGATATAGACCCCACCCTCTCGGGCAACGCAACCAATTTGAACAACAGAACCAGTGAGAAGCCCCATGGCCGAAATTAAGACCACTTCGTCCCCATCCACCCAGCCGACCGAACTCGGCGGCGCGCGCAAACGACGCCTTCTTCGGCCGATGATCGGCATGATTGGGGTGGTCTTGATTATTGTCCTCATCATCGGTGGCGTGAAATTCATTCAGATATCGAAGCTGATCGCACAATCGAAAGCTCCGCAACCACCCGCCGTGGTCACGACTATCAACGCGCAGTTTGCCGATTGGCAACCGAGCGTCTCTGCCGTGGGATCGATAAAAGCAGTTCGCGGAGTCGATGTCACGACAGAAGTGGGCGGCATCGTCCGCAGCGTTGCATTCAAACCAGGGCTGGATGTTTCGGCGGGCGATCTTCTCGTTCAGTTGAATGCAGATGCCGACATCGCTCTGCTTCACTCACTTGAGGCGACCGCCAGTTTGGCTGCAACGGTTCTCAAGCGCGACAAAGCGCAACTTAAGGTGAACGCGGTATCGCAAGCGCTAGTCGACGCTGACGATGCCGACTTGAAAGCGAAACGCGCGGCGGCAGAGCAACAGCGGGCATTGGTCGCGAAGAAGACGATACGCGCGCCGTTTGCCGGGCGGATTGGGATTACCAGTGTCAATCCCGGTCAATATCTCAACCCTGGAGACAAGATCGCGACTCTGCAGACGTTCGACCCCATCTATATCGACTTCCACATACCTCAGGCGCAGCTAGAGGCGATCGCCACTGGCCAAACCGTCTCGGTCACCGCAGACGGCCTGCCCAAGCAAACCTTCACCGGGAAGATCAGTGCCATGGACCCGAAATTCGACCCAACCACGCGAAACGTCACTGTTGAGGCGACCATCGGAAACCCGGCACAAAAATTAATACCCGGAATGTTCGCCCGAGCCGTCGTCGAGTCGGGGGCGAAGCGGCACTATCTCACCGTTCCACAAACCGCCGTCACTTACAACCCTTATGGGACGACCGTATTCATCGCGGTACATAAGAAAAACGACCAAGGCAAGGAGGTTCTCACGGCACTACAAACCTTCATTCAAACGGGCCCGACCCGTGGTGACCAGGTCGCCATCTTGTCTGGCGTAAAGGAAGGTGACGTGATCGTCACGAGCGGCCAAATGAAGCTCAAGAATGGTTCGCCGATAAAGGTCGATAACCATAGCGTTCCACTGAACGCCGCATCTCCGACTCCACAAGAACAATAAGGTCCTCCATGAAATTTACCGATACCTTCATCAAGCGACCGGTTTGGGCCCTTGTTATCTCGATGCTTATCTTGATACTGGGCTTGCGATCGATCTCTGAGCTGCCCGTTAATCAGTGGCCACGCACCGAAAACGCGGTGGTCACCATTATGACCAGCTACTACGGCGCGGATGCCGCCACGGTTGCCGGCTTTATCACACAGCCACTCGAATCGGCCGTCGCCCAGGCGCAGGGCATCGATTACCTTTCTTCCTCGAGCATCACAGGTTTGTCGACCATTACGGCGACGCTTCGACTCAACTACGACGCCAACAAAGCACTGACCGAGATCAATACTCAGATTAATTCGGTGAAGAATCAGCTCCCGGCCCAGGCCCAGCAACCCGTGCTAACGGTATCGGTCGGGCAGACTACGGACGCCATGTACCTGGGCTTCTACAGCGATGTCATACCCACCAACAACATCACCGATTATCTTGTTCGGGTCGTTAAGCCCAAACTTGATTCGATCGAAGGCGTGCAAACCGCAGAGATTCTTGGGGGGCGTCAATTCGCTCTTCGCGCCTGGCTGGACCCGAGCAAGCTGGCAGCCCATAACGTTACGGCACAAGACGTTGCCACGGCCTTGTCGAACAACAACTATTTATCTGCAGTCGGGTCCACAAAAGGTCAGATGGTAACAATCGATCTGACCGCCGGGACCGATCTGCACAGTGTGGCCGAATTCAAGCAACTCGTCGTCAAGCACAACGGTGATGCACTCGTGCACCTGGAAGATGTAGCAAACGTCACCTTAGGCGCGGAGAACTACAACAGCAGCGTCGCTTTCTCTGGCAAACGCTCGGTGTTCGTCGGTATCAAGGTGGCACCCAATGCAAATATTCTGACTGTCGCCCAAAGTGTGCGCAAGGCGTTCCCCGATCTGCAATCTCAATTACCATCGGGCGTTCGCGGCAATATCGTCTACGACTCCACGGAATTCATCAACACTTCCATCGACGAAGTCGTCAAGACGCTGGCCGAAGCCATGCTCATTGTCACGATCGTCATCTACCTGTTCCTCGGCTCGTTTCGAGCTGTGATTATCCCGTTGGTGGCGATCCCGCTTTCGCTCATTGGAACATTCTTCATCATGTTCCTGCTCGGATATTCCATCAACCTCCTGACGCTTCTCGCCCTTGTGCTGGCGATAGGTCTTGTTGTTGACGACGCCATTATTGTGGTCGAAAACGTTGATCGCCACATCAAGGAAGAAGGCAAAGGGGTGCTAGAGGCCGCGCTCATCGCGGCACGGGAACTCGGAGGTCCCATCGTTGCCATGACCACCGTGTTGATTGCCGCCTATGTGCCCATTGGGCTGCGCACAGGCCTGACCGGTGCGCTCTTCAAAGAGTTCTGCTTCTCGCTGGCCGGCGCTGTGACTGTGTCGGGCGTAGTGGCGCTGACCCTCTCTCCCATGATGACATCTCGTCTACTCAAGCCAGGAAAGGAAGAGGGGCGATTCGCACGACGACTTGATCACTACTTTGACCGGCTACGCGGCCGGTACCGCCGGTTGCTTTCGGGCGGGTTAAATGTCTGGCCGGTGCTGGTGACCTTTGGATTTTTCTTGTTCATACTCGTGGCAGCTAGCGGCATGACGGCCAAGAGCGAACTCTCCCCGACCGAGGACCAAGGGCTGGTGTTCATGCAGATCAAAGGAGCACCCACTGCCTCACCTCAGCAGATGGAGGGGCTTGCCGACCAGGCCTACAAGATCGCAAGCAAGGAGCCTGAGTATGAGCAGATGTTCCAGCTGACAGGCGTGCCGTCGCTCAATCAGGGGCTAGGCGGGGTCCTGCTAAAACCCTGGGGAGACCGCAGTCGCTCCCAGGCACAGGTCATAATGGACCTTCAACAAAAATGGAACCAAGTGGCAGGCGCGAAGATCGCTGCCTTCCCGCTGCCTTCGTTGCCAGGCTCCCAGGGCTTACCCGTCCAGTTTGTTATTACCACGACAGAACCCATCGATAATTTGAACGAAGTTGCCCAGGCCGTCTTGGCCCAAGCGCAAAAAGAACACTTATTCTGGTTCGCGGATCTTGACTTGAAACTGGACAAGCCGCAAGCCAAGCTGGTCGTAGACCGGGACAAGATCGCAGCACTGGGAATGACCGAGGCAGACGTCGGCGCGGCGCTGTCGGCGGCGCTAGGTGGCAATTACGTGAATTATTTCTCAACGGCCGGACGGTCATACAAAGTGATACCACAAGTACTACAGGTCGACCGCCTCAACCCCGACCAAATACTAGGCTACTACATTCGAACTCCCTCGGGATCAATGATTCCTGCTCGTACGGTGGCGCATATTGAAACTTCGGTACAACCGGAGTCGATCAACCACTTCCAGCAACTCAATTCCGCCACCATTTCGGGGGTTAGCGGATTGTCTCAGGGTGAACTGTTGACGAAACTGAACACGATCCTACAAAAGGTGGCCCCGTCGGGATACTCGGCTGACTTTGCGGGCGAGTCGCGCCAGTTCATGCAGGA
>JBDTLC010000001.1:0-3931 GCA_039935015.1 Paralcaligenes sp. | reverse complement strand
CTCGCCAGGCATTCAAAGATGTCGATGTAGCTTTGCTGGTAGGCGCACGCCCTCGTGGCGCCGGCATGGAGCGTAAAGACCTGTTGCAGGTCAATGCGCAAATCTTTACTGCGCAAGGCAAAGCACTCAACGATGTGGCCAGCCGCAACGTTAAAGTGCTGGTGGTGGGCAACCCCGCCAACACCAATGCCTATATCGCCATGAAATCGGCGCCCGATCTGCCATCGAAGAACTTCACCGCCATGCTTCGTCTGGATCATAATCGCGCGCTTTCGCAACTGGCCGCAAAATCAGGCAAGCCGGTCGCCGACATCGAGCACCTTGTTGTCTGGGGCAATCACTCACCCTCTATGTACCCCGATTTCCGGTTTGCGACAGTGGGCGGCAAAAGCCTCACGCAGCTTATCAACGACGACAAATGGAACCGTGAGGTCTTCATCCCTACCGTAGGCAAACGGGGCGGCGCCATCATCGAAGCGCGTGGCCTGTCTTCAGCGGCATCAGCCGCCAATGCCGCCATCGATCACGTTCACGACTGGATACTAGGCTCTCACGGCAAGTGGGTCACCATGGGCGTTCCGTCCAATGGCTCTTACGGTATACCTAAAGACGTTATTTACGGCGTGCCGGTTACCATCGTCAACGGCGAATACACCCGCGTCGACGACCTGGAGATCGATGCATTCTCGCGCGAGCGCATGGATTTCACTTTGAAAGAATTGCTCGAAGAACGCGAAGGCGTGCAAAGCCTGCTTAAGTAAGCGGCTTTAAAAAAGGCCTGCTTGTGGGCCTTTCTATTGATCTCTACTACATTTGTACTCGTTTACAAGCTATCCGGAGGCTTCCATGACTCGACCCGCCTCGCCGGGCGCGCTGTTCCGCCAGGCACTGAAAGACGAACAACCGCTGCAAATCATGGGGGCAATCAATGCCAACCATGCATTGCTGGCTAAACGCGCAGGCTATCGCGCCATCTATCTCTCAGGAGGCGGCGTCGCAGCCGGGTCGCTGGGCCTGCCCGATCTGGGCATTAACACTCTTGACGATGTCCTCACCGACATACGCCGCATCACCGATGTCTGCGATGTACCGCTGGCCGTGGATATCGACACCGGCTTTGGCCCATCGGCGTTCAATATCGCCCGCACGATCAAAAGCCTTATCAAATTCGGCGCTGCGGCCTGCCATATCGAAGACCAGGTCGGCGCCAAGCGCTGTGGCCATCGGCCGGGTAAAGAAATTGTCTCAATCTCAGAAATGGCCGATCGCGTCAAGGCGGCGGTCGATGCCCGCACCGATTCAGAATTTTTTATCATCGCACGCACCGATGCTATTGCAGTCGATGGCGTTGAAGCGGCGCTCGACCGCGCTCAGGCCTGCGTGGCGGCCGGCGCCGACGCCATATTTGCCGAGGCGTCGTACGATCTGGCCACCTACAAACGATTCTCCAGTGCACTGAATGTACCGATTCTGGCCAATATCACTGAGTTCGGTCAAACCCCCCTGTTCACTGTGCCAGAACTGGCCGACGCCGGCGTGGCCATGGTGCTTTACCCGTTGTCGGCATTTCGCGCCATGAACAAAGCAGCCGAAACGGTTTACCTGGCCATACGCCGCGACGGCCACCAGAAAAACGTTGTCAATTTAATGCAGACCCGCGAAGAACTCTACGACCGTATCGACTACCACACGTATGAGTCCAAGCTCGACTCTCTTTTCGCACAAGGTAAATCCAAATAATTTTCGGGAGCTCAGACATGGCAAGCGCAACACCAAAAACTAATCCAGGCTTCAAGCCCAAAAAATCCGTAGCGCTATCGGGTATCGTGGCGGGCAATACCGCCCTGTGCACCGTCGGGCGCAGTGGCAACGACCTGCACTACCGCGGCTACAACATTTTGGATATCGCTGAAACCTGCGAATTTGAAGAAGTTGCCCACCTGCTAATCCACGGCAAGCTGCCTACTAAGGCGGAATTGACCGCTTACAAGAAAAAGCTGCACAGCCTACGGGGCTTGCCCGCTGCTTTGCAAAACGCGCTCGAGTCGCTGCCGGCCGCCAGCCACCCTATGGACGTAATGCGCACCGCCGTGTCGGTGCTGGGCTGCGTGTTGCCCGAGAAGGACGACCACAACCTGCCCGACGCGCGTGACATCGCCGACCACCTGATGGCCAACCTGGGGTCCGCCCTGCTTTATTGGTATCACTACAGCCATAATGGCCGCATCATCGACGTTCAGACCAACGACGACAGCATAGGCGGCCATTTCCTGCATCTGCTGCACGGCACGGCGCCCAGCGACGAATGGGTTCGTGCCATGCACACCTCGCTGATTCTGTACGCAGAACATGAATTCAACGCTTCGACCTTTACCAGCCGGGTTATCGCCGGCACGGGCTCGGACATGTACTCGGCCATCACCGGCGGGATCGGTGCGCTACGCGGCCCCAAGCATGGCGGCGCAAACGAAGTCGCCTTCGAAATACAGAAACGCTACGAGACGCCCGCCCAAGCCGACGCCGACATTCGCCGCCGGGTCGAAAACAAAGAAGTGATCATCGGCTTTGGCCATCCCGTGTACACCGTGTCCGATCCGCGCAATCAGGTCATCAAGGGAGTAGCCCGCAAACTGTCAAAAAAGGCGCAGAACATGAGCATGTTCAATATCGCCGAACGTCTGGAAACCACTATGTGGGACATCAAAAAGATGTTCCCTAATCTCGACTGGTTTTCGGCTGTGTCCTACCACATGATGGGGGTGCCCACGGCGATGTTCACACCCCTGTTCGTCATTGCACGCACCGCCGGCTGGTCGGCCCACATCATCGAACAGCGCATCGACAACAAGATTATCCGTCCTACCGCCAATTATGTCGGGCCGGAAGACCAAAAATTCGTCGCACTCGATAAACGCAAATAAGTTCAGCACCACGGAAACCTTTATGTCCTCGCCCATTTCCAACATTCGTCCCACACCGGATCAGGTGCTGGTCGACATCGTCGATTACGTTCTCACTTATCAGATCAAAAGCGAGCTGGCCTACGAAACGGCGCGCAACTGCCTGATCGATACACTGGGCTGCGGTCTGGAAGCGCTGGAATATCCCGCCTGCAAAAAGCTGATGGGACCCATCGTGCCAGGCACCGTTGTACCTAACGGCGCCAAAGTGCCAGGCACGCAGTTCCAGCTCGATCCCGTACAAGCGGCCTTCAACATCGGCACCATGATCCGCTGGCTCGACTTTAACGACACGTGGCTGGCGGCTGAATGGGGTCATCCGTCGGATAACCTGGGTGGCATTCTGGCCACTGCCGACTGGCTGTCGCGAAATGCCGTGGCTATGGGCAAAGCGCCCTTGCTCATGCGCGATGTTCTTACGGGGCTTATTAAGGCACATGAGATCCAGGGCTGTATCGCACTGGAAAACTCCTTCAACAAGGTCGGTCTCGATCACGTCGTTCTGGTTAAAGTCGCGTCTACGGCTGTGGTCTCGCAAATGCTGGGCCTGTCCCGCGACGAAATCATCAACGCCGTATCGCTGGCCTGGGTCGATGGCCAAAGCCTGCGCACCTATCGCCACGCTCCCAATACTGGCAGCCGCAAAAGCTGGGCGGCGGGCGACGCCACCAGCCGTGCCGTTCGCCTGGCGCTGATCGCCAAAACCGGCGAAATGGGCTACCCATCGGTTTTGTCGGCCAAAACCTGGGGATTCTACGACGTACTGTTCAAAGGCCAGCCTTTCAAATTCCAGCGCCCCTACGGCAGCTATGTCATGGAAAACGTGCTCTTCAAAATTTCATTCCCGGCCGAATTCCATTCGCAAACGGCTGTGGAATGCGCCATGGACCTTCATCGGGAACTTAAGAAGGCCGGCAAAACCGATGCAGATATCAAGCACATTACCATCCGCACCCACGAAGCCTGCATCC